>JAAZVL010000025.1 GCA_018623515.1 Marinobacter sp.
CTGGGCGGTGACGGTTTTGCCGGCTTGCTGGGCGGCGACGTGGGGGGCGATGGCCGGTTCCAGGGCGGTGGGGTTGATCTGGTCGTAGGAGAGTTTTTCGGTGATGGCCTGCTGGAGCATCAGGGCGTCTTCGTTCCGAAGGCCTTCGGGGGTCTGGTCGCAGCCGGAGGCGATGGGTTTCATCGCCAGGGTGCGTTTACCCTGGGCTTTGGCCGCCTCGAGGATGGCGGCGGAGACCATGGTTTTACCGACGCCGGTGTCGGTGCCTGTTACGAAATAGGTTTTTTTGGCCATTTTTGGGGATAGACCTTTTGGAGTTTTACTTTGGGTGTCAGCTGAGGAGGAAGAAGTGCTTTCCGGGACACGCTACGAGCACATCCATGTGCGCTTGTTTCGGGCCGTCCATGGCCCTCAACAGTCCCGGAAAGCACTTCTTCCTCCTCAGCCCAAACCACCAGTTATTTCGAACTAAAACCTAGCAAGACCAATAAGTCCAACCGGCCACATAACTCGCCACATACCCATCCATATCTGATTTGGGATAGGCCGAGCACATGGCCTTAAGACGACCTGGACCAGTAATAGATTTTCGCCTTGCGGCACCTTTAAACCCCGCCCCTAGCAGTTTCAACTCCCGATTCAGCGCCATCGGAGAATCGTAAGCAAGACGAATGGTTTCGGTGACCAGCTCGGAACCCGGCAACACATCATCACCCAAACGCTGCCAGTATTCAGGTTGCTCAAACCGGTTCACATGCGGCTGACCGGGGTCGGCGACCGCCCAGGCTTGTTTCAGCTCCCAAAGCGTACCGTCCAACAACGTGGATACAGCCAGTCGCCCACCCGGCCTGAGGAGCCGGCGACATTGATCGAGGACGGCTTGAGGGTGCTGGCACCACTGGATCATCAGGTTACTGAAAATCAGATCAAAGGTGCCCGATAAAAAAGGCAGGGACTCGGCGTCTGCGGTGAGCCACTGAATTCCGTTCGGGCTGGCGGAGCGGGCCTTTTCGATCATGCCAGGTGAGAGGTCTACGCCAACGACGCTGGCCTGAGGGAAGAGTGCCTCCAGTTTCCGGGTGAACCAGCCGGTGCCGCAGCCGAGGTCGAGAATGCTACGGGGATTGGCGTTTTGCCGGGCCAATCGCTCCAGCATGGCATCGCCCATCTGACGCTGCAGGCGCGACGCCTGTTCGTAGGTATTCGACGCCCTGCCGAATTCCCTGGCAATATCGCGTTTGGCCGCAAGCTCGAAGCGACCCAGCGATTCCGGGAGCGTGCGGATCACGCCCATGCGCTCTCCGGTGCCTGCATCAGTGACCGGCATTCCTTCAGCTCCGCCAGCAGCCGGTCAACGTCCGCCATCCGGTGCGCAGCACTCAAAGTCACACGCAGCCTCGCTTCTCCTGCGGGAACCGTGGGCGGACGGATCGCGGTGACCAGCAGCCCCCGCTCTTCCAGCGCCTTGCTCAACGACAGGGCGGCTTCGTTGGTGCCGACCATGATTGGCTGGATCGGGGTATGGGACGCCATCAGCTCATAACCAAGCGCCCTCGCCCCGGCCCGGAATCGCTCAATCAGGGATTCCAGGTGCGAGCGCAGGTAATCACCCCGCTCAATGACATCCAGGCTGGTGCACGTGGCCATGGCGACAGCCGGCGGCATGGCGGTGGTGTAGATATAGGTCCGGGCTTTCTGGACCAGATAGTCCATCAGCAACTCCGAACCGGCCACGAAGGCACCGCTGGTGCCAACGGCCTTGCCCAGGGTGCCGATGAGAACAGGCACGTCCTCCTCACTGAGCCCCGCATCGAGCACACTGCCCCGCCCTTCCGGTCCCAGAACGCCGATACCGTGGGCATCGTCTACGACCAGCAATGCATCGTTTTCCCGGCAAACACGGGCCAGCTCACGCAACGGCGCAACATCGCCATCCATACTGAACACGCCATCCGTCACCACCAGCTTGTGGCCGCCGGTTTCCTTCAGCATCGCCTCGAGCGCAGACACATCCCCATGCGGGTAACGCCGCACCCTGGCCCGACTGAGGATGCAACCATCGATGATCGAGGCGTGGTTCAGCCGGTCCGAGAAAATCGTATCGCCACGACCGGCCAGGGCGGAAATCACGCCCATGTTGGCCATGTAACCGGTGGAGAAGAACAGGGCGGAACTGCGACGGGTGAAGCTTGCCAGACGTTCCTCCAGCTGATGGTGGGCGTCGTGGTGGCCACAAATCAGGTGGGAGGCGGCGCCGCCGAGGCCGGTTTCCGGAAGGGCGTTTTTCAGGGTTTCGATGTTGGCAGGATGGTTAGCCAGACCCAGGTAATCGTTGCTGCAGAACGACAACAACGATTTGCCATCGGCTGTCAGTTCCGGTTGCTGGGGACCCGAAACCAACCGGCGAGTACGGTACAACCCGGCCTGTTTCCGCTCTTCAATCTCTTTGGCAAAGTTACGCATCGCTGTCCGACCATTAGCGCGTTGAGGTTAACTGCCAACTTCGGGTGAAGGTCGGGAGCTTCTTTCCGGGACTGTTGAGGGCCAAGGACGGCCCGAAACAAGCGCACATGGACGTGCTCGTAGCGTGTCCCGGAAAGAAGCTCCCGACCTTCACTTGCACCGAAGCCCAAGCGAAAAGACCAACTCAGGCAGATTCCCGGGTAGCGTCATAAAACATATGCCGGGTCGCTTCATACTCTACCGCCTCGGCAATCGCCTCTTCCTCCTGCTCCTCGGTCGCACACTGCTCCCGCTGCTCAGGACGGATACCCAGCTTCCGGAACAGCTGCATATCCGCATCCGCCTCCGGATTGGACGTCGTCAACAGCTTCTCGCCATAGAAAATCGAGTTCGCTCCCGCCATGAAACACAGCGCCTGCATCTGCTCATTCATCTGCTCACGACCGGCAGAAAGACGCACATGGGAAGCCGGCATCATGATCCGGGCAACAGCAATGATCCGGATGAACTCGAACGGATCCAGATCCTCGACGTCTTCCAGCGGCGTGCCTTTCACCTTAACCAGCATATTCACCGGCACACTCTCCGGATGCTGCGGCAGATTGGCCAGCTGAACCAGCAAACCGACCCGGTCGTCTTCGTCCTCACCCATACCCATGATGCCGCCACAACACACCTTCATCCCTGCCTTGCGCACGTTATCCAGGGTATCCAGACGATCCTGGTAGGTACGGGTGGTAATGATGTGGTTGTAGAACTTCTCGGAGGTGTCGAGGTTGTGGTTGTAGTAATCCAGACCGGCATCGGCCAACTCCTTTGCCTGGTCTTCCTGCAGCATGCCCAGGGTCATGCAGGTTTCCAGGCCCAGGGATTTCACCTCCCGGATCATATCCAGCACGTAGGGCATGTCCTTCTTCGTGGGACTGCGCCAGGCGGCCCCCATGCAGAAGCGGGAAGCACCTTTCTCCCGGGCCGCCCGGGCTTCGGCCACCACCTTCTCGATCTCCAGCAGCTTTTCCTTCTCCAGCCCGGTGTTGTAATGACCGCTCTGGGGACAGTACTTGCAGTCCTCCGGGCAGGCGCCGGTCTTGATGGACAGCAGGGTACTGACCTGAACCTCGTTGGCATCGAAATGCTGCCGATGAACGTTCTGGGCGCGGAACAGCAGGTCATTGAAGGGCAGTTCGAAAAGTGCGCGGGCTTCCTGGAGCGTCCAATCGTGACGCAGTTCATTCGCGGTCATGTGCAAGTCCTGTTAACCTTTCCCGGTCTCTGGGTTTACGGATGAAACAGATGATAAAGGGACTAAACCTGCTGTCAACCTTAAAGGAGTTAAAGGTTAACAGCTCCGCAAAAGCAGGACGCTGCGTTGCCTGCCTGTCTGCCAATGCTTTCCATGGCCTGTGCGCCCCCTGCCGGGCGGATCTGCCAGTTAACCGCTGGAGCTGTTATACCTGCGGCCTGCCCCTGCCCTGGGCGGCACACAACCTGCGATGCGGCGAGTGCAGCAGGGAACCACCCCCGTTCGAACGGGCCCGAATCCCCTGGCGTTACCAGTTCCCGTTGGACGGCATGATTGGCCGGTACAAGTACCATGGCGAACGGAAGTTCGCCCGCCCCCTCGTGGCAGACTTCGGCCGGTTCCTCGCCGACCAACTGGCCGAGGAATCGGCCGCCATGCCTGATCTGCTGGTGCCGGCGCCGATGCATCCGAAACGCCGCCGAAAACGGGGGTTCAACCAGGCCGCCGACATCGCCGAGCAGCTGGGACGGCAACTCGGCATTCCCATTGATGCCGGTTTGGTGCGACGAGTCAAGCAGGTGCAGTCCCAGCGCGAACTGAGCAGGACCCAGCGATTGGCCAACCTGAGGGATGTATTCGAGGTACGGGGAACGCCACCGGCGCGCGTGGCCATCGTGGATGATGTAGTGACCACCGGCGCTACTGCCCGGGCCCTGGCCCTGACACTGAAAGCGGCGGGCGCGCGGGAAGTGGAAATCTGGGCCCTGGCCAGGACGCCTGGCTGAACACGAACCGAAGCCGACGGTCAGTCCAGCTTGTCCCGGACCAGCTCCGCGATGGCAAGGCAGGAAGTCAGCCCCGGGGATTCGATCCCGAACAGGTTGACCAGGCCGGGAATGCCATGCTCCTCCGGCCCGTCGATGCGGAAATCGAAGAAGCCACCCTCCGGCCCCTTCAGTTTCGGCCGGATGCCGGCGTAGGCGGGCTGCAGACGCGCCGGATCCAGCCCGGGCCACCATTGTCGGATTCCTTCGGCAAAACGGTGAACCCGCCCGGGATCCACGGTGTAATCCTCAGCTTCGATCCACTCCACGTCCGGACCGAACCGGGCCTGTCCCGCCAGGTCCAGGGTGAGATGCACCCCGAGCCCGCCCGCTTCGGGCACCGGGTAGATCAGAGTGTCAAAGGGATGACGGCCACTGTAGGAAAAATACACGCCCCGGGCCAACCACTGCTCCGGCCGCTGGCTATCGGGAAGTCCCTGCCAGTTTGCCGCCAGCGCCGGCGCTCCCAGCCCCGCCGCGTTGACAACCTCATCGGCCACCAGTGTGCAGGCCGAATCACCACCGACGGTCAGGCGATGGCGTCCATGTTCCGACACAGCCGATAGCACCGGGGACTTCAGCGCCACCTGCCCGCCCTGATCTTCGAGCTCACCGAGCAGCGAAAGCATCAGGCCATGGGAATCGATGATCCCGGTTTCAGGTGACCACAACGCCGACTCCACTCGAATACCCGGTACCCGTGCACGAACTTCCTGGCCCTCCAACAGTTCCAGCGTCACCCCGTTGCGCTCCGCGCCGGCGAGGATACCGGCCAGCTTCGCCTGCTGGTCCGCACTGGTTGCCACAATCCATTTGCCGCAGTTCCGATGCCCGACATTGCGGCTGGCGCAGTAGTCGTAGAGCTTCTCACGCCCGGACACGCACAGGAGCGCCTTGAGGCTGCCTTCGGGATAGTAGATACCGGCGTGAATGACCTCGCTGTTACGGGAAGAAATACCCTCACCAAAGCTGCTGCCGGCTTCCAGCACGATGACATCCCGGCCAGCCGCCGCCAGCTCCCGGGCCACCGCAAGACCAACCACGCCGGCGCCGATTACCACTGTCTGTGTTTCCAGGATATCCGCTTCCGTCAACGGCTGCCCTCCCCCGATTTCACTCTCAATGCCCGGTAAACATTACCTGAAACACCATAAACGTTATACTT
Source organism: Marinobacter sp. (assembly GCA_018623515.1). Taxonomy (GTDB): domain Bacteria; phylum Pseudomonadota; class Gammaproteobacteria; order Pseudomonadales; family Oleiphilaceae; genus Marinobacter. The sequence continues at coordinate 5,696 of JAAZVL010000025.1, forward strand.
GCAGCCAGGAAGATGTTAACGGAGCCTCATGGATGTCGGACCGCAAACAGTTTATTGCCGTTATGGTTGTCGCTGCACTGTTCGTGGGCTGGCTGGGATGGCGCAGTTTCGAGGTCATCAGTCTGCCCGAGCTGCTGAAATCCGACGAACTGGTGGCTGGTTACCCCTATCAGCATCGGGTGCTCCGGGTGGAGGGGGACACCGCCATCATGGGCTCTCTGCGCTCACACAGTGTCTCCACGGAAGACGCGCTGAGGGCAATTTTCCCGGGCATGCGAAATCTCCCGGAAAACCACCGGGACTGGCAAAGGGCGGAAAGGCAACTGGCGCAGGTACAGGCCCGTGCCGGTGAAATTGTTCTCGCCGACCCCGGCATTGATCAGGTGCGCTGGGAACTGGACGAGAACTGGTATCATCTGCTGCACATGAAATCGAAAACCGACAAAGGCTTTTAACCACACTCCTATGCCCCATGACCCGCAACTGGCTGTATCCAGCCACCCCTATGATGCCCTGACACCGGACGCCATTCTGGACGCCATGGAAGAGACGGGCTTTCCGGTCAGCGGGCGCCTGTTTGCCCTGAACAGTTACGAGAACCGGGTCTACCAGGTCGGCCTTGAGGATCAGGCGCCGGTGATTGCCAAGTTCTATCGCCCGGGCCGCTGGAGCGAAGCTGCCATCCGCGAAGAGCATACATTCACCCTGGAGCTTCAGGAAGCGGGTATCCCGGTGGTGGCGCCAATGGTCCTGGCCGGCGGTGACACACTGGGGGAGCATGGCGGTTTCCGGTTTGCCGTTTTTCCCCAACGCGGCGGCCACGCACCCGATACCAGTGTCACCGATACGCTTTTCCGGCTGGGGCAGTGGCTCGGGCAACTCCATAACATCGGGGCCCGCGAACCCTTTCATCACCGTCCCGCCTTTGCCCTGATGGATGGTATCGAGACCAATAACCGGTCACTTATCGAGGGTGGCTGGATCCCCGAGGATTTACGACCGGCCTGGGATAGCCTGATTCCACAATTGCTGGACCTGTGCGCTGCCCGGATCGACGACGCCGGACCAGTGGACACCCTGCGCCTGCACGGTGACTGCCATGCTGGTAACATTCTGTGCCGGGACGAGCAGATGCTCTTTGTCGACCTGGACGACTGCCGCACCGGACCCGCCATCCAGGACATGTGGTTGCTGCTGAACGGCGGGGATCATGAGCGCGGCGCCCAGCTTGGTGAATTGCTGGAAGGCTATGAGATGTTCCGGGACTTCAATCGCCGGGAACGTCACCTGATCGAGCCCCTGCGTTGCTACCGTCAGATCGCCCATTGCGCGTGGCTGGCAAAACGCTGGGATGATCCCGCCTTCCCCCGCTTCTTCCCCTGGTTTGCCCAGCCCCGATTCTGGTCTGACCAGATTCTGTCCTTGCGGGAACAGATGGCTGCCCTGCAGGCCCCGGCCATCAGCATCCCCGGCCAGTACTGACCGAGATTCCATTCACGTCACAACGAGGTAGGCATGAGCCAGAGTGAAGCCCGTTATACCGTCCGCAGCCTGATCGTCACCGCCGTGGTCTCCATCGTGGGTACCATCCTGGCGCTGGAGGCATCAGGGCGGATCGACCACTCCGACAACAAGGACCATGTACCGGTCGGCGAATTCGAGGCCATCCACGTGACACCCGATGAGCCATTCCGGATGTCGCCCAAGGCCTCGGAGTTGCATGCGGTGTGCGAGAACGGCTACCTGGCGATTGCCGCCGATGTGGATCCCTCCTTCCGGGGCATTCTGGTGGACTACAAGAACCGTGGCGTCCGGTGCGCGCGGCCCTCACCCACCGGGCCAGCGGTACCAGAGCAGGGAGCCTCGGATGAGTAAGGACAAGCCAGGCCGTCAACCACCCGAACAGGTCACTGACCGGCTGTTCGCCACCGAGCGCAAGCCGGAGGACTTCCGTTTCGACGCCTCGGTGGCTCGCGTTTTCCCGGACATGATCCGTCGTTCGGTACCCGGTTACACCACCATCATCCCGATGATCGAGGTGATCACCGAGCAGTACGCCCAGCCCGGCTCCAACTGCTATGACCTCGGCTGTTCCCTGGGCGCATCCACCCTGGCGATGCGCCACGGTATTGCCCATGGGGATTGCCACCTGTTCGGGGTGGATAACTCGGCCGCCATGATCGAGCGCTGCGAACATTACGTTGCGCTGGATGATTCTCCGTTGCCGGTAACCCTGCGCTGCGAGGACATCCTGGACACCGAGCTGAGCAATGCCTCGGTCACCACCCTGAACTTCACCCTGCAGTTCGTGCCACCGGAACAACGGGCGGAACTCCTTACCCGCATCGCATCGGCTATGCGGCCCGGCGGGGTACTGATCCTGTCCGAGAAGATCCGGTTCGAGTCGGAGCGGGAACAGGAGATCCAGACCCGCCTGCACCACGAGTTCAAGCGGGCCAACGGCTACTCGGACCTGGAGATCAGCCAGAAACGCTCGGCCATCGAGCAGGTGCTGATTCCGGAGACCCTGGCCGCGCATCGCGAACGCCTGCTGGACGCCGGTTTCGATCAGGTACTGCTGTGGTACCAGTGTTTCAATTTCGTCTCCATGCTGGCCATCAAGGCCGAATGATCATTGCAACGCACCCATGACAACTTTTGACTGGCAACGTTATTTCAACCCGGTTCTGTCCGAACTCGATGCCCAGGGCCTGCAGGATTGGGCAGAGGGCCTTCGCACACAGTTCACTCACAAATTCGAAGAGGCGCCCCACGGTGACCTGGGTCGCTGGCTGCGGGCGCTTGAAACCCTGCCCGGGCTTTCGGAGGTTCGGGGGCAGCTGAATGTTTCGGCGGTTACCCTCGAAAGCGGTCAGGCTCTGACTGAGGCGGACCATGAGCAGCTGGAGGCGGGACTGCGGGGATTAATGCCCTGGCGAAAGGGTCCTTTTCAGTTCTTCGACACCTTCATCGATACCGAATGGCGCTCTGACTGGAAGTGGGACCGGGTTGCGCCCCACCTGTCGGACCTCAATGGCCGGCAGATACTGGATGTGGGCTGCGGCTCCGGCTACCACTGCTGGCGCATGTACGGCGCCGGGGCCCGACGGGTCATCGGTATCGATCCCGGCTTGCTGTTCCTGTTCCAGTTCCTGGCAGTAAAGAAGTATCTCGGAGAGGTTCCGGTTGATCTGTTGCCGGTGCGGATGGAGGACCTGCCGACCAACCTGGAGATCTTCGACACCACGTTTTCCATGGGCGTGCTCTACCATCGCCGGTCACCCCTGGACCACCTGCTGGAACTCAAGAGCACCCTGCGCCGGGGCGGTGAGCTGGTGTTGGAGACCCTGGTGGTGGACGGCCCCGAGGGCTTCAGCCTGATGCCGGAGGACCGCTATGGCCAGATGCGCAACGTCTGGTTCCTGCCCAGTTGCGACACCCTGCTGCGCTGGTTACAGCGTACCGGATTCCGGGATGCGAGAGTGGTGGATGTCACCGAGACCACGACCGAGGAGCAAAGGTCCACCGACTGGATGCGATTCAATTCATTGCAGGATTTTCTCGACCCGAACGATCCCTCGAAAACCGTGGAGGGCTATCCGGGCCCGAAACGAGCGACGGTTATTGCCACCAAACCCTGAAACAGAAAGCCCCGCATGTCGCGGGGCTTTCTGTTTCAGGTAAAGCAATTGTCGCTTACTCGCCGAAGGGATGGCGCAGCGTAATCGTCTCAATCCGATCCGGGCCGGTGGAGATGATGTCGATCGGCGCCTCGATCTGCTCCTCCAGGAAGCGGATGTACGCCTTGGCGTTCTCCGGCAGCTGGTCGACGCTGGTCAGGCCTACGGTGCTCTCGCTCCAGCCCGGCAGCTCCTCGTACACCGGCTCGATGTCCTTGTAGCTGTCGCAGCCGATGGGCGGACGGAAAATCTCGCCGTTCGGGGTCTTGTAGCCCACGCAGACCTTCACGGTTTCCAGGCCATCCAGCACGTCCAGCTTGGTCAGGCAGATGCCGGACACGCTGTTGATCTGGATGGCGTGGCGCAGCGCCACGGCGTCAAACCAGCCACACCGGCGGGAACGACCGGTGGTGGTGCCCACCTCATTACCCTTCACCGCCAGGTGCTGGCCCATGTCGTCGAACAGCTCGGTCGGGAACGGACCGGAACCCACGCGGGTGGTGTAGGCCTTGGTAATACCAAGCACGTAATCCAGGAACAGAGGACCAAAGCCGGAACCGGTGGCGGTGCCGCCAGCGGTGGTGTTGGAGGAGGTCACATACGGGTAGGTGCCCAGGTCAATGTCGAGCAGGGAGCCCTGGGCGCCTTCGAACAGGATGTTCTCGCCGCGCTTGCGGTAGTCGTGCAGAAGATCGGTCACATCCGCTGACATGGGCAGGATTTCCTCGCCCATCTGACGAAGCTCTTCCAGAGCGGCGTCAATGTCCTCGGCCTCTTCCTTGAAGTACTCGGTGAGCACGAAGTTGTGGTAGCTCATGATCTCCCGCAGCTTCTCCTCGAAGTCTGCCGGATTGCACAGGTCGCCCAGGCGCACACCGCGGCGGGAAACCTTGTCCTCGTAGGCCGGGCCGATACCGCGGCCGGTGGTACCGATCTTGTCGTTGCCCCGGGCGCGCTCGCGGGCCTGGTCAATGCGCACGTGGGTGCGCAGGATAATCGGACACGCCAGGCTGATCTTCAAACGCTCACGGACGGCGACGCCATTGGCTTCCAGCTCACGGACTTCCTTGAGCAGGGCTTCCGGGGACAGAACCACACCGTTACCGATCAGGCACTGCACATCCTGGCGGAGGATGCCGGAGGGAATGAGGTGCAGAGCCGTCTTCTTACCATCGATCACCAGCGTGTGGCCGGCGTTATGGCCACCCTGGAAGCGAACCACGGCGGCAACCTTATCCGTCAGCAGGTCAACAATCTTACCCTTGCCTTCGTCACCCCACTGGGTGCCCAGCACAACTACGTTCTTACCCATGATTCTCTCTCAATTCAGTCCAGCGACTCGACGACCCACTCGCCGTCCTTCTTAACCAATTGCCGGTCACAGCCCCGAGCGGCGGGGTCACAACCCTCGTCCTCCGGCAGTGCCCGGATTACTGTGTCTGTGCTTCGCAAACCGGCAATCGCGCCTTCCAGGGACGGATCCTGATCTGCCGGCGCCCAAACTGCGCCGCCTTTCTTTTCTGTCCGTTCGCCCAGTGACACCAGTGCCCGGATGTCGAGACTGAAGCCGGTAGCGGGACGGGGACGGCCAAAATCACTGCCGATGGCATCGTAACGACCACCCTTGGCGACCGAGTCCCCGTGGCCGGGCACATACGCCGCAAACACCAGACCGGTGTGGTAGTTGTAGCCCCGAAGCTCACAAAAATCGAAACCGAAGCTCACTTCCGGGAAGTCCCGGGTCAGCATGTTCGCTACCCGCTCCAGCTTGTCCAGGGCCGCGTCCAACGACTCGGACGCGCCACTAAGGATCCTCCGGGCCTCAACAAGCGCCTCGGGTCCACCGCTCACGCGAGCCAGCTTCCGGAGCCGGCTGCCTGCGGACCCTTCCGGACAGTCAGCCAGAAGTTCGTCCAGTTCCGGTACCGACTTCCGGGCCATGGCATCAAAGATGGTTTCCTCGGTGTCCCGATCAAAATCCGCCTCACCGATCAGACTCTCGTAAATCGCCACATGGGCCAGATCCAGGTGAATGCGCGGCAGCCCGGCTACCCGGAGGGTTTCCAGCATCAGGCTGATCACTTCCATATCGGCCGACTCGGAGGCGCTGCCAAACAGCTCGCAACCGGCCTGGATCGGGGTGCGCCCGGTCAGCATATGACGCGGCCGGGTATGCAGCACGTGACCGGCATAACACAGACGGGTAATACCTTCCTGACCCAGGGTATGGGCATCGATACGGGCGGCCTGCGGGGTCATGTCGGCACGAACCCCCATCATCCGACCGGTCAGCTGATCGGTCAGCTTGAAGGTCTGCAGCTCCAGGTCATGCCCGGTACCGGTAAACAGGGACTCGAGGTATTCGATGAGGGGCGGGATGACCAGCTGGTAACCCCAGCGTTGGCAGGTATCCATTACGTCCCGGCGCAGGGATTCGATCCGTCCGGCCAGCGGCGGCAGAATGTCCTCTACCCCGTCCGGCAGTAACCAGCGATCAGATACTGTCATGAGATTCCGTTGTCTGTTATTCCCGCAACAGCCCAGATGACTGCGGGGAGCACTCAGGATTTGCGGCGAAGTCGTGGGTCAGAAAACCCGATACAAAACCGGCCGAATTTTACACGGTTGTCGGGCACAAAAAAACCGGAATACGAAGGTATTCCGGTTTCTCGCGTTAAACCCGGATCAGTTGGTGGCGCCCTGGGGATCCTTCAGGAACCTCAGGAAGTCGCTGTCCGAGTCGATGACCATGATGTCATCCTTGTTGGCAAAGGAGTTCTGGTACGCCGTGAGGCTACGGTAGAAGCTGTAGAACTCCTCGTTCTGACTGTAGGCATCGGCATAGATACGTGCCGCCTGTCCGTCGCCTTCACCACGCAACTCCTCGGACTTGGCGAAGGCCTCCGCCAGGATCACCGTCTGCTGACGGTCCGCGTCGGCCCGGATACCTTCCGCGGCCTCACGACCCCGTGACCGGAACTCCTGGGCCAGCTTTTCCCGCTCGGTTGCCATACGGCGATAGACGTTTTCGCTGACCTGCTGGGGCAGTTCGATCGCCTTGACCCGGATGTCCAGAACCCGGATACCGAACTCGGAGACGGAGGTCTCGTTCACCTGGTCCCGCAGGGTGTGCATCAGCTCGTCCCGCTGACCGGAAACCACCTCGTGCATGGTGCGCACACCGAACTCGTTCCGCAGGCCGTTATCCACCCGGGACGACAGCAACGACTGGGCACGGAACTCGTCACCGCCGGTGGAGCGATAAAAAGTGTCCACATCGGCGATCTGCCAGGCGATATAGGAATCCACATCCAGCGGTTTCTTTTCGACTGTCAGATACTGCCGGGCCGGCAGATCCATGGTGAGCACCCGCACGTCAAACTCCCGCACCTGGTCAATCACCGGCACCTTGAAGTGGATGCCCGCCGGGATGTTGGTTTCAATCAGCTCACCAAAGCGCAGCAAAACGCCCCGGTGAGTCTCCGGAATAATGTAGACGCTGGCCGACACCACCAGAACAACGATCAAGGCACCGGCAAGGCCGATAATACTCTTCGGACCCATTGATTATCTCCCCGTTCTGGAATTGGTGGCCTGACGATTGCGCAACTCGCGCAGCACTTCGTCGGTCAGTGACTGGATATCAACCTGGCCTGTCATGCTGCCTGCGTCACCGGTGCTGTTGCTGCGTCCGGTCGATCCGGCGTTGCGCCTGATCATCTGATCGAGTGGCAGGTACATCATGTTATTGGAGGACTTGGTGTCCACAAACACCTTGGAAGTGTTCGCCATCACGTTCTCCAGTGCCTGAATGTACATACGCTCACGGGTAACCCGGGGAGCATCGGAATACACTGCCAGCAGATCCAGATAACGAGCAGTCTCACCACGCGCGGTTTCGACCACCCGTGACTTGTAGGCGTTCGCTTCCTCAATCATGCGCTGGGCCTGACCGCGGGCCTCGGGAACAATCTTGTTCCGATAGGTTTCTGCTTCCTCGATCAGACGCTGCTCATCTTCACGGGCCCGCTGAACTTCCCGGAACGCATCCTGAACCGGCGCAGGCGGCTGGGTGCTTTCCACGTTGACCCGGACAATGCGCAAGCCAGCGCCGTATTCCTGCAGGAACGCCTGCAGCCGCTGCTCAACGTTGATGGCCAGCTCGGCGCGACCCTCGGTAAGCACTTCGTCCAGGGTGGCGCTACCCACCTCGTGCCGCAGCGCACTGTCAGTGGCAAAGGCCAGTGCCTGGTTCGAATCCCGAACGTTCAGCACGTAGTCACGGGCGTTACTCACCTGATACTGAACTTGCAGATCCACGGTGACCAGGTTCTCGTCCTGGGTGAGCATCTGGCCCTGGGACTCGGCTGTCCGTACGTTGGTGACCCGGACCTTGCGCACGTCGTCAATCAGGGGCACCTTGAAACGCAGCCCCGGATCCTCGGTGCGGGAATATTCGCCGAAGCGCAGAACGACCGCACGCTCCTGCTCGTCCACTGTGTAGAAAGACTGGTAAACGATGTAACCGACAACCAGTATCGCCGCCAGGGCGATGACAGCACCAAAGCCGCCAGCACTGCCTCCGGAGCCGCTGTCGCCCCCGGACTTGCCACCTTTTCCACCCAACATCTTGTTGAGCTTGTCCAGGCCCTTTTTCAGCGCCTCATCGAGGTCTGGCGGCCCCTGATCATTGCCGCGACGACCACCACCGGTCCCCCAGGGATCGTTGTCGTTACGGTTTCCACCCGGTTCGTTCCAGGCCATAGTGCTCTCCGTTCCTATACTTGTCGAATGGCTGCAAATACTAGGGATTTATCCTCTCCCCGGCAACCGTTTACGCTTTCAGGCGTGGCTGTCTTCAAGGCGAATCTCGTGTTCCTTCATGCCCGCCCGGCTCAGCAATTGCAGCCAGTCACGGTTCTGCAAGCGAACTTCCACCACACTGTCGCCGGTCTCGCGGTGTTCCTCGCTCAGGACAGAGCCGGCCTCGTGAAGCAACGCTCGCAGTTTGCCATCGGCGGGACCGAGCAACACGAAATGATGCACCACGTCCTCCGCCAATCGCTCAACAATGGCATCGAAAAGAATATCCAGGCCTTCGCCACTGACTGCCGACACCCAGACCCGAACCGGTATTCCTTCCTCATTCCGGTCGATGCGAGGGGTAAATCCATCGAGCAGGTCAATCTTGTTGAACACCTGTAATACGGGAATTTCGTCCGCACCGATCTCAGCCAGGACGTTCTCGACCTGTTCGATGTTGTCGTCGCGACGACCATCATGACTGTCGATTACGTGCAGAAGAATGCTGGCCTCGGTGGTCTCTTCCAGGGTTGCCCGGAAGGCTTCCACCAGCTTGTGCGGCAGGTGTCGGATGAACCCGACCGTATCCGCCAATACGACCGGCCCGATGTCTGGAAGTTCCAGACGCCGCAGCGTGGGATCCAGCGTTGCAAACAACTGGTTGGCTGCGTACACGGTGGAGGTGGTCAGCCGGTTGAACAGCGTGGACTTGCCAGCGTTGGTGTAACCCACCAGCGAGACAGTGGGGATATCGGCCCTGTGCCTGGCTCGGCGCCCCTGGTTCCGCTGCCTGCGGACCTTCTCCAGGCGCTTGTGGATTGACTTGATTCGCTCACGCAACAGGCGACGGTCGGTCTCGAGCTGGGTTTCACCGGGCCCCCGCAGACCGATCCCCCCTTTCTGCCGTTCAAGGTGAGTCCAGCCGCGTACCAGTCGGGTGGACATGTGCTCAAGCTGGGCCAGTTCCACCTGCAACTTGCCCTCGTGCGTCCGGGCCCGCTGGGCAAAAATATCGAGAATCACCCCGGTACGATCCAGCACCCGACACTTGAGCTCACGCTCGATGTTTCGCTCCTGACTGGGACTCAGGGCGTGATTGAACAGCACCACGTCCGCTTCGGACGCAGCAATGGCATCACGGATCTCTTCGAGTTTGCCCTCGCCCACAAACAATCGCGGGCTCGGCTGCTTGCGCGAGCCGGTGATCACCGCCACCGGTTCCACCCCGGCCGAGGTCACCAGCTCCCGAAACTCTTCCGGATCCTCGGAATCCTCGTGGGCAGTAAAATCGATATGAACCAGAACGGCCCGTTCGCCGACATCAGGACGCTCAAACAACTTGCACAGACTCCCGGGTCATCAGAATCGACCCCTCAGAAAAACAAACACCCGCGCACCTGAAGCCGCGGAGCGGCTCTTCGGAAACGCGGGTGGCAATACCGGGAAAAGCGGCAGGATCAGTCTTCAGACTCGCCCTCTCCTCCCGGAGCCTGCTGCGGAATGCGAACATTGCGGGCAGGAACCACAGTGGAAATTGCGTGCTTGTAGACCATCTGGCTGACAGTGTTTTTCAGCAAAATCACGAACTGGTCGAAAGACTCAATCTGGCCCTGAAGCTTGATACCATTGACCAGAAAGATGGAAACCGGGATGCGCTCCTTGCGCAATGCATTGAGGTAAGGGTCTTGTAAGGAGTGCCCTTTTGACATGTGTGTTCTCCTGTTTTTAAGTAGATGCAGATCGTCGTTATTCAGATTTCAATGTGGTGCGAAGTCCGAGCTTTTTCAAGGCTTTTAGCGCAACCATTTTATCCTCACTGTCAAGCCAGTGGACATCGGACCATTTTCTCAACCAGGTAAGCTGCCGTTTTGCCAGCTGGCGCGTGGCCGCCACACCCTTGTTTACAAACTCTTCGTAGTCGCTTTCACCGGCCAGATATTCCCATGCCTGCCGGTAACCGACACAGCGCATTGAGGGAAGTTCCGGATCAAGGTCACCCCGGGCCATGAGCGCCCGGACTTCATCGAGGAAACCGCTTTCCAGCATTCTCCGGAAACGCAGCTCTATCCGCTCATGAAGCACTTTTCGCTCACCGGGAGCGATTGCAAGTTGCGTTACAGTATACGGCAGAGCGCCCCCCTCGTCTGCCTGCCACCGGGTGAAATAGGTGTAATCCTCAACACCGACACCCGGCGATCGCCCCTCTGAGCCGCTCTCCGCCTGCCAGAACGCCGAGATCGGTTTGCCGGTCAGACGGATCACCTCGATCGCTCGGAGCAGGCGCTGCCGGTTATTGGGGTGTATGAGCCGGGCCGCCACAGGGTCCTTGTGCCGCAGCTCTTCGTGAAGCTCCGGCCAACCTTTCTCCGCCGCCTCACGCTCCAGCTGCGCCCGCAACCCGGGATCCGCAGGCGGCAATCCGGACATGCCATGCAGCAGGGCTTTGAAATACATCATGGTGCCGCCGACCAGAAGCGGAATCCGCCCGGCCTCGGTGATTTTCTTCATCTCCGCCAGGGCATCCCGGCGGAAGTCGGCGGCAGAATAACGCTCGGCCGGATCACAGATATCGATGAGGCGGTGCGGCGCCCGGGCCAACTCCTCGGCGGACGGTTTGGCGGTGCCGATATCCATTCCCCGGTAGATCAGGGCGGAATCGACACTGATGATGTCGCAGGGCAGCTGCTCACACAGGGCGATTGCCAGGTCGGTCTTGCCCGAGGCTGTTGGCCCCATCAGGAAAATGGCGGGCGGATGCTTGCCCGAGGTTTCACGGGTCGTCATCGGGGTTCTCTCAACATCCTCAACGCCCACGCAGGAACAGCTTGTCCAGCTCGCTCAGGGTCACCAGGGTCCATGTGGGGCGACCGTGGTTGCACTGGCCGCTGCGTTCCGTTGCTTCCATGTCCCGGAGCAACGAATTCATCTCCGGAATGGTCAGCTGCCGGTTCGCCCGGACCGAGCCGTGGCAGGCCATGGTGCCCAGCAGTTCGTGGGTGACGGCCTCGACCCGGTCACTCTGGCCATGCTCGATCAGATCCGCCAGCACATCCCGCACCAGTTGCTCGGTATCGGCGCCCCGCAGGAGCGCCGGCACCTGCCGGACAGCCAGGGTTTCCGGGCCGATCCGCTCGATCTGCAGACCCAGTTGCTGCAGTTCCTCGCCGTGGGTTTCGGCAAGCGCGGCTTCCTTCTGGCTGACCGCCAGGGAGAGGGGCACCAGCAGCGGCTGACTCTTGAGGTCCTGCTCCGCCAGTGCGCGCTTCATCCGCTCGTAGGTGATGCGCTCATGGGCCGCGTGCATGTCCACTACGATCAGACCGGCACGGCCCTGGGCCAGGATGTAGATACCGTGCAACTGGGCGATGGCGTAGCCCAGCGGTGGCTCCTCCTCGCTGTCGGCGGGCGGGGTGGCCTGCACCTGAGCCAGCCCGGATGATCCGGGCGATGATTCTTCAGCAACGCCACCGCCGGCATTCAGGGACTGGTAGAAAGCCATCTGATCACTGGCCCGCCATTCCTGCTGCGGCATCGCGGGCCGGCCCCCACCGAAACCGGAGGGGACAGGAACACCGTGACTGGCGCTTTCCCGCGGTGGGTAGGACCAGCCTTGTTGCGGGTTCTGAGCCTGCGTCGTTGGCATGGTTGCCGGGTCGGCTGCCGCCTCCCGGCCAAACGACTGGGCTACGGCTCCGCGCAAATGATCATCGGGCCGGACATCCGCCAACGCCCGGTGCAGGGTCCGGAAAATAAAATCATGGACCAGGCGGCCGTCCCGGAACCGCACCTCGTGCTTGGTCGGGTGCACATTCACGTCCACGGTGGCCGGATCCACTTCCAGGTACAACACAAAGGCAGGATGCCGGTTGTTGTACAGCACATCCCGATAGGCCTGACGCACCGCATGGGCCACCAGCTTGTCCCGGATCACCCGGCCGTTGACGAAGAAGTACTGCAGGTCCGCCTGACTACGGGAGAATGTCGGCAGGGCAACCCAGCCCCAGAGCCGAAGCCCGGTGGCCTCAGCATCTATAACCACGGCATTGTCGATGAACTGCTGGCCACACAACGCCCCGATACGGCGCTCCCGGTCCAGCGGCGATTCGGCCGGGCGCAGGCTCTGCACCACGCGCTGGTTATGGCGCAGGGTAAAACCGGTGTCGAACCGGCTCAGAGCCTGACGACGGATGCACTCGTCGACATGGTTGAACTCGGTTTTCTCGGTACGCAGAAACTTGCGCCGGGCCGGCGTGTTGAAAAACAGATCCCGGACTTCCACGGTGGTCCCGACCGGGTGCGCCGCCGGGGAAATCCTGGCATCCATCTCACGGCCCTCGACCTCCACCCGGGAGGCCGCTTCCTGGTTTTCGGTCCGGGAAGTCAGGGTCAGACGGGAGACCGAACTGATACTGGCCAGCGCCTCGCCACGGAAGCCGAGGGAAGCAACGGCTTCGAGATCATCGAGACTGGTGATCTTGCTGGTCGCGTGGCGGCTCAGAGCCAGCGGCAGGTCGTCTTCCTCGATACCACTGCCATCATCACGGACCCGTATCAGCTTGACGCCGCCCTGCTCTATCTCCACATCGACCCGGCTGGCACCGGCATCCAGGGCATTTTCGACCAGTTCCTTGACGACCGATGCGGGACGCTCCACCACCTCACCCGCGGCTATCTGGTTCGCCAGCCGGGGAGAGAGCAAATGAATGTGGGGCATGTTTCGGGAAAACCTCTTGCTCAGGATGCGGGAATACGAATGGTTTGCCCTACCATAACACGGTCATCCCTCAAGCCGTTAAAACGCATCAACTCGTTAACGGAAATCTGGTTCTCCTTGGCCAGCTGGGACAGGGTATCCCCGCGCCGGATGCGGTACTGACTGACCTCGTTGCCGCCCTTGCCGTTCTGCTTCTGCCAGGCCAGCAGGGTGCCTGGCGGCGGAGTTTTCCGGAAATAGTCGTCGATACCGTCCATGATGGCGCTCGCCAGACGGCTGCGGTACCAGTCCGTCGAGAGATTCTTTTCTTCCTGGGGATTGGAGATGAAGCCCGCCTCGACCAGGATGGATGGAATGTCTGGTGATTTCAGCACCACGAATGCCGCCTGCTCCACCCCCGGCTTGTGCAACTTCGCAACCCGATCCAGCTTGCCCAGCACCGAGCTGCCCACACCGAGGCTGGCGTTGATACTGGCGGTCATGGAGAGGTCCAGGAGTACGCCCGCGAGCATGTCGTCCCGTCCGTCCAGGGAGACACCACCGGTGCCACCGATCAGGTCGGAGCGGTTCTCGCTCTGCGCCAGCCATCGAGCAGTCTCACTGGTCGCTCCACGCTGGGACAGGGCGAAGACGGATGCGCCTTTGGGTTGCGGCGTCCGGAAGGCGTCGGCATGAATCGATACAAACAGGTCGGCGTTGTATTTCCGCGCCAGCAATGTCCGGTTCCGCAAACCCACGTAGTAATCGCCGGTACGGGTCAGCTTGGCGGTGTAGCCGGGCTGCTTGTTGATCAGGCCCTCAAGGGTTTTCGCCATTTTCAGGACCACGTCTTTCTCCCGGGTTCCCCGCGGCCCGATCGCACCCGGATCCTCGCCACCGTGACCGGCATCGATGACAACAATCACGTCACGCTTGCCAGCGGAGTCCTGGGTGACCGTTGGCTGGCTGGCCCGTTCGAGCCGACTACCCTTCTCGTCGATCAGATCCACCACCAGGCGATGGCCATACTGCTGATTGGGCTCCAGCTGGAAGCTGCGTGGTTTGATGTCGCTCTTGAGGTCGAGCACCACACGGAGATCGTTTCCGTTCCTTGGCGCACTGCGAATCCGCTGGATCGGGCTGCCGGATAGATCCAGCTTGTCCAGATCAGCCTGGAGCGAGGCATTGCTCAGGTCGATCACCAGCCGTGAGGGTCCGCTCAGGGAGAAGATGTTGTGTTGCAGCGGGCCAGTTACGTCCAGCACCAATCGGGTGTGATCCGGCGCCGGCCAGATCCTGGCACCCTCGACACGGTCGCCAGCCGCAGCGCCCCATGCCAGGGCCCACGCTGTCACCAGCACCAGCGAATTGAAAAGGCTGCGTTTTCCCTTGAACATACCGCTTACCTGCAAAATATCAGCTCTCCCCGGTGGTCAGTGTTCCGGACCAACCAGTTCCAGCTCGTTCATCAAATGGGCTCCCTGGGCCGATCTCGCCCGGATGATCACGGATCGCCCGTCACCCTCTCGTTCCAGGTGGATCTCCAGGTCCGGTTCCGGCAGGACACCCTTGCCCCGCTCCGGCCACTCAATCAGGCACAGGTTGTCTCCGGAGAAGTAATCCCGGATTCCCATGTACTCCAACTCCTCCGGATCGCCGAGGCGATAGAGGTCAAAATGGTAGGCGGGCGGCGTCAGATGCTCGTAGGGCTCCACCAGGGTATAGGTCGGGCTTTTGACTGCCCCCTCATGCCCGAGGCCGCGCATGACACCACGGCTGAGGGTGGTCTTGCCCATCCCCAGGTCGCCGTCCAGGAATACCGTCAGGCCCTGGCCGGATTCGATCACCAGCCGCGCCAGTTCCTGGCCGAGCTTTTCGGTCTCCGCCTCGCCTTCCAGAAACAGGCGGCGCTCATTACCGTATATCGTCATCCCTCCTCCCGCTTCTGAACTCCGCTAAACTCAACCTGCCGGAAAACCAGCGGCAGGTTATCGATCACATCGGTGGGTATCAGCCCCATGTAACCCCGGGTTTGCGTGGCCTGGTCAGCCGCCGCCAGATGGGCGCATGCTCCCAGGACCGTTGCCCTGACCAGGTCGTCCAACTGACCGCACATAGCCCCGAGAATTCCCGCCAGCACGTCACCCATGCCGCCGGTGGCCATGCCCGGGTTGCTGCCGCTGACAATATCCACCGTCTGGCTGCCGGAGGCAATCACAGTTCCGGCGCCTTTGAGCAAAATCACTCCGCCAAAGACCGATTGCAGCTTGCGGGCCGCTGCCATCCGGTCAACCTCGACTTCCGCAACGGTACAGCCGAGCAGCCTGGCCGCCTCGCCGGGATGAGGTGTCAGCACCTGATGATCCGCGGGCACCGCGACCCGGGCCGCCATCAGGTTCAGGGCGTCCGCATCCAGTACCCGCGGCTTGTCACTGGCCAGCACCTGCTGAAGCATCTGCTGGCCCCAGGCGCTTTTGCCAATGCCGGGGCCGCACACGACAACCGATGCGGCCTCAAGCAGCGGAGGCAATTCGGATCCGTGAATAAGGCCGTGTACCATCACCGAAGGACAGCGGGCCAACGCCGCCGATATATGCTCGGGGCGCGTTGCCAGCGAGACCAGACCCGCGCCGGAACGGGCTGCCGCTTCGGCCGCCATCAGTCCGGCACCACCTAACCCGCGATCCCCGGCAATGATGAGCACATGTCCGAACCGCCCCTTGTGGGCGTTCGCTGCACGTTCGGGAAGCCAGCGGCCGACGGCTTCCCATGTCCGTAAACAGGCCACGGGCAACTGCCCGCTGCCGCCGATGTCGTTCTCGGTACCCAGCGAGTCAAAGACGACTTCACCGCACACCGCAGGCCCCTGCCCGGTGAACAAGCCGGATTTGAGGCCGATAAAGGTAACCGTCATTGTTGCCCGCACCACGTCACCGTCGGCAACACCGGTCGTTGCATTCAGGCCCGAGGGCACATCCACTGCCAGAACAGGCACGCCGCTGCCGTTGCAGCGGGCAATGACCCCGGCAAACGGCTCCCGGGGCGCTCCGGACACGCCGGTGCCGAGCAGGGCATCGACAATCAGACCGGCATGCTCGAATGCAGCCGCGAGGGCAGACTCGTCGATGGCTGGCAGTTCGCGCACCTCGACCCCGTCTGCAACGGCCTTCTGCCAGGCCTTACGGGCATCGCCGGCAAGCTTTTCTGTCGGGGCAACGGCAATGCAGGATACAGTCAGCCCGTGCCGCTTGGCGTTGGCCGCCACCAGGTAGCCGTCACCGCCATTGTTCCCCGCGCCACACAGCACCAATACCGGGCCGCAATCCGGCCAGCGCCGGACCAGACGACGGAACGCGGCATGGGCGGCGGTCTGCATCAACTCGAAGCCGTCCACACCCAGTTCATCAATTACGTAACGGTCCATTTGCCGCACAGCATCGGCGGAGTAGAGGTCGTCTGGTAGACTGTGCGCAGGTATGGGCGGCATGAGCCTGAGCTCCCGTTACAGAAACCGGTTTAAGAAAATTGGCCAGATACCTGTAAAGCATAGCAAAACAGGGAAAAAGGTCATAACTTAATCAAATTAAACTTCCGCAGTGAATCCACCCGGACCACGCCCGCTGACAACGCAGCCATGACCGAGCCGAACAAAACTCCGCCAGCACCGCCAGAACTCAATGATTTACCGGAAAAAATCCGGGAATGGGCCAGACAGCTGGGCTTTGCCGATGCCGGTATCACAACCCCGGACACCGGGCCCCATGGCCAGCGCCTGCAGGCCTGGCTGGCGGAGGGTTACCAGGGTGAAATGGAGTACATGGGCCATCATGGCGACAAACGTTACACGCCGACGTCGCTGATGCCCGGCACAGCCCGGATCATCTCGGTGCGGATGGACTATCTGCCAGCACCGGACAACCCGAAACAAACACTCACTGACCGGGAAACCGCCTACGTGACTCGCTACGCCCTGGGGCGGGACTATCACAAGCTGATGCGCAAGCGCCTGGCCACCCTGGCCAAATGGATTGATGAAGCTGTGAGCGGGTTCGAGTACCGGGCTTTTGTCGACAGTGCCCCGGTGCTGGAACGGGCCCTTGCCCAGCGGGCCGGGCTGGGCTGGATCGGCAAGAACAATATGCTGATCCATCCGAAGGCCGGGTCGTTTTTCTTTCTGGGGGAGATTTTTACCAGCGCGCCCCTGCCGGTGGATGATGCGTTCGAGACCGAACACTGTGGCAGTTGTTCGGCCTGTCTGGAGGTGTGCCCGACTGATGCCTTTGTCGGGCCGCACCTGCTCGATGCCCGGCGCTGTATCAGTTACCTGACCATCGAGCTGAAGGGTTCGATTCCGGAGGAGCTGCGCCCACAGATGGGCAACCGGGTGTTCGGCTGTGACGACTGCCAGCTGGTCTGCCCCTGGAACAAGTTCAGCAAGCCGACGGCGGAGCAGGATTTCCAGCCTCGTCACGGGCTGGATAACAGTTCGCTGGCCAAGCTGTTCCTGTGGACGGAGGAGCAATTCCTGAAGCGGACGGAGGGGTCGGCGATCCGGCGCACCGGCTACGAGGGCTGGCTCCGGAATCTGGCGGTGGGGCTGGGCAACGCGCCCACGACCATTCCGGTGGTGGAGGCGCTGCAGCAGCGGGCGGACCACCCGTCAGAGATGGTCCGCGAGCATGTGCACTGGGCGTTACGCCGGCACGGGCTTACAGTTTGAAGAAGTGATCCCGGTAGTGACGCAGTTCGTTGATGGAGTCGCGAATGTCGTCGAGCGCCAGGTGGCTGCCTTTTTTCTTCACGCCGTCGAGGACGTCGGGGCGCCAGCGGCGGGCGAGTTCTTTGACGGTGGAGACGTCGAGGTTTCGGTAATGGAAGAAGGCTTCCAGTTCCGGCATGTATTTCACCAGGAAGCGGCGGTCCTGGCCGATGCTGTTGCCGCACAGGGGTGATTCACCGGGGCCCACGTGTTTTTTCAGGAACGCGAGGGTTTCCTTTTCGGCTTCGGCTTCGGTGATGGTGCTTTCTTTGACCCGTTTGGTGAGGCCGCTGGCGCCGTGGGTTTTGGTGCACCATTCGTCCATGGCCTCCAGGAGGCTGTCGGGCTGGTGGACGGCGATGACCGGGCCCTCGGCGATGATGTTCAGTTCGGCATCGGTGATGATGGTGGCCATTTCGATGATGCGTTCTTTTTCGGGATCTAGGCCGGTCATTTCCAGGTCGATCCAAACCAGGTGGTTGCCTTCTGCCATCTCTTTTCCCCTAGCCTCTTAACTTTGGTGCATGGCGAAGGTGGAATCCCTCACCCGGGAACCGCTACGAGCACGTCCATGTGCGCTTGTTTCAGGCCATCCTTGGCCTTCAACATTCCCGGGTGAGGGATTCCACCTTCGCCCCATACCTGTGAAGTGTAGTCATCTGAAAACCGACATAGTACAGCGACTGGTGATTGATTCCAGTATGATGGCACCGACCGTGACGTAATTTCAGAGGATCACATAGACCATCTATGGCAAAACGGCGACTGAACAAACAGCAACAGTGGCGCATCAAGAAGGTCCAGCAGGAGCGGGCCGCCCGTGCGGCCAGGAAGGAAAAGGCCATTGAGCAGCAGGCCGAGGCCGGTGAGCTGGGGCCGGAGCAGGAAGGTCTGATCATCGCCCACTATGGCCAGCAGCTGGATGTAGAGGCGCTGGAGGGCGAGGATTCCGGGACGGTTTTCCGCTGTTTTGTCCGGGCCAACATCGACAGTCTGGTGACCGGTGACCGGGTGGTCTGGCGCAAGGGGAAGAGTGAGACGGGGGTGATTGTCGCCCGTTGTGATCGCCAGAATCTACTGCAGCGGCCGGACAATTTCGGGGCGCTGAAGCCGGTGGCGGCGAATATTGATCACATTATTCTGGTGATTGCCCCGGAGCCGGAGCCCCACGATAACCTGATTGACCGGTATCTGGTGGCTTCGGAGACCAGTGATATTCCGGCGGTGATTCTGCTGAACAAGACGGATCTGATCACCGATGAGAACCGGGAGCAGATTGAAGAGCTGCTGTCCCGTTATGAAAGTCTGGGCTACGAGGTGGTGCGCACCTCGGCTGCCGAGTCCGGCAATGAGCCGGCGCCGGAGGTGGCGGCGCTGGTGAAGGATCAGACCAGTGTGTTTGTGGGTCAGTCCGGTGTGGGCAAGTCGTCGATTATCCAGACGCTGCTGCCGGGGGAATCGCTCCGGGTCGGGGCGGTTTCGGAGAGTACCGGCAAGGGCATCCACACCACCACGACCGCCAAGCTGTTCCATCTGCCCCTGGGCGGGGATCTGATTGATTCGCCGGGGATCCGGGAGTTCGGTCTGTGGCACATGACGCCGCAGGAGATCGAGTATGGTTTCCGGGAGATCCGGGAGCTGATCGGTACCTGCAAGTTCCGGAATTGCCGGCACATGGGGGATCCCGGTTGTGCCCTGGAGGCGGCAGCCGCGGACGGACGGATCAGTCCGGAGCGGCTGAAGAGCTTTCACCGGATTCTGGCGGACATGGCCGAGCAGCAGGCCCGGGGCCTGAAGGTGGAATGAGTCGCAAAGCGGCAAAACCGTTTCTACACCCCTGGGCGGTTTTGCTAAACTGCGCGCCTTCTCAAGCAAAGGGTTCGTTTTGATGCTCGATAAACTGTTCGTTCTGAGCCAGTACATCACTCCACAGCTGGCTGTCTCACGCCTTGCCGGTCGGTTTGCGGACAGCGAAGGCAATCCGGCTTTGAAGAACCGTGTGGTGAAGTGGTTTATCGGCCGCTATGGCGTGGACATGAGTGAAGCAGCCGAACCGGACCCGACTGCTTACCCGAGCTTCAATGCGTTTTTCACCCGGGCGCTGAAGCCGGGCATCCGGCCGATTGCCGAGGGCGAGAAGACCCTTGTCAGTCCGGTGGACGGCAAGATTTCCCAGCTGGGCCAGGTGACCGGCGATCGGGTTTTCCAGGCCAAGGGTCAGTCTTTCAGCCTGAATGAGCTGCTGGGTGATAACCTGCAGCGCACCGAGGTGTTTTCCGAAGGCGAATTTGCCACCATTTATCTCGCTCCCAGCGACTACCACCGTATTCACATGCCCATGGCGGGCAAGCTGCGGGAGATGGTTCATATTCCCGGCAAGCTGTTTTCGGTGAATCCGGTGACCGCCGAGCACGTGCCCAACCTGTTTGCCCGCAACGAGCGGGTGGTGTGCATTTTCGATACCGACGCCGGTCCCATGGCGATGGTGCTGGTGGGTGCAATGATTGTCGGCAGCGTCGAGACCGTCTGGTCCGGCGTTGTCGTGCCGGGCAACGGTCTGGTGACGGATTTCCAGTATGAGGGTGAGCAGGCCCGGGAGTTCGCCAAGGGCGAGGAGATGGGGCGGTTCCGGCTCGGCTCCACGGTGATCATGGTGATGCCCAAGGGTGCCGTCAGCTGGAACGAGGATCAGGTCGCCGGCAAGACCGTGCGAATGGGCGAGGCTTTCGGCGAACTGGCCTGAACTCAGGCGCGTTCGAACGGGAAAGCCAGAACGTCCGAGATGTCGGTTGCTCCGAGCTTGAGCATGAGCAATCGATCCAGCCCCAGGGCCACCCCGGCGCAATCCGGCAGCCCCTGCTCCAGCGCAGCCAGGAAGGCACCGTCGATGGGCATTTCAGGTTTCCCGGACAATCGGCGTTGGTGGTTATCCGCCTCGAAACGGCGCCGCTGTTCGACCGGATCGGTCAGTTCCCAGTAGCCGTTGCACAGCTCAATGCCGTGAATATACAACTCAAAGCGATGCGCGACTCTGTGCCCCTGATGCTCCGATACCCGGGCCAGTGACGCCTGGGACGCCGGATAGCCGGTGATAAACACGGGGCGTTCAATGCCCAGATTGGGCTCCACGGCAAAGCTCATCAGCAGGTCCAGGCAACCGTCCCGCCCCAGTCCCGCCAGCTGTTCGGGCTCCAGCCATTCCTCGCAGCGGCGCATCAGCTCCCGCTCCGTGGACTCGAATGGATCCACGTGCGCCCAGGTTTCCACGGCATCGCGGTAATGCAATATCTCGGGCCGCTCGCAACCGAGCCAGCCGCAGACAAGGTCGGAGACCTCGGCCATCAAGTCGCGGTCATCGAAGCCCGGCCGGTACCACTCCAGCATCGAGAACTCGGGGTTGTGGCGCCTGCCCCGTTCGCCATTCCGGAAGACCTTCGACACCTGATAGATCGGGCCGGATCCTGCGGCCAGCAGGCGTTTCATGTGGTATTCCGGGGAAGTCTGCAGCCAGCCCCCCTCGATACCGGAGGCGGATACCTGCGCTGGTATACCATCCAGGTTCACGTCGGTCACACCGCAGCGGCCCAGCACCGGGGTTTCGACTTCCATCACCCCTCTGTGCGCAAAAAAGCCGCGCACAAACGCCAGTTGTTGTGCACGGCTTTTCAGGGCAGCCTGCGAGGCAGCGGGCTGCCAGACAGGTTGATCGGTCATTACAGGATCAGCTGCTCTTGACGCGGCTGACGTACTCGCCGGTCCGGGTGTCGACCTTCAGCACTTCACCAATGGTGATGAACAAGGGCACGTTGACCACGGCACCGGTGGACAGGGTCGCCGGCTTGGAGCCGCCCTGGGCGGTGTCACCCTTCATGCCCGGATCGGTATCCACCACTTCCAGCTCGACGAAATTGGGCGGGGTCACGGTCAGGGGCGCACCGTTGTACAGGGTTACGGTGTAAACGTCCTGTTCCTTGAGCCACTTGACGGTATCGCCCACGGCCTTGGCATCTGCCGGGTATTGCTCAAAGGAACCGTCGGTCTTCATGAAGTGCCAGAACTCACCGTCGGTGTACAGGTATTCCATGTCCTGGTCGATAACGTCGGCCGCCTCCAGGCTTTCACCGGACTTGAAGGTCCGCTCCCAGACGCGGTTGGTCATCAGGTTGCGCAGTTTTACCCGGTTGAAGGCCTGGCCCTTGCCCGGCTTTACGAACTCATTCTCGAGAATGATACAGGGGTCGCCATCCAGCAAAACCTTAAGACCGCCGCGGAATTCGTTGGTAGAATATGAAGCCATGAAATGTCCACCTGACACAATGTCGTTAAAATTTCAAAGGTCGCTATGATACAGCGAACCCCCGCCCGTATAGAAGCCCACATCTGTGAACAGGATTCCCGAAGCTGGCAGGAGCTGCTGTCAGGTTCGGTGATGACCCCCGAGGCACTGCTGGAACGGCTGAACTTACCGGCCGAGTCCTGGCTGGAGGGAGCACGGGCCGGGCACCGGCTGTTTCCGATCAGGGTACCGGAGCCCTTCATCGCCCGGATGGAGCCCGGCAACCCCGATGATCCCCTGCTCCGACAGGTGCTACCGCGAATCGACGAGGCGGAGGAGGTGTCGGGGTTCATCCGTGATCCGCTTCAGGAAGGGGGTGCCATTCAGACCACCGGGTTGATCCGGAAATACCGGAGCCGGGCGTTGCTGATGGTCACCGGCCAGTGCGCTATCAATTGCCGCTACTGCTTTCGCCGGCATTTTCCTTACGAAGAGCAACGCCTCACGCCCGAGGACCGCGATCAGGTGCTCCGTGCGCTCAGGGACAGCCCTGAGATCAATGAGGTCATTTTCAGCGGTGGCGACCCCCTGGCGGTCAACGACCGGCTGCTTGCACGCTGGGCGGCGGATATCGCAGGCATACCCCACATCCGGAGGCTCCGGCTGCATACCCGGTTACCGGTGGTGATTCCC
>JAAZVL010000108.1 GCA_018623515.1 Marinobacter sp.
TAAGAATGAAGAAGGGGTCAGATGAACAAGTTCATCAGACCCCGGGGGTCGGCGCTGACTCCTGACTCAGGAGTCTGAGATAACTCAGGGGTCTGAAGAAAACCTTCTTCTGACCCCATCTTGACCTTGCCTCAGGGTTCAGATGAAAACGTTCATCTGAACCCAACTTCACCGATCCCGCTCAGTGAGCCTGCTGCTCCCCACTCGCCTCACCAGCACCCTCTTCCTGCTTCCGCTTCAGCGCCTGGGCATAGATGGCGTCAAAGTTCACCGGCGCCAGCATCAGTGCCGGGAAAGAACCCTTGGCAACCACGTTATCAATGGACTCACGGGCATACGGGAACAGGATGGTCGGGCAGTAGGCGCCGAGCATCTGGCCAAGTTGCGCGCCTTCGATGCCCTGCACCAGGAACACACCGGCCTGCTGGATTTCCACGATGTAGGCAACTTTCTCGCCGATTTTGGTGGTTACTGTCAGGGACAGGACCACTTCGTACTGGTTGTCGCTCACCTTGTTGTGGGAGGTGTTCAGGTCCAGGTTGACCTGGGGCTTCCACTGCTCCTGGAACACCAGCGGCGCGTTCGGCGACTCGAACGACAGATCCTTCACATAGATACGCTGAAGGGCAAACTGGGGTTGGTTCTGGTTTTCATTGCCTGCGGCTTGCTGATTCTCAGCCATGTTCGGTCCTTTGTGCTCTTGGTGGGCTTTGGTGCCCGGTTATTGTCTTGTGTCGAGGATGGGGTCAGATGAAGGCTTTCATCAGACCCCTGAGTTTGAGACCCCGGAGTCTGGAAACGGGGTCAGAAGAAAGCTTTCTTCTGACCCCTTCTTCGATTCATGCCGGCTCCGGCGAATGTCAAACAGTGCGGCAGATCGGGCCCGAGATCAAGGCCTGAGGCTGTGTTACTTCTTCACCAGCGGCAGGTTGCTGGCTTTCCAGTCACTGATCCCGCCATTGAGGCGCACCACGTTGGTGAAACCTTCGGCGTTGAGCTGCTTGACCGCCATGGCGGAATGCTGCCCCATCTTGTCGGCCACGATGATCTGCTTGTCCTTGAACTTGTTGAGCTCGGAAGCACGGCTCTTGAGACTGTTCAACGGGATATTGACGGAACCGGTGATGCGGCCTTCGCCGAATTCCTTCCGGTCGCGGATATCCACCACTACGGCCTCGTCCTTGTTGATCAGGTTGACCGCCGCCTGAGCGGACACCTTGGCACCACCACGACGCGATTCCAGAAACAGGATCGCCAGCAGGAAGGCGACAAACAGCGACACCAGAATGTAGTGATTGACAACGAATTCGAACAAGCGGTCCATGAAAATACCCTGAAAATTTGTTTGGCGGGATTATACACACCCAGCCTGCTGCAAAGAAGGCGGGGACATGGCTTGCGCGAATGAAAACGGTTACAATCTGACCTTCTCTTTTATCAAGTTTTCCAACCAACCGGATGAAGTGATGACCGCGACGCGCAAGCCGACTGCACTGATTATCCTGGACGGCTGGGGTTACCGTGACCCCGCCGAAGACAATGCCATCAGCAATGCCAACACCCCGTTCTGGGATCAGCTCTGGGCCAACCAGCCCAAGACCCTGATCAATACATCGGGCATGTTCGTGGGGCTGCCCAAGGGGCAGATGGGTAATTCCGAGGTGGGACACATGAACCTCGGGGCCGGCCGCGTGGTCTACCAGAGCCTTACCAGGATCGACAAGGATCTGGAAGACGGCACCTTCCAGAAGAACGAAGTCCTGTGCGCCGCGATCGACAAGGCCGTGAGCAGCGGCCGTGCCGTACACCTGATGGGCCTGATGTCTCCGGGTGGCGTGCATAGCCATGAAGACCACATTCTGGCGGCCGCCGAACTGGCTGCCAAACGTGGTGCCAAGGAAGTCTATATCCATGCTTTCCTGGATGGCCGCGACATGCCGCCACAAAGCGCCAAGCCTTCTCTGGAAAAGGCCGCCGCCAAGCTCCGGGAACTGGGTGTCGGCCGGGTAGCGACCATTGTCGGTCGTTATTTTGCGATGGACCGGGACAATCGCTGGGATCGTATCGAAGCGGCCTACAACGCCATGACTCTGGGCGAGGCCGAGTACGCCGCAACCGACCCGGTTACCGCACTGGCGCAGGCCTATGAGCGTGGCGAGAACGACGAGTTCGTCAAGCCGACCCGCATCCAGGCCCCGGGCGAGCCGGACGGCACCATCAACGATGGCGACACCGTGCTGTTCATGAACTTCCGCGCCGACCGTGCCCGGGAAATGACCCGGGCCTTCGTAGACGAGAAATTCGAAGGCTTCAAGCGCCGCAAGCACCCGGAGCTGGCCGATTTTGTGATGCTCACGGAGTATGCCGCAGACATCAAAACCTCCTGCGCTTACCCACCGGAGAAGCTGACCAACGGCCTTGGCGAATACATGGCCAAGCAGGGCAAACCCCAGCTGCGCATCGCCGAAACCGAGAAGTACGCCCACGTGACCTTCTTCTTCAACGGTGGCGTGGAAACCCCTTTCGAGGGCGAGGACCGCATCCTGGTACCCTCTCCGAAAGTGGCCACCTATGACCTGCAGCCGGAAATGAGCGCGCCCGAGGTTACCGACAAGCTGGTTGAAGCCATCAAGAGCGGCAAGTACGACCTGGTGGTGTGCAACTACGCGAACGGTGACATGGTCGGCCATACCGGCAAGCTCGACGCCGCCATCAAGGCCGCCGAATGCATCGACCGGTGCATCAAACGGGTCGTTGAGGCACTCGACGAAGTCGGTGGCGAAGCACTGATCACTGCCGACCACGGCAACTGCGAGCAGATGACCGATCCGAACACCGGTCAGGTTCACACCGCTCACACCACCGGCCCGGTGCCGCTGGTCTACACCGGCCACCGCAAGGTCCACCTCAAGGACGATGGCAGCCTCAGCGATGTAGCACCGTCCCTGCTGGCCCTCATGGGTATGGAGCAGCCCGGGGAAATGACCGGGCACAGCCTGGTCGAGCTGGACTGACCCGGACCAGTCTTGGCCTTGAAGCCGTTACACGCGCTGGCAGTCGCCCTCAGCTTCACGCTGGGGGCGATGTGCACACAGGCACAGCAGCAGGAAGTCACTCCTGCGCAGATCGAAGACCTCAGGGAACGCATTGAGGACATCGACGAGTGGCTGAGCGATGCCGAAGAAGATCGCTCCGAACTGGAGCAGCAGCTTGCGGCATCCGAGCGCCGCATCAGCGAACTGACCCGCGAACGCCGGAACCTGCGACAAAAAGCCGAGCAGCAACAACAGCAACTGCAAGAGCTGGAGCAGCAGGAAGCCAACCTTAACAAGACCCTCAGTCGCCAGCGGGAAAGCCTGAAACAACAGATCCGCGCCGCCTGGATGGAAGGGGACGCCCCCGCCGTCAAAGTACTGCTCAACGAGATCGACCCGGACCAGATGGCCCGGACCATGACCTACTACGAGTATCTGAGCCGTAACACCGTTGAGCGCCTCGAAGCCTTCCAGAAAAGCCTTCGGGAGCTGAGGCAGACCCAGGCCAGGGTGGTCGTTACCCGGGCCGAACTGACCGACACCGAAGCCACTCTCAGCAAGCGCCAGCAGGAATTGTCAGCCTCCCGCAAAGAAAGGGAACAGACCCTGGCCTCGCTGAAGTCCGAAATCCAGAGCCGGCGCAGCGAACGGGACGAACTGGAAGCCGACCGCAAGCGCCTTGAACAACTGCTCAAGGAAGTCCAGCAGGCCATCGCCAGCATTCCGGCACCCAACGAGTCCCAGCCCTTCCGTTCACTGAAAAACAAGCTGCCGTGGCCGGTCAAAGGCAAGGTGATCAGTGACTATGGCGAACGCTATGCCGACGGCAAGCTCCGCCGCAACGGGCTCCTGATCAGCACCGGCGAAGAAGCGCAGGTCAAAGCCATTCATTATGGCCGGGTGGTTTTTGCCAACTGGCTCCGGGGATTTGGCCTGATCACCATCATTGATCATGGCGATGGCTACATGACACTCTACGGCCACAGCAGCAGCCTGTTCACCAGCCCCGGCGACTGGGTGGCAGCCGGCGAGACCATTGCCGTGGCAGGTCAGACCGGCGGAACCGATACGCCCGCGCTGTACTTTGAAGTCCGCCATAATGGCAAACCGGACAACCCGCAGCGCTGGCTGGCAAACTGAGGCTCCGAAGGGCCCACTCAAGGGCTGACAAACGGCGCAGCTGACGCCATACTGTCGTGAATCAGGGAAATACGTCCAACTAGTGGAAACAAAACGGGATATATTGATGAAACGGGTCAGAAGTTCACTTCCGCCAAGGGTTTTACGCAAACTCACGCTAGCCACCTGTTTCATGACCGCATCGAGTCTGGCCTTCGCCCAGGACCCGCAATCCGAGGAACTGCTGGAAGGCATCCAGGATGGCGAGAAGGTGGAGATCACCCTGCCCGACCCGGAGAAACAGCTCCCACTGGACGACCTGCGCAAATTTACCGAAGTGTTCAGCCGCATCAAGGATGCCTACGTCGAGGAAGTTTCCGACCAGCAACTGCTTGAAAGCGCCATCAAGGGCATGCTGTCCGACCTCGACCCCCACTCCACCTACCTGGCCCCCAAGGATTACGAAGAGCTGGAAGAAAGCACCTCCGGCGAATTCGGCGGCCTGGGCATTGAAGTGGGCATGGAAAACGGTTTCGTCAAAGTCATCGCCCCCATCGACGACACCCCGGCCCAGAAAGCCGGTGTCCAGGCAGGCGACCTGATCATCAAGCTGGATGAAAAACCGGTCAAGGGCATGTCGCTGGAAGAAGCCGTAACGCTGATGCGTGGCAAGCCAGGCACCGTACTGACGCTCACCATCATGCGCGAAGGCGTGAGTGCCCCCATCGAAATCGACGTCACCCGGGATATCATCAAGGTTACCAGCGTGAAATCGCGCATGCTGGACAACGGTTACGGTTACCTGCGCATCACCCAGTTCCAGGCCGACACCGGAGGCCAATTCCGGGATGCCCTGAAGAAACTCGAGAGCGAACATGGCGCCGACCTCGACGGTCTGGTCATCGACTTGCGCAACAATCCCGGCGGGGTACTGCAGGCCGCCGTGGAAACGGCTGACGCCCTGCTCGACGGAGGCCTGATCGTCTATACCGAAGGTCGGATCCAGAGTTCACGGCTGCGGTTCAGCGCCAAGTCCGGTGACGTCATGGCCGGCACACCGATCGTGGTGCTGATCAACGGCGGCTCAGCGTCAGCGTCCGAAATCCTGGCCGGCGCCCTTCAGGACCACGAACGGGCTGTCATCATGGGCACCCAGTCCTTTGGCAAGGGCAGCGTCCAGACCGTGATCCCGCTGGACGAGACCCATGCCATCAAGATGACTACCGCCCGCTACTTCACTCCCGATGGCCGCTCCATCCAGGCCACCGGCATCAAACCCGACATTGTGGTGCGGCCGGCGGAACTGACTGAACTCGACGGCCAGCCGTTCTTCACTGAAGCGGATCTCAGCGGCCATCTGGAAGGCCAGAATGAGGGCGAAGGCAAGGCCAGGGAGCAGGACGGCTCCAGTGAACAGGCGCAGGACACTGTCTCAATGGTCGAACGGGATTATCAGCTACGTTCCGCCCTGAATCTGCTCAAGGGCATGAACATCCTGAACCGCAGGGGTACAACCTCCGGGGAAGGAAACGCCGAGTGAGCCTGGTCCGTTGCCTGTTCCTGGCAGTTGCAGGCCTTGCCGCGGCGAATGCAACTGCGCAGGATATTCCCGGGGAGTTGCCCCCGACCATCGCCATTATCATTGATGATATGGGGCACAACCTTCAGGAAGGTCGGCGGCTGGTCAACATGGACCAGCCCCTGACCCTGGCCTTCCTCCCCTATCGGCGCTTCACCGAACAACTGGCCACCCTGGCGCACCAGCAGAGCAAGGAAATCATGCTGCACGCGCCCATGGCCAACACCCAGAACTTCAGTCTCGGCGCGGGCGGACTCACGCCAGACATGGACGAACACACCCTGAGCCGGACCCTGCGGCGTTCGCTCCAGTCCATTCCCTATGTCAGCGGCGTCAACAACCATATGGGCAGCCTGCTGACCCAGCAATTGCAGGCCATGGACTGGGTAATGAAAGAGCTGGACAAGTATCCGGTGTACTTCGTGGACAGCCGCACCATCGCCTCCTCTGTTGCCGGCGATGTTGCCACCGCCTACCAGATCCCCAACGTGACCCGCGATGTGTTCCTCGATCACGAGCAGACCGAAGAATTCATCGACCGCCAGTTCAAGCTGCTGATCAAGCGTGCCAAGGAAAATGGCAGCGCGGTCGGCATCGGCCATCCCCACAAGGTCACCGTGGATTACCTGGAGAAGCATCTGCCGCTGCTGGATGAACAGGGCATTGCCATTGCCACTGTGAGCGGGCTGTGGGCCATGCGGAACGGGAATCGGGAGATGTTTGCGGAGGGGGAGAAGCAGGAGATTCGGCCGGCTTATGCGGCAGGTATCAAGTTGGGGTCAGATGAAAGTATTCATCAGACCCCTGTGGAAGACGCGAACCAGGGGCATCGGTGAAGTTGGAGTCAGATGAAAGCCTTCTTCTGACCCCGTTTTCACGCCTGCTCAATCGCGGACTTCAATCCCCTGCGCCTTCATAAACGCCTTCGCCTCGGGAATCGTGTGCTGTCCAAAGTGGAAAATGGAGGCGGCCAGCACGGCATCCGCGCCACCCTTGGTCACACCATCCGCCAGATGCTGCAGTTCACCCACACCACCTGAAGCAATCACCGGCACTGCCACCGCATCGCTGATCGCGCGGGTCAGGCCCAGATCGAAGCCGATCTTGGTGCCGTCCCGATCCATACTGGTCAGCAGCAGTTCACCGGCGCCCATCTCGACCATCTTCCGGGCCCATTCCACGGCATCCAGGCCGGTGGGTTTGCGACCGCCGTGGGTGAAGATTTCCCAGCGCGGCTCCTCGCCTTCGGCACTGACCCGCTTGGCGTCGATGGCCACCACGATGCATTGGCTACCAAATCGCTCGGCGGCCTCGCGCACAAATTCCGGATTGAACACGGCGGCGGTGTTGATGGACACCTTGTCCGCGCCGGCATTGAGCAGCTTGCGGATATCCTCGACGGTACGGACCCCGCCACCCACGGTCAGCGGGATGAAGACTTCCGCGGCCATGCGCTCCACTGTCTCGTAAGTGGTGTCACGACTCTCATGGCTGGCCGTGATGTCCAGGAAGGTGATTTCGTCAGCACCCTGCTCGTTGTATCGGCGGGCCACCTCGACCGGATCCCCGGCATCCCGGATATCCACGAAGTTCACACCCTTGACCACGCGGCCCTTGTCCACGTCCAGGCAGGGAATGATGCGTTTTGCCAATCCCATGCTAACCCCCTCAGCCGTTCAGGCTGTCGCAGAAGGCCTGGGCTTCGGCCACATCGAGGGTGCCCTCGTAGATGGCACGGCCGGTGATGGCGCCGAGGATCCCTTTGTCGGCCACTTCGGCCAGACGCTTGAGGTCGTCCATGTTGGTCACACCGCCGGAGGCAATGACCGGAATACCACCCTCTTCCGCCAGCTTCGCGGTGGCTTCCACGTTCACGCCCTGCATCATGCCGTCGCGGCTGATGTCGGTGTAGACGATGGCCTCAACGCCGTCGTTGGCGAAGCGCTTGGCCAGATCCACCGCCATGACCTCGGAAACCTCCGCCCAGCCGTCGGTGGCCACGCGACCATCCTTCGCATCCAGGCCGACAATAATGTGACCGGGAAAGCGCTTGCACATCTCGGTCACGAATTCCGGCTCTTTCACCGCCTTGGTGCCGATGATCACCCACTGAACGCCGGCGTTCAGGTAAGCCTCGATAGTTTCCTCGGAACGGATCCCACCACCGATCTGGATCGGCAGATCCGGATATTTCTTCGCAATCGCCTGCACGATCTCGCCGTTAACCGGTTCACCGGCAAAGGCGCCGTTGAGGTCCACCAGGTGCAGACGGCGGGCGCCGGCATCCACCCAGCGGGTGGCCATGTCGACCGGGTCGTCACCGAAGACGGTGGAATCGTCCATCCGGCCCTGGCGCAGGCGTACACATTTGCCGTCTTTGAGATCAATGGCGGGAATAATGAGC
Source organism: Marinobacter sp. (assembly GCA_018623515.1). Classification (GTDB taxonomy): domain Bacteria; phylum Pseudomonadota; class Gammaproteobacteria; order Pseudomonadales; family Oleiphilaceae; genus Marinobacter. Next base: position 8,138 of record JAAZVL010000108.1, read on the forward strand.
ATAGAGCAATGTCCGTGTAGTTCGTTCTGATGGCCGGCGTTACTTGCCGGACCAGTCCACAAAGTTTTTCAGCAGCTGCAGGCCAGCCCGGGCGCTTTTCTCCGGGTGGAACTGCACCGCAAAGATGTTGTCGCGGGCAACTGCTGCCGCCAGATCCACGCCATAATGGGTACGGCCAGCCATGTCGGCATTGCCCTCGGCTTCGGCGTAGTAGCTGTGCACGAAGTAGAAGCGGTCGCCGTCCGGAATGTTGTGCCAGAGCGGATGATCGATGGTCTGGAAGACTTCGTTCCACCCCATGTGGGGCACCTTAAGGCGCTCGCCATTTTCTGTCAGGTTGTCGCCGAAGTAGCGAACCTCGGACGGAAACAGGCCGATGCAGTCGACGCCATTATTCTCTTCGCTGCGGGACATCAGTGACTGCATACCGACACAGATTCCGAGGAAGGGACGATCCCGGGACACTTCCCGGACCAGGGTATCCACTTCCAGCCGGCGAATCTCCGCCATGCAGTCACGAATGGCGCCGACACCGGGCAGGATCACATGATCCGCCTCCCGGATCTGGTCTGCGTTATCGGTCACCAGCACGGTGACATCCGGGGCAACGTGCTCCACCGCCTTGCGGGCGGAATGAAGGTTCCCCATACCGTAGTCGATGATGGCAACGGTTTTCATGGTCAAATGCGATGTCCTGTTGGAGACCGGTTACAGCGAGCCCTTGGTGGACGGGGTGATCCCGGCCATGCGCTCGTCCATCTCGATTGCCATGCGCAGGGCACGGCCGA
>JAAZVL010000026.1 GCA_018623515.1 Marinobacter sp.
CTGACGCTGTCCAACCGCTTTATTCTCGATATCACTCTTTCCCGCCTACTTGATAATGCCGATTTTTCTGGCTGTATGGTTCCCCTGAGCCCCCAGGACCATTGGTGGCCGGATACCGAGGCGGTCAACGATGACCGTATCCAGACCTGCACCGGTGGTAAGGAACGTGCCGATTCCGTGCTTTCGGCGCTGCACGCGTTGCAGGAACAGGCGGACGAGAATGATTGGGTGCTGGTGCATGATGCCGCCCGGCCCTGTGTCCACCCTGAGGATCTGGCAAACCTGATTGATACCCTTTCCGGGCACCCGGTTGGCGGGCTGCTGGCGGCTCCGGTGGCGGATACGCTGAAGCAAGCCGACGAGGGGCAGCCGCCGGAGGTGGAGGCGACGGTGGATCGCAGCCGGCTCTGGCGGGCGCTGACGCCGCAGATGTTCCGGTTCGGGGCGCTGACCCGGGCGTTGGAATCTTGTCTGGATGCCGGGCATGGGGTGACGGACGAGTCCTCTGCCATGGAATTTTCCGGTAACATGCCGGTTCTGGTGGAGGGGCGGCCGGATAATATCAAGATTACGGTTCCGTCAGATCTGGCACTGGCCGGTTTTATTCTGAGCCGGCTGTAAGCGGCTTCGCCAATACATTCTTTTCAACGTTGCGGAGACACGCATGCGGATTGGTCAGGGCTTTGATGTCCATGCCTTTTGTGAAGGTGATTTCGTCATTCTAGGTGGCGTGCAGATTCCTCATAGTCAGGGCCTGAAGGCGCATTCTGACGGGGATGTGTTGCTCCATGCCCTGGCTGACGCGCTGCTCGGCGCCGTTGCCCTGGGGGACATCGGGCACCTGTTTCCGGATTCCAGCGACGAGTGGGCCGGTGCCGATAGTCGGGATCTGCTGCGCCGGGTGATGGCTCGCGTCCGTGACGAGGGCTACGAGGTGGTGAACGTGGACAGTACAATTATTGCGCAGGCGCCGAAGATGGCACCGCATGTCGAGGCCATGCGTCTGAACATTGCGGAGGACCTCGGAGTTGCCGCCAACCGGGTGAGTGTCAAGGCGACCACCACGGAGAAGCTGGGCTTTACCGGTCGGGGCGAGGGGATAGCCTGTCAGGCGGTTTGTCTGCTTGAACCGGTGAACATGTGAGTACCACCGATCAAGCGGCCAGCAACTGGCGTCTGGACTGGCCCACCAGTCATGGCCGGGTCGGACGGGCGCAGCTGAAGAGTGCTCCCGAGGATTTCCGGGTCGAGGAAGTCCTGGCAGTTTCCGAGCTGATTCCCGGTGAGGGTGAACATCTTTGCCTCTGTCTCCAGAAGAAGGGCGATAATACCGAGTTTGTCGCCAGGCAGTTGGCGCGGATGGCCGGTTGTCGCGGTTTTGATGTCGGGTTTTGCGGTCTGAAAGATCGTCATGCCGTGACTATCCAGTGGTTCAGTCTCTACCGTCCGGGTATGGAAGCCTCAGACGCTGACTTTATTCGGGAAGTGGCTTTGCATTGGCGGGTAGTGGCGTCGGCGCGGGCACCCCGGAAATTGCGGCGGGGGGAGCATTCGGCAAACCGGTTTACCATCGTGCTCAGGAACGTCGAAGGTCCTAAGGCGGAGATTGACGAGGCATTGAATCGCCTTGGTGAGCAGGGCGCGCCGAATTATTTCGGGCCGCAGCGTTTTGGCCATGATGGCGGCAACCTCGACCGGGCTCTGAAGGTTGATCCCACGCAGCTGAATCGCCGTGCAGGTCGCGCAAAACGCGGCGCCCGAGGTGGCAGGGACGGATCGAAAAACGTATTGTACTTTTCGGCGGCGCGATCCTGGTTGTTCAATGAGGTGCTTGCCGCGCGGGTATCGGATGGTAGCTGGGCCACCTGCCTGCCGGGAGAGCCGGCCGAGGGTGCCACGGGGCCCACGGGGCCGATGTGGGGCGATGGCGGAACCACCGCAACCGACGGCCAGGAGACGCTGGAGCGGGACGTGGTTAAGCAGTGGCCGGAACTTGAACGGTTGTTCGCTGCCACGCGGATGCAGCCGGAACGCCGGCCTCTGGTTGTTCAGCCGCAGGAGCTGGGCTGGGAGTGGCAGGGAGGGGATACCCTCGAAATCCGATTTGTCTTGCCCCCCGGCCAGTACGCCACCACCATGCTGGGCGATATTTTCGAGCTGGAGGACATGAGCCTCGGCCGTCATAACGAATAAAAAGTGCTAGCGGAGAACACTGTGCGAATTCTGTTATCGAATGATGATGGTGTGCATTCGCCGGGGCTTGTTGCCCTCTATGAGGGGCTGCAGGGCCTGGGAGACCTCGAAGTCGTGGCCCCGGACCGGGACCACAGTGGTGCGAGTAACGCACTCACCCTGAACCGGCCCCTCACCGTCGAGGAGCACCCGAACGGTTTCCATTCCGTGGATGGCACGCCGACCGACTGCGTGCATCTGGCCGTGAACGGTCTGTTCGAGGAACCCTTCGATCGGGTCGTGTCCGGTATCAACACCCACGCCAACCTGGGCGATGACATCATCTATTCCGGTACGGTGGCTGCCGCTACCGAAGGCCGTCACCTTGGGCTACCGGCGATTGCGGTGTCCCTGGTCAACGACGGCCATTTCCATTACGAGACCGCCGCGCGGGTTGTCCGCATGCTCCTGGAGCAGGATCGGCCACTCCAGCTTGGCCCCCGTTCGATCCTGAATGTGAACGTTCCCGATCTGCCCTGGGAGCAGCTGGCCGGCATTCGTGTCACCCGCCTTGGCCACCGCGAGCGTGCCGAAGGGGCTGTGCCCATGACCTGTCCGAGGGGTAAGCAGAGGTACTGGATCGGTGCCGCCGGAGAGGGTGGTGATGCCGGCCCCGGAACCGATTTTCATGCGGTCCGTGAAGGCTATGTCTCTATTACGCCGGTACACATTGACATGACCCGCCATGAGGCGCTGGTGCCGCTGCGGGAGTGGGTTGAGGAACTGGCGTTCGACGGAGGGCTGTCTTCATGAGTGCACAGCTCCAGGGAATTGGAATGACCTCCCGGCGTACCCGGATGCGCCTGGTTCAGCGGCTGCGCGAATCGGGGATCGAGTCCGACAGGGTGTTGGAGATCATTGGTGAGGTACCCCGTCATATCTTCCTGGATGAGGCTTTGGCCCATCGGGCCTACGAGGACACCTCGCTTCCCATCGGCTATGGGCAAACACTGTCCCAGCCCTACATCGTCGCACGCATGACTGAAATCCTGCATCACCATGGGCCGGCCCGTATTCTGGAACTGGGCACCGGGTCCGGTTATCAGACTGCGGTGCTGTCCCGGTTATTCGAGGAAGTCTACAGCGTGGAGCGCATCAAGCCTCTGCAGGATCGTGCCCGGGACCGGTTGCGGCAACTGGGCGCGCGCAATGTCCTGCTCAAGCACGCTGATGGAGGGATGGGTTGGCCGGACCGTGGACCGTTTGACGGCATCATCGTGACCGCCGCACCGGGCGACGTGCCGAAAGAATTGCTGGCCCAGCTGGCGGACAACGGGGTGCTGATCGCCCCGGTTGGAGAGGAGAAACAGGTGCTGGTGGAAGTAGTACGCCGTGGCGAACATTTCGAGCGGCGGGAGCTTGAGCCCGTGCACTTTGTGCCCCTACTCGGGGGAGTGATCCGGTGAACGAGCCGAGTGACGGATCGAACGAAGCCATGTCTGAAGTCCAGAGGAACCAGCATCCCGCTGCCGTTTTCCTGCGCGGCATGGCTATGGGGGCCGCCGATATCGTTCCGGGTGTGTCCGGTGGCACCATTGCTTTCATCACCGGCATCTATTTCCGCTTGCTGGAAGCGATTAACGCCATACCGGTCGCGGTATTCCGTGACCTGCTCAAGGGGCGCTTCCAGGCGTTCTGGGCTGCCTGTGACGGTACATTTCTGGTCTGTCTGCTGGCGGGTATCCTGTCCAGTATTGTGACCCTGGCCTCGGCCATCAGCTTCGCACTGGCCAATTATCCGATTCTGATCTGGAGCTTTTTCTTTGGCCTGATCGTGGCGTCTGTCTGGCATGTGGGCCGACAGGTGCGCCGATACCGTGTTTCCCTGCTGGTGCCGTTGATTGCAGGCATTGCGGTCGCCTGGTGGATTACCACCCTGTCCGGGGGGCAATTAACACCCTCGGCGCTTGCATTTTTTGGTTCCGGCGCCCTGGCAATCTGCGCCATGATCCTGCCCGGGATTTCCGGGAGCTTTATCCTGGTGATTATCGGCATGTATGCGCCGGTTCTGGCGGCCATCAAGGCGGCGGATCTGGGCGTTCTGGTGTTGTTCATGGCCGGGTGTCTGGTCGGGCTACTTTCCATAGCGCGGCTGATAACCTGGGCATTCCGTCATTTCCACGACATGGTTCTGGCACTTCTGACCGGTTTCATGGTCGGGGCACTGAACAAGGTCTGGCCCTGGAAGGAAGTTCTCAGCTGGCGCACCAACAGTTCGGGAGAGCGAGTACCCCTCAGTGAAGCCAGTATTGCTCCGGCGACCTTTGAACAGCTGACAGGGCAGGACCCCCAGGTACTCATGGCGCTGTTGATGGCACTTGTCGGGCTGCTCTTGGTGCTGGCTATTGAATGGATCGGGAATCGAAAAGTGTTACCTGACGCACAGAATCAGTGTTCCCCAAGGTAACAAAGACGACCGGTACGTAACTTGGATTGCCTCTGAAAATATGCAATAAATTAGCGAGTTACTATAAAAACTTTAGAATATGGATTGATCTTCCCGTCTTTTTAGACGGATTTTTCATAACTGGGGCAGTTTTATTCCTGTGAGATTTTTGCGTGGGCTCGTCAATGCCGCACGGTCGGCCTTCCCGCGGTTCCACTCAGGTGCCACGCCCCAGCCTCGTTTCCTGAAAATGCTCCTGGTGGTTCTGGTTGTGGCTGTTTTGCCGGCCTGCAACACCGCGGCGATCTACCAGGACGATCTCTACAACCCGCCTGTTTACTGGGGACGACACGTCGTCAAGCCCGGCGAAACGCTGTACCGGATTGCATGGCAATACGGCCGTGACTACCGGGAGCTGGGCAGCGCCAACGGCATCGGTCCTCCCTGGACCATCAAGCCGGGCCAGGTACTGCGCCTGGACCTTCGCGGAACTGTCACATCCTCGAGCCAGAATAGCCAGAAGAGGGTTGCTACGGCGCCGACCAGGGCGGCTGCTCCAGCGCCAACGCCAAAATCGGCGCCCCGGCCGAAAGTGACCAGGCCCGCAGCGCCCGGTGACTCCCTGGACAAACGTTCGCAAACCGTGGCCAGCGTCAGCTGGCGATGGCCGCATGCTGGCACCGTAATTGCAGGATATTCAACATCCGGAAAAGTCAATAAAGGTATTGATATTGCCGGAAAACCCGGTGATGCTGTGAAAGCAGCGGCCAGAGGAAACGTGGTCTATGCCGGTAACGGGTTGCTTGGTTATGGCAACCTCATTATCGTGAATCATAACGAGCACTATTTGAGTGCTTACGCCCACAACCGGAAGATTCTGGTGCAGGAAGGGGAGGACGTTAACGCCGGACAGGTGATCGCAGAGCTCGGGAGCAGCGGTGCGGAACGACCCATGTTGCATTTTGAAATCCGGAAAAATGGCAACCCTGTCGATCCACTCCACTACCTGCCACCCCGCTAGCCCTGAAGCAAGCAGCCCGGATGGCTGTTGCAAACCCCTGGCCCGGCACTGACAGAAACCGCGCAAGTCAAAACAACAAGAATGATTCGGCCGGATTTGGCCAAACAACAAATGTCCTGAAGAAAACGAAGACGAATGAAGCAGAGTCCGGGATAAGAAGAAGTATCGGACCTTCCACAGGATTATTGAGAGGCGGGGCAAGAAACATGTCAGCAGAGCAAGAAGACATCATTGTTGATCGTGTCGAGGATCTGGATGATTCCGAGGATCAGGTGCTAGCAGAAGACAAAGTTGAAAAGGACTCGGCGGACAACGCCGATGAAGAGGAAATCTCCACCCAGGGACGGTACTTCACCAGCCAGAAGCAGCTGGATGCAACCCAGCTCTATCTCAACGAAATCGGTTTTTCACCGCTCCTGACGCCCGAAGAGGAAGTCTACTTCGCCCGTCTTGCCCGAAAAGGCGAGGAGTCAGGGCGTAAACGCATGATCGAAAGCAACCTGCGCCTGGTGGTCAAGATTGCCCGCAGGTATGTCAATCGTGGTCTTACCCTGCTTGATCTGATTGAAGAGGGTAATCTGGGCCTGATCCGTGCGGTCGAGAAGTTTGATCCGGAGCGCGGCTTCCGGTTCTCCACCTATGCGACCTGGTGGATTCGCCAGACCATCGAGCGGGCCATCATGAACCAGACCCGGACGATCCGCCTGCCGATTCATGTGGTCAAGGAACTTAACCTCTATCTGCGTGCGGCCCGGGAACTGACCCAGAAGCTGGACCATGAGCCTTCTGCGGAAGAGATCGCTCAGATGGTCGATAAGCCGGCGGCTGATGTGAAGCGCCTGCTGGGGCTCAACGAGCGGGTTGCCTCCATGGACACCCCGATCGGTGCAGGAGGTGAAAAATCCCTTCTCGATACCGTGGCGGATGAGGGTGCCTCTGACCCGGCGGACCTGCTGCAGGACAACAACATGTGTTCCTGTCTCGAAAAGTGGATTGACCAACTCAGTGACAAGCAGCAGGAAGTGCTTTCCCGCCGCTTTGGCCTTCGGGGCTATCCGGTTAGTACGCTTGAGGAGGTTGGCCAGGAAATCGGGCTGACCCGCGAGCGGGTGCGCCAGATCCAGGTGGAAGCACTTCGTCGCTTGCGGGAAATCCTTGAGAAGGAAGGCCTTTCGGGTAATCTCCTGTTCCAGTAAGTCACACTGACGCCAGTACAATGAAAGCCGGCCAATGATCTTGGCCGGCTTTTCTGTTTTTATGCCTCCCAAATGAGAACCAGGTGGCGCTCTGCTGCCCGGGGTCGTTGTTAGAATGCGTTGACCGGGCAGGATAGCGTGTCGAGCCCCGGTGACGAATGAAAACGCATTGAATAATAACGATGGAAAAGGAAAGGACTATGAAGAAGGCTCTCTCATCAGGATTTGCATCCCTGATCCTCACAGCAATGTTATCGGCCCCGGCCTCGGCCCTGACCGTTGAAGGCGTCGATGTTCCCGAGACCTATCAGGCCATGGGCACCGAACTGAAGCTCAACGGCGCCGGTACCCGGTCCAAGTGGTTTATGGACCTCTATGTCGGTGGTCTGTATGTTCCGGAAAGCATCAGCGACGGCGAGGCAGTCATCAATGCCGATGAGCCTCAGGCCATCACACTGCACATCATCTCGGGAATGATCACCAGTGAGCGTATGACCGAGGCAACTCTTGAGGGTTTTGAGGCCTCTACCGATGGCAACATGGCACCGGTTCAGGATGACATTGACCAGTTCATGGCTGTGTTCCAGGAAGAGATCAAGGAAGGCGATGTCTTTGATCTGGTCTACCTGCCGGGTGAGGGCGTTCGGGTCCTGAAGAATGGCGAACTGCGGGATACCGTCGGTGATCTGGCGTTCAAGAAGGCGCTGTTCGGAATCTGGCTGTCCGATAAGCCGGCTCAGGAAAACCTGAAAGAGCGGATGCTGGGTCAGCGCTGATCCTCAGCCGCTGAAATGGCTTTGACAAGCCGACGTACCCGCAAGGGCGCGTCGGCTTTTTCGTTTCCGGGGCGGCGGGTCAGAGGTAGTCCCGCTTCTGTTTGAATTCGCACAGATCTTCGATGATGCAGGCACCACACTTGGGCTTGCGGGCGGTGCAGGTGTAACGACCATGGAGGATCAGCCAGTGGTGGGCATCCAGGAGGAACTCCTTCGGTACCAGGCGCAACAGGCGCTTTTCTACCTCCAGGACGTTCTTTCCCGGTGCGATTCCGGTACGGTTGGAGACCCGGAAAATATGGGTATCCACGGCCATGGCCATATGACCGAACGCGGTGTTGAGCACCACGTTGGCGGTCTTGCGCCCGACACCGGGCAGGGCCTCCAGATCCTCGCGCTTTTCCGGAACCCGTCCGCCATGCTTTTCGATCAGGATCCGGCAGGTCTTGATGATGTTTTCGGCCTTGCTGTTGAACAGGCCGATGGTCTTGATGTATTCCTTGAGCCCGTCCACACCGAGAGCAAGGATGGCCTCCGGAGTGTTGGCGACCGGGAACAGCTTGTCGGTCGCCTTGTTGACGCCCACGTCCGTGGCCTGTGCCGAGAGAATCACGGCAATCAGCAACTCGAACGGTGACGAGTAGTTCAGCTCCGTGGTCGGATTGGGGTTGGCGTCCCGCAGCCGGGTAAAGATTTCAATACGCTTTTGTTTGTTCATCCGTCAGCAATACTGCTCTGGAGTGGATTCAGGAAACATTGCCGGTGACGCGCACGCGCTTGCTGCCACTGGTGGCAGGCTCCGGTGCTGCGGCCTTTCGCCGGGCTTCGAGGTGACGGTCAATGCCGTTTTTCAGGGCGATCAGCAGTCCCAGGCCGACGAACGCACCGGGAGGCAACACCATGAACAGCATGTCCGGATACTGTTCGAACGGGCGAACCACCCAGTCGGCGGCCATGGGTCCCAGCAGGAGGTTCATATCGGCAAACAGGGTGCCCTGGCCGATCAGTTCCCGCATCCCACCCAGGACAATCAGCACTGCCAGGAAACCCAGACCCATCATTGCGCCATCCAGCACTGCCGGCCCCGGGCTGTTCTTGGAAGCAAAGGCGTCGGCCCGGCCAAGGATCGTGCAGTTGGTGACAATCAGGGGGATGAAGATACCCAGGATCTGGTAGAGCTCATAGGTGAAGGCCTGCATCAGCAATTCGGCACAGGTGACGAACGAGGCAATGATCATCACAAACGCAGGCAATCGGACCGACTCCCCCACGAAGTTCCGAATCAGCGATACCGCCAGGTTCGAGCCCATGAGCACCATCAGGGTGGCCAGGCCCAGGCCGACGGCATTGACCACGGTGCTGGTCACCGCCAGCAGGGGGCACAAGCCCAGGACCTGAACCAGCGCCGGGTTGTTGTTCCACAGGCCGTCACGGATGATTTCTGCGGAGGTCTTGGTAGCCATGATCAGGACGTCTCCTCAAGCCGGTTCAGGATTTCCCGCTGATTCTGGCGGAAGTATACCAGAGACTTCTGGACCGCCTTGACCACGGCCCGGGGGGTAATGGTTGCCCCGGTGAACTGGTCAAACACACCGCCGTTTTTCTTGACGTTCCAGTTGCGGGGTTCGGGGTTATCCAGGGAGCGCCCTTCGAAACTGTAGATCCAGTCCGATTTCTTGGTCTCGATTCGGTCGCCCAAACCGGGTGTCTCCCTGTGACTCACTACACGTACGCCCAGCACCGTGCCCTGGAGGTCGATGCCCACCAGCAACCGAATCTCTCCCGAATAGCCGTCAGGGGCCACGACGGGCATGATGAAACCGATAGGTTCGCCGTTCTCGCGTGCTACCCAGGCGGTCACCGGGCCGGGTGAAGCGAGCCGCTCACCGGCCGGTAACTGTACCGTATCGTTGAGCAGGTCGTTGTCATGCCGCGATTCCGGGATGATTTCAAACAGGGCCTGGGCCTCGGCCCGTGCCGCCTCTTCCCGGATGCGTTCCTCGGTGAGGGCCTGGGTCACCGCGATAGAGCCGCCAGTGATGATGGCGAAGATGCCCAGGCCGATGGCGCTGCGTCGAATGGATTGTGCCAGTGCAGCCATGTCTTACCCCTGATTCTTGCCAGGCAAACCGCGACGGGCCTTATGGTGGCCATAGGCACGCGGTGGCGTGTAGTAATCGATAAAGGGCACGGCAAAATTCATCAGCAGGACGCTGAACGCTACGGCATCCGGGTAGTTGCCCCAGGAACGGATGATGTAGATCAGGATGCCGATGCCCGCTCCGTAGATCAGCTTGCCCTGATGACTGGTGGCCGCCGAGACCGGATCGGTCGCGATGAAGAAGGCGCCAAGCATGGTGCCCCCCGCCAACAGGTGCAGGGACAGGGGGGCATATTGGTCAGCATTGGCACCGAACGCCAGGCTCATGACCATCAGCGCCCCGAGAAAGCCCGCCGGAATATGCCAGGTGATGATGCGCAGGAACACCAGCAGCAGTCCCCCGACGAGGAACGCAGCGTTGACCCATTCCCAGCCCCTGGCAATACCGTCGCCGAAGGTGGGATGGGCCAGAACCTCGGTGGCCGTGTGGGACGCGATCTTGTGTTTGTATTCGCCCAGGGGCGTCGCCATGGTCCAGCCGTCGACGGTGGTCTGGGAAGCCGAGAATATCCGGGCCAGGGTTTCGCCAAATCCGGGCGCCCCCTGGAACAGCATTGCGGCCTCGGCCCAGTTGGTGGTCATGGCGACCGGGAATGAAATCAGCACCAGGGCATAGCCGACCATGGCCGGATTGAACGGATTCGAGCCCAGGCCGCCATAGAGTTGCTTGGCAATGACGATGGCGGTAATGACGGCAATGGCGGACACCCACCAGGGGGCAAACTGGGGCAGCGACAACCCGAGCAGCAGGCCGGTGACGGCAGCGGTGTTGTCCCGCAGGAAAAACGCCACCGGTTTTCCGCGCAACTTCAGGATAGCAGCCTCGGAGGCGAGGGCGACGGCAATGCACCAGACCACGTTGATCAGGTTGCCCCAGCCGAAGAAGGCGGTCTGGGCGATCAGCCCGGGCAGCGCCGCGATGATGACCCAGAGCATGACCCGGGACGTCGGTAGGGCGTTGTGAGCGTGGGGTGAGGACTGCTGAACAAATGCCATGGAGGTCGGGCCTGGGCTCGGTTAATCGGATGTCTGGGATTCGGTGGCGCTGGCCAGTGCCTTGCGGGCATCCGCCAGTGCCTGTTCGGCACGCTGTACACGGTCATGGTTCTTGGCCACCGCGCGTTCCAGCTTGTCGACGTTGTCTGCCTGCTGGGCCTTGGCCTCATCGAGCATGCCCTGCATGGTGTCGAGCTTGGCCCTGGCCTGGTTCAGCTGTTTCTCCAGCGCCTCGATATCGGGCTTGTCCTCGTGGGCGGGCGCTTCTTCACTGCCGGTCGGACTTGCCTTGGCGGCCTTGGCCTTCTTGCGTTCCAGTGCCTGCTGGACGAGGGCGGCCTTGGCGGCGCGCTCGTCGACAGCTTCACCGGCAGCCGCTGCCTTCTCCGCTTCCGCCTGCTTTTTCGCCTGGGCTTCGGCAGCCGCCTTCGCGCGTTCCTTGCGCCGCTGTTCCTTCTCCTGCTGTTCCCGCTCCAGCCTGGCCTGGCGGGCCTCGAAACGTTCCCGGGCGCGATCGGCCTTGATCTGCTCTGCCCGCTGAACCCGGATTTCGCCTTTGGCGTAGCGGTAATACTGCACCAGGGGAATGGAGCTTGGGCAAACGTAAGAACAGGCACCACATTCGATACAATCGAACAGGTTCAGGTGCTCGGCCTTCTCGAATTCGCCAGACTTCGAATACCAGAACAACTGCTGGGGTAGCAGCTCCATGGGGCAGACCTCGGCACATTGGCCGCAGCGGATGCAGGGCTGTTCCGGAGGCGGCGCCGGTAACTCGGCTTCGGTGGCGGCGATCACACAGTTGGTGGTTTTGGTCACCGGGACGGCGGTCGTGGTCAGGGTGTAGCCCATCATTGGCCCGCCCAGTACCAGACGGTTCGCTTTCCGCGATTCCAGTCCCGCCCGCTCCAGCAGGTGGTCAATCGGCGTGCCGATCAGTGCCTCGAAATTGCCTGGCTCCCGGACCGCATCACCGGTGATGGTGACAATCCGGGAAATGAGCGGGCTGTCGTCAAATACCGCCCGGGAAACCGCGACCGCGGTCCCGATGTTCTGGCACATGACGCCGATGTCGGCCGGAATCCCGGCGCTGGGGACCTCGAGCCCGGTCAGGATCCGGATCAGCTGCTTCTCGCCACCGGACGGGTATTTGGTCGGGATGACGGCAATCTCGATCTGGGTGCCCTCGCAGGCCTTTTGCATGGCCTCGATCGCCTGTGGCTTGTTGTCCTCGATGCCGATCACACAACGCTCCGGCCGGAGGATCCAGGCCATGACCTTCAGGCCGGCAACCACCTCGGCGGCATGCTCGCGCATGGTCATGTCATCGGCGGTGATATAGGGCTCGCACTCGGCACCATTGAGGATCAGGGTGTCGACCTTGCGGTCCTTGGGCGGTCGAAGCTTGATGTCAGTGGGAAAGCCGGCGCCACCCATGCCGGAAATGCCGGCCTCGTGAATGAGGCCCAGCACGGTCTCCCGATCCAGGCTGCGATAATCCGACACCGGGTGCCGTTCCCGCCATTCATCCTCACCGTCGGGCTTGAGGGTGATGCACCAGTCATTCATTCCCGAGGGATGGGGAACAGGCAATTCGGCTATGCTTTCGATCACACCGGAGGTGGGAGCGTGCACCGGCACGCCCATGCCGAGGGTGACGTCAGCAATTTTCTGCCCTTTCAGCACCCGTTCACCGACTTCAACAAGTGGCTCCGCGGGGTCACCGATATGTTGCTGCAGTGGCAGGACGAGTCGCTCGGGCAAGCCGGCCATCCGGATCGCCCGGGCAGTGGACTGCTGCTTGTTCTCGGCCGGATGGATGCCGCCGGCAAAATCCCACATCTGAGTCATCAGGCACTGGCTCCCTGGCGGTCGGTGGCAATGATTCCGGAGGTCGGTGGCGTCCAGGTCCAGGTGCGGATATCCGGTTCGATGGTCACCATGTCGATGCAGTCAACCGGGCAGGGCTCGACACACAGGTCGCACCCGGTGCACTCGCTTTCGATAACCGTGTGCATGTGCTTTGCCGCCCCTAGGATGGCATCCACCGGGCAGGCCTGGATGCACTTGGTGCAGCCAATGCATTCATCCTCGCGGATGACCGCCACCCGTTTGGCCTGCTCGACGCCATGCTCGGAATCCAGCGGCTGGGGTTCGATGTCCAGCAAATCGGCCAGGGCCTTGATGGTGGCCTCGCCACCGGGCGGGCACTTGTTGATCGCTTCGCCCTGGGCAATGGCTTCCGCGTAGGGTCGGCAACCCGGATAGCCGCACTGGCCGCATTGCGTCTGAGGCAGCAGGGCATCAATCTGGTCGACCAGAGGATTGCCCTCAACTTTGAACCGTTCGGAGGCAAAGCCCAGCAGGCCGCCAAAAACCACGGCCAGGGCCAACAGCACAACAACGGCGATCAGAATGCCTGTCCACATAACAACAAACGCTCCGTCAGACGGTGACCAGGCCGGTAAAGCCCAGAAATGCCAGCGACATCAGTCCTGCGGTGACCATACCAATGGCGGCTCCCCGGAAGGAAACCGGCACGTCGGCCACGGCGATACGCTCACGCATGGCAGCAAATAACACCAGAACCATGGAGAAACCGGCGGCTGCGCCAAAACCGTACAGGACTGACTCAACGAAGTTGTTGTTTTTATTAAGGTTAAGAAGTGCGACGCCAAGCACGGCGCAGTTGGTGGTGATCAGGGGCAGGAAAATGCCCAGAACCCGGTAAAGCAGTGGGCTGGTCTTCCGAACCACCATTTCCGTGAACTGGACCACTACCGCTATCACCAGGATGAAGGTAATGGTCTTCAGGAACGCCAGGTCCAGCGGCGCCAGCAGGTAGGTGTAGGCGAGGTAACTGCACACCGATGACAGGGTCAGCACGAACGTGGTGGCCAGGGACATGCCCATGGCCGTCTCCAGTTTCCCGGACACGCCCATGAACGGGCACAGGCCCAGAAACTGAACCAGCACAAAGTTGTTCACCAGTATGGTGCTGACCAGTATCAGCAAATACTCTGTCATCGGAGCTGCTCTTCCTCGCGCTGCCTTACATTACCCGCATGCCCGGGGTGGCACCGGAATCCGGAGACAGGATGAAAATGTCCTTGCCGCCCGGACCGGCCGCCAGAACCATGCCCTCGGACATGCCGAACTTCATCTTCCGAGGTTTCAGGTTGGCCACCATCACAGTCAGGCGGCCTTCCAGTTCTTCCGGCTTGTAAGCGGACTTGATACCAGCAAACACGTTGCGTTCGCCATGTCCCACGTCAAGAGTCAGGCGAAGTAGCTTGTCCGCACCCTCAACATGTTCGGCTTTGACAATTTTAACGACCCGAAGATCCACTTTCGCGAAATCCCCGAATTCTATCTCATCGGCGATCGGTTCCAGATTGGCAGCAGGCTGGGGTTTGCCGGTCGCTGCGGGCAGTTCTTCTTTGGAAGCGTCCAGCATTTTCTCGATCTGTGCCATGTCCACGCGGTTCATCAACGGTTTGAACTTGTTGATGCCATGGTTTTCCAGCAGTTCAGCGCGGTTGTTCCAGTCCAGCTTCGCATTCAGGAATGCCTCGGAGGCCTCGGCGGTCTTCGGCAGGACCGGCGCCAGGTACGTCATCAGGATGCGGAACATGTTGATGGCGTTGGTGCAGATGGCCTGCAGGTTGTCGTCCTGGCCTTCCTGCTTGGCAATGACCCAGGGCTGCTCATCGTTCACGTACTGGTTGGCGATATCCGCCAGTTCCATCACCCGACGCATCGCACGGCCGAATTCCCGGGCCTCGAAGAAGTCCTCGATTTCCTTGCCGGCCTCGATGAATTCCTTCAGCTTTTCATGTTCGGTCACCTTGCCCAGCTGACCGTCGAAGCGCTTGGTGATAAAGCCGGCACTGCGGCTGGCGATGTTCACCACCTTACCCACCAGGTCTGAATTCACCCGCGCCGCGAAATCCTCCAGATTCAGGTCCATGTCATCGACGCTGCCGGTGAGCTTGGCGGCGAAGTAGTACCGCAGGTATTCCGGGTTCAGGTGATCCAGGTAGGTGCGCGCCATGATGAAGGTGCCCCGGGACTTGGACATCTTCTTGCCGTTGACCGTGACAAAGCCGTGGGCCCAGACCGCGGTCGGCGTCCGGAAACCGGCATCGTGCAGCATGGACGGCCAGAACAGGGCGTGGAAATTGATGATGTCCTTGCCGATGAAGTGATAGACCTCGGCCTCGGAATCCGCCTTCCAGAAGTGCTCGAAGTCGATGCCTTCGCGGTTACAGAAGTTCTTGAAGCTGGCCAGATAGCCAATGGGGGCATCCAGCCAGACATAGAAGAACTTGCCCGGCGCATCCGGAATCTCGAAACCGAAGTAGGGCGCATCACGGCTGATGTCCCACTCCTGCAGCCCGGCGTCCAGCCACTCGGCCAGCTTGTTAGCCACCTGGGGCTGCAGGGTACCGCTGCGGGTCCACTTCGCCAGGAAGTCGTGGAAATCCGGCAGCTTGAAGAAGTAGTGCTCGGATTCCTTTTCCACCGGCGTGGCACCGGAGACCGCAGAGCGCGGATTGATCAGTTCGGCCGGCGTATAGGTGGCACCACAGACCTCACAGTTATCCCCGTACTGGTCTTCCGCCTTGCACTTGGGGCAGGTGCCCTTGATGAAACGGTCGGCCAGGAACATCTCCTTCTCCGGATCGAAGAACTGGGTGATCTTCCGGGTGGCGATATGCCCGTTTTCCTGCAGCTGGCGGTAGATGTACTCCGAGAAATAACGGTTCTCCTCGGAATGGGTGGAGTAATAGTTATTGAAACGGATATGGAAACCGGCGAAATCTTCCTGATGCTCCTGACGAATCCGGTCAATCAGCTGTTCCGGCGTAATACCCTCTCGCTCGGCCCGCAGCATGATGGCGGTGCCGTGGGCATCGTCGGCGCAAACGTAGTAGCAGTTGTGGCCACGCATGTTCTGGTAGCGCACCCAGATATCGGTCTGAATGTACTCCAGCAGGTGACCCAGGTGGATCGGCCCGTTGGCATAGGGCAGGGCGCTGGTAACCAGAATATCGCGCTGATGCTTGCTCGCTTGCGTCATGGTGATGTCCGAACCTTCTGTTGGTAAGGGTTGGAAAGATAAAAACAGGGTCCTGAAGCAAATCCCGAATTGATTGCTCCAGGTAAAGACCCCATATGGTCAGAAACGGGCTCAGATGATACCTTCCAAGCAGCAATTTTTCACCTGAAACGCCCGTTTCCGTGTTCATGAGCTTATTCCGGAGAACCCGATGACCCAGATTTCCCAGCAGGCCCTCGAAGCCGCTGTCCGCGAATACCGGGACCCCTATCTTGAAAAGGACCTGTACGAACTCGGCGCCGTCAAAAACCTGACCGCCGACGACAGCGGCAAAGTGACCCTCATGATCGAGCTGCCGTACCCGTCCAAAGGCATTGCCGGAGCGCTCAAGCAGATCGTCACCAATGCCCTGGAAAACGTCGACGGCGTTGACAGCGCCGACGTCCACGTCGGCCAGAAGATCCACTCCTACAAAGTCCAGAAAGACATTCCGTCGGTTCCCGGCGTCAAGAACATCATCGCCGTAGCCTCCGGCAAGGGCGGCGTCGGCAAATCCACCACCGCCGTCAACCTCGCCCTGGCGCTCCAGGCCGAGGGCGCAAGAGTCGGCATCCTCGACGCCGACATCTACGGCCCCAGCATCGGCATGATGCTCGGCGTCCCCGAAGGCAAACGCCCCGACACCCGCGAAAACAAATACTTCGTCCCCATGGAAGCCCACGGCCTGCAAGCCAACTCCATGGCCTTCGTCGTCACCGAGAAAACCCCCATGGTCTGGCGCGGCCCCATGGTCAGCGGCGCGGTCATGCAACTGCTGCAACAGACCCTCTGGAACGAACTCGACTACCTCATCATCGACATGCCCCCGGGCACCGGCGACATCCAGCTCACCCTGGCCCAGAAAGTCCCGGTCACCGGCGCCGTCATCGTCACCACGCCCCAGGACATCGCCCTGCTGGACGGCAAGAAAGGCATCGAAATGTTCCGCAAAGTCGACATCCCGGTGCTGGGCGTGATCGAAAACATGAGCGTCCACATCTGCAGCAACTGCGGCCACGAAGAACCCCTCTTCGGCCACGGCGGCGGCGAACGCATCGCCAAGGAATACGACACCACGTTGCTGGGTCAGTTACCGCTGCACATGACCATCCGGGAACAGACCGACGGTGGCACCCCCTCCGTCATCGCCGAGCCGGATTCCGAAGTGGCCCGCCGTTACCGGGATATCGCCCGGCGGGTTGGCGCAGAGCTGTCCACGCGAGAGCGCAACCTGTCCGGTTCAATCTCAAGTGTTTCCGTGACCGAACACTAACCGATGTCACAGGCGGGCTTGCACAAGGCCCGTTCGCGGTAGCAGGCACAGCCTTCCAAAAATGTCGAAGGCCAGGGATGGCCTGAGACAAGCGCACATGGACGTGCTCGTAGCGGTTTTTGGAAGGCTGTGCCTGCTACCGCAGCCCCCAAAGCGGGACGTCATGAGCCTTCGACAGACTCGGAGCTAACGGTTAAACTACGCCTCAATTTTTCCAGTGGAAACGAGATTTCACCAATGAGCATCAAATCCGACAAGTGGATCCGCCGGATGTCCGAACAGCACGGCATGATCGAACCGTTCGAGCATGGACAGGTTCGCGAAACCGAAAAAGGCCGTGTCATCTCCTACGGAACCTCCAGCTACGGTTACGACGTCCGCTGCAGCAACGAATTCAAAATCTTCACCAACGTCCACAGCGCCACCGTCGACCCCAAGAACTTCGACGACAACAGCTTCGTCAACTACACCGGCGACGTCTGCATCATTCCGCCGAACTCCTTCGCCCTGGCGCGCACCGTCGAGTACTTCCGCATCCCGCGCAACGTACTCACCATCTGCCTGGGCAAAAGCACCTACGCCCGCTGCGGCATCATCGTTAACGTGACTCCGCTCGAGCCGGAATGGGAAGGCCAGGTGACCCTGGAGTTTTCCAACACCACCAACCTCCCGGCCAAAATCTATGCCAACGAAGGTGTCGCCCAGATGCTCTTCTTCGAGTCCGACGAAGTCTGCGAAACCAGCTACAAGGACCGCGGCGGCAAATACCTGGGCCAAACCGGCGTGACCCTGCCCAGGACATGAACGCCAACCAGTTCCTCAAAGCCGTAGCACAACTGCAGGGATGGCGTGAATGCGCCTTCCTGCTCTCACTGGCGGAGCGCTCATTCCCCAACTATGCCCTGTTCGCCGATGCCGTCGGCCTGAAAACCGGGGCCAAGATGCGCCAGTTGCTCGATCTTGCCTGGGACATGCTCCAGAAAGAGACCAGCGAAGCCGCCATTCCCCAGTTACTGAGCAAACTCGAAACCCTGTCGCCGAACGTGGACGACTACGACGCCTACGGCGTCTACCCGGCGTTCGACTTCTGCCAGCTGCTGGAGCAGGCGCTGCTCAACCGCCTGAATCCCAACAAGCATCGGGCAACCGAGGCCTCCCAGCTGGCGACCGGAACGGTGATGAACTTTATCGAGATGTCCGAGGGCGACGACCTGCCGGAAGATGAGCTGGTACGCCTGCTCGATCATCATCCACTGATGAAAGAAGACAAGATGTTCCAGCGGGACCTGGTACTTGCGTTGAAACGCCAGCGGGTGCCCAAGGAGTCCTTTATCGCCGAGTTGAAGGCACAAGCCGCCAACGACGGTGTCAGCAATCTCGGGATTGCCCTCGACAGCTAAACAACCCGGCTGTCCGCGCTACACTTGATGTTAAACCCGTTTGTCAGCCCTGATTGGATAGAGCCATGAAACTCTCTGCTTTTGGTCGCAAATTCACCGCCGATGCCGGAATCACGTCCCTCATGGATGATCTGGGAAATGCCATGGCCTCCGGGGATGACATGATCATGATGGGTGGAGGGAATCCGGGTCACATCCCCGAAATCCAGCAGCGGGTGCAGGAAATCCTCGGGGAAATGAGCCGGAACGAGGATGACGTCCGGCGGCTGGTGGGCGTGTACGATCCTCCCCAGGGCGAGAAACAGTTTATTGCCTCGCTGGCGGACCTGCTCAACCGGGAATATGGCTGGGGGCTCAAGCCCGAAAACATTGCCCTGACCAACGGGAGCCAGGCTGCCTTCTTCATGTTGTTCAACATGTTTGGCGGCGATTACGGCGACGGCCACCGAAAGCACATCCTGCTGCCGCTGGCGCCGGAATATATCGGTTATGCCGATGCCGGCATCGAGCCCGAACTGTTCCGGGCGGTGCAGCCGGACATCTCATTCACCGATGCCCACGAATTCAAGTACCGGGTCGACTTCGATGCGGTGGAGGTCACCGGTGAGACCGGCGCCATTTGCGTCTCACGCCCGACCAATCCCACCGGCAATGTCATCACCGACGGCGAGTTGGCCCGGCTGGAAGTCATGGCCCGGCAGCACGACATTCCCCTGATCGTTGACGGTGCCTATGGCACACCCTTCCCGAGCCTGCTGTTCGTGGATGCGCACCCGACCTGGAACGAGCAGATCATTCTCTGCCTGAGCCTCTCGAAGCTTGGCCTGCCGGCGGCGCGAACCGGCATCGTCATCGCCGCCGAGCCGATCATCAAGGCATTGTCCGGTATCAATGCGATCCTGAATCTGGCCACTGGAAGTTTTGGTGCCATGCTGGCGGAGCCGCTGGTGCGATCCGGGGAAATCCTGTCACTGAGCCGGGATGTGGTCTGTCCCTTCTACAAGGCCAAGATGGAAAAGGCGGTCGCCGCATTCCGGGAGGCCATGGGGGAGGACAGCTGCCGCTGGTATATCCACAAACCCGAAGGTGCCATGTTCCTGTGGTTATGGTTCCCGGATCTGCCTATCTCCAGTCTGGAGTTGTACCAGCGACTGAAGAGCAGGGGCGTGTTGGTGGTATCGGGGCACTACTTCTTCCCGGGATTGCCGGAGGATGGCTGGCGTCACCGCCACGAGTGCCTGCGGGTCACCTATTCCCAGGACGATGAGCGCGTCGCTGAGGGCCTCCGGATCATTGCGGACGAAGTGAAAGCCGTCTGGGCCGAGGCGGGCAGGAAGGCTTAATCGCCCAGCTCTGCGTCCTGCAGTCGCAATTCATAGCGACTGCCGTCGGGTTCCACCTGCAGCAGGCGCGACAGCAGAAAATCCTGTTGCGGGTCGAACCACATCAGGGTCTGGCGCCGGGCGTTCTCGCCCCGGACCTTCTCTGCCTTGAGCAGGGTGATGGTGTCACCATTGGTGGACACCCGCTCTTCGTCGATAACGGCAAACTTCTCGTCATCGTAGTCACCGCCGTCGATCACCTGGTAGCTCATGTTCCGCTTGCCGGCCTTGATGTCCTGGCGGAGTTGCAGCTGGAAACCGAGAGGATCCAGGGCGCCCTCCTTCAAGGGTATTTCAAAGCCGTTATCCCGATAGCTGCCGGTTGCGATTCCCTTGTCCCAGTCAAAGTCGATGGACTGCTCCCGGTCCCTGATGAAAACGCCGGAGAGGCGGTAGCGGTAACGGAGCGGAATGACCCGGCCGTTCTCCCATTTCAGGATCAGGGACTCGTCAATATCGGCGATGAAAGAGTCGACATCGGTGCGGTATAGCCAGATGCCGTTTTTCTGGGAGGTGAGGCTGCGTACGGCGGTGCCGTTGATCTCCAGACCCTTGTCCATGGAGGCGGTGTAGCTCACGCGGGAGGGAATCAGCTCCTGGGTAGCTTCCTGTGCCGCGGAGGCGAGGGGGAAGAGCATGAGGGCCAGCAAAGCCAGCCGCCGGAATGCAGGGGTCCTGCCGTGTCTTCTGGATAGTCCTGGCATGCGCATGAGCCAAACCTTCAAACTGTCAAAGTCAGCGACAGTGTAGCTGCTCCCGGACGGCGTGGGGATGACAATCTGTTCAGTTATCGGGCAGCCGCATCGGGGCTTTGAGAATGTCGCCGTCGAACAGGATGTAGTCACTGCCCAGCTGGATGCGTCCCTCGCAGAACCAGCGCACGACAATCGGATACAGGATGTGTTCTTTCTCCTGCACCTTTTCCGCCAGGGATTCCGGTGTGTCGTCCGGCGCAATCTGGACTTCCGCCTGGGCGATGACCGGGCCACCATCGAGTTCTTCTGTCACGAAATGGATGGACACGCCGTGCAGGCTGTCGCCGGCCTCGATTGCCCGCTGATGGGTGTTCAGGCCGGTGTACTTGGGCAGAAGTGAGGGGTGGATGTTCAGCATCTTGCCCCGGAAGGCGCGCACAAAATCCGTGGTCAGGATCCGCATGAAGCCGGCCAGCACGATGAGGTCCGGGTTGTGGCGGCGAATCTCCGCCATCAGGGCCGCGTCGAACTCCTCCCGGGTGTCAAACTTCTTGTGGTCAACCACGAAGGTTTCGATATTGGCCTGGGCCGCCCGCTCGAGGGCAAAGGCCCCCGGCCGGTTGGAGCCAACCGCAGTGATCTGACCCGGAAAGTCCCGCTCCCGGCTGGCATCAATCAGTGCCTGCAGGTTGGTGCCGCTGCCGGAGACCAGAACAAGGATTTTGGGCAGTGGGGCTTGTTCTGCCTTCATGCTGACAGCAACCCCGGTGCATAACGGACCGCCGCATCGGCCTGAGCATCTTCTGCGCTTTCGATCACACCGACTTGCCAGGCCTTCTCACCCATCGCATTGAGGGTCTCCAGGGCGAGGTCTTTCTGGTTGGCCGGAACGCAGACAATCATACCGATACCGCAATTGAAGGTGCGATACATTTCCTCGATGGCAACGCCCCCCGCATCTTTCAGCCACTGGAATACAGCGGGCAGCTCCCAGCTCTGGGTATCGATGGCAGCGATGCTGCCGGCTGGCAGGACCCGGGGAATGTTCTCGGGCAGGCCGCCACCAGTGATGTGGGACAGGGCGCGGACGTCCACTTCGCGGATCAGCTGCAGCAGGTTCTTGACGTAGATCCGCGTCGGAGCCATCAGTGCGTTGGCCAGTGTGGTATCGCCCATGGGCTGGTCAAGATCGGCCTTGCTCACTTCCAGGATCTTGCGGATCAGGGAGTAGCCGTTGGAATGGGGGCCAGAGGAGCCCAGTGCCAGCAACACATCGCCTGCCTGGACACGGCTGCCGTCGATGATTTCGCTGCGCTCCGCCACGCCGACACAGAATCCTGCCAGATCGTAATCTTCGCCTTCGTACATGCCCGGCATTTCGGCGGTCTCGCCACCCACCAGGGCGCATCCGGCCTGTTCACAGCCTTCGCCAATACCGGAAACGACCTGTGCGGCCACGTCAACGTTCAGTTTGCCGGTGGCGTAATAGTCCAGGAAAAACAATGGCTCGGCGCCACCAACGACCAGGTCGTTGACACACATGGCCACCAGGTCGATACCGATGCTGTCGTGCTTTTCGAGCTGCATGGCAAGACGCAGTTTGGTGCCGACGCCGTCGGTTCCGGAGACCAGCACCGGTTCGTTGTATCCGGCGGGGATCGCCACCATGGCGCCGAAGCCGCCAAGGCCGCCAAGCACTTCCGGCCGGCGGGTGCGGGCGGCGGTGTCTTTGATCCGGTTGACGAGATCGTTACCCGCGTCGATGTCAACGCCGGCGTCGCGGTAAGTCAGGGAGGGCTTCTGTTCGCTCATGGTGTTTTATGGCCGTTGGCAAAAGTGGGACAGGCCGCGGATTTTAACAGCTACTCACTGTATAGGCCATGGTGTATCCTATGCGCCATCCATGCGAACACCAGGGTGATTCATGTCAGTAAAAGGACAATACTTGGCGCGGGTATCCAGGGCTGCCGTGCGGGCGGCCGTTTTGTTAATGGGCTTTGCCTTTCTGGGTGCGCCGGCTCAGGCAGTTACAGTCTCCGGGCTCTATTTCGTTGAGGTGCCGGTGGACGGCTCTTCCGCAGCGCAGTTGCAACAGGGTTATGAAGAGGGGCTGCGCCAGGTACTGGTGCGGGTTTCGGGTAGCCGGGACGTGCTGGCCCGGGACGGCGTTCAATCGGTGCTTGCCGAGGCCGAATCATTGCTGCTGTCCTATCAGTTCCTCCGGGGCGAGGATGGCGGTAACCGGCTGCAGATGTCGTTCGGAGCGGTTGGGGTCAACCGTGCTCTGGCTTCCATTGATGCACCGGTGTGGGGTGCCAACCGTCCCCTGACCCTGGCCTGGATTGCAGTCGAGGAGCGGGGCGTACGCCGCCTGATCACGGACAGCGACGAGGCGGATCAATGGCAGTCGGCGTTTGTGCAGGCAGCCAGCGAACGGGGTTTGCCGGTGGCGCTCCCTCCGGAGAATTTCCGGGGTGATCGGGAACTGCTGTCCGAGATCTGGGGTCAGTTCATAGGGCGTGTCCGCTCCTCCGCCCCGGACACCAGTCATGACGTAATGGCATTGGTCCGGGTCAGTCAGAGTGGCGGCCAATGGCGCGCCGGTTGGGTGTTCGACGGTATGGCCATGGATGGAGGCGAAGAAGTGGTCACCGCGCCAAACCCTCAAGCCCTGGCCCGGGCGGTGATTGACCGCTGGGCGGACCGCTATGCCGGTCGCTATGCAGTCGCCGCGGGCGAGGTGGGTGATCTTCCCCAGGTCGATATCGTGGTTCAGGGTATCCAGTCGGTTGAAGATTACGGCAAGGCCACCCGGGTTCTCGAGGGATTCACGCCGGTTCAGGCAGTGGGCGCCTCGCGGGTCAAGGGTGATCAACTGACCCTCCGGGTCACCTTCAACGGGGAACTGGATCAGCTCAAGGAGTACGTTGCCCTTGATCCCCGCTTTATTCCCCTCGATGCCGGTTCCTTCGTGCCCGAGCCGGAGCCCGAGAAGACCGCGCCAGAGGAGGCGAAACCTCAATCGGACGCAGGTTCTGCTCCGGAAGCTGAAGCGACGCCGGAGTCCGGGGTTGAGAGTGACGCCGGAGCCATGGAGAATGCCGCCAGCGAACAGGGGGCAGAAGCCGCCCCTGTTTCCGGAGAGCTGCCACTGGATTCCGAGGGTGCGGAACAGGCCTTCGAGTCGCTGTACCAGCTGCTGTACTACCGCTGGCAGCCGTCACCAGCCATTGGAAATGCCGGGGAAGAGTAGGGCATTACCGGAGGGAGCCTTGTGAAATCGCAACGCTGGCGATGGATACCCAATGCGCTGACGTTCCTGCGCATTGTTCTGATAGCTCCCTTTGCCGGCGCTCTGTTGATGGAAAACTATCGGCTGGCCCTGCTGATCTTTTTCGTGGCGGCGGTCTCTGATGGTTGTGACGGGTTCCTGGCACGGCACTACAACTGGCGTTCCCGGGTTGGTGCAATCGCCGATCCGCTGGCGGACAAGGCGCTGCTGATTACGGCCTACCTGATGCTGACGCTGACCTCGGTGTTGCCGGTGTGGTTGTTCCTGATCGTGCTGGGGCGGGACCTGCTGATTGTTGTCGGGGCGCTCGCCTATCATTACGGTATCGGGCGGTATGAAATGGAGCCGAGCATGCTCGGTAAGATCAACACGCTGATCCAGATCCTGGTGGTGCTGGCCATCATTATCCTGCTGGCCGGGTTGCCTATGCAGCCATGGGTCCTGGATGCAGGTATCCTGCTGGTGGCGGTTTCGGCGGTCATCAGTGGCGGCCATTACCTGTTCATCTGGGGTGTACGGGCCTGGAGGGCCAAGCAGTCATGAGTGCTTCCCAGCTGGTTCTCGGGGTCAAGTTGCGGGACGACGCCCGGTTCGACAACTTCCACGGTGATCGCAATATCGAGGCTGCGCGGCGCCTGAAGGCAATCTGCGATCAGCCTGCGGGAGTGCCGGTGGTGGTCGTTTGTGGCGATTCGGATACCGGCAAGAGCCATCTGCTCCAGGCCGCCTGTCATCATGCCGAGGCGCGGGGCTGGTCTGCGGTCTGCATCAGTATTGCCGAGCTGGAGCCGTTCGGCCCCGAAGCGTTGGCCGGTCTCGATACCCAGGATCTGGTGTGTCTCGATGACCTCGACCGCATCGCCGGTGATGCCGCCTGGGAAGAAGCCGTTTTCCACCTTTACAACCGTATCCACGACCGCGCCGGCCTGTTGATGGTCAGCGTCTCGGAAGTGCCCGCCTCTCTGGGCTTCCGGCTGCCGGACCTGGTATCCCGGCTCAGTCACGGTCTGACCCTGCAGCTGGGTATCTATCGGGATGAGGATCGCCAGACCATTCTTCAGGCCAGGGCCGAGCAGCGTGGACTGGTGATGAGCGACGATGTTGCCAGCTTCATCATGCGCCGGGCGCCCCGGCGCCTGGGTGACCTGCTCGCCATGCTGGATGTGCTGGACGAGAATTCATTGCAGGCCCAGAGGCGGCTGACCATCCCTTTCGTCAAAACGGTCATGGGATGGTGAGGGCGCCAGTGGTACAAAGGATGGTAAATCGATCACGGGTTAACGGAGAGACGACATGAGACGGGTTGTATTCAATCAGAAAGGCGGGGTAGGCAAGTCCAGTATCACCTGTAACCTGGCAGCTATCAGCGCTGCCCGGGGCAAGCGCACCCTGGTGGTTGATCTGGATCCCCAGGGCAATTCGACCCACTATCTGTTAGGCCGGCCAGCCGCAGAACTTCGCGACACGGTGGCAGACCTGCTGGAGCAGACGGTCGCCTTTACCGTGTTCAACCGCCGCCCGGACGAATTCGTTCATGCGACGCCGTTTGACAATCTGTTTGTGATGCCGTCCAGTCCCGAACTGGATTTCCTGGAGCGCAAGCTCGAAGCCAAGCACAAGATCTACAAGCTCCGGGAAGCCCTGAAAAAACTCGGTGACAGTTTCGACGCGATCTATGTCGATACCGCACCGGCACTGAATTTCTATACGCGCTCCGCACTGATCGCGGCCCAGCGCTGCCTGATTCCGTTTGACTGTGACGACTTCTCCCGCCAGGCGCTGTACAACATCCTGAACGAGATCCGGGAGTTGCAGGAAGATCATAATCAGGATCTGGTGGTGGAGGGCATTATCGCCAACCAGTTCCAGCCCAGGGCCAGCCTGCCGAGGAAGCTGGTCATGGAGCTGACCGAGGAAGGCCTGCCGGTACTGCCGGTCCGGCTGTCCAGCTCGGTCAAGATGAAGGAATCCCATCAGAGCCGGCAGCCACTCATTCATATGGCTCCGAAACACCCGCTGACCCGCCAGTATGAAGACCTGTTCCGGGTCCTGCATGGCGAGGCGGTGGACTTGGAGCCGTTGACCGACTAGGTATTTGCATGACAGATGAACAGAACAAGGTTGCCCGGGTAGCGGACAGTCTGCTGCAGATCGAGATCGAACTCCGGCAACTGGAGGTATGGGAAAGCGAACCGCCGTCGGAGGAAGCATTCCAGAGCGACAAGCCTTTTTGTCTGGATACCATGGAATTCACCCAATGGCTCCAGTTTGTCTTCGTGGAACGGATGAAGATCCTGATCGAGAATGATCACCCGCTGCCGGAGGTGTCGGGGATTGCGCCCATGGCAGAGGAACATTTCCGGGGCCGGCCGGAATCCGGCCATAGGCTGATCCGGGAGCTGGAGAAGATGGACAAGCTGCTGTCCGGTAAGTGATCGGTATCAGTCCAGTCGCATGGACAGATCCACCGCCTTCAGATCCTTGGTCAATGCGCCGATGGAGATGTAATCGACGCCGGTCTCTGCGATAGGCACCAGGGTCTGTTCATTGATACCTCCCGACGCTTCGAGTCTGGCCCTACCGGCTGTGACTTTCACCGCAGTGCGCATGTCATCCAGCGAAAACTCGTCAAGCATGATGATGTCTGCGCCCGCCGCCAGTGCCTGGTCCAGTTCGTCCAGGTTCTCCGTTTCCACTTCGACCGGGCGGCCCGGGGCAATGCGATGGGCCTCTTCGATGGCTCTGGCAATCGAGCCGCAGGCGGCAATGTGGTTTTCCTTGATCAGAAATGCATCCCACAACCCGATGCGGTGGTTGTGGCAGCCACCACAGGTGACGGCATATTTCTCTGCAAGCCGGAGGCCGGGAAGAGTTTTGCGGGTATCCAGGAGTTTTACTCCGGTGTGGGCGACCTTTTCGGCATAGGCCGCGCAGGTGGTCGCGACGCCGGACAGCGTCTGAAGCCAGTTCAGGGCGGTACGCTCGGCGGTGAGCAGGCTGCGGGCAGCGCCTTCCATAGTGAACAGGGCCTGGTCCGGGGTGACCCGATCACCATCGTTGGCCTGCCACAGAAGAGTCACCTGGGGATCCACCTGGCGAAAGACCTCGTCGACCCACTCCCGGCCGGCCAGCGTGGCGGCCTGTCGGGTGATTACCCGGCCGGTAGCCAGTTTATCGGCCGGAATCAGTCTGGCGGTGATGTCGCCATCACCGATGTCCTCCCGCAGGCTTTGGGCAACGGATTCGATTCTGGACTGGCGCAGGAGTTCGGCAGGGAGCATGGGGTCGGGTCCGGTCTTGGTTATGTGATAAAAAAATCAGGCGCACGATTCTAAAGCCATGTCCGGCAATCGCCAAATGTGAGCCATGTCACGCTTGATCCGCCATTGGCTCCTCTGTGACACAAATGGTGACAAAATCTGACAGAATCTGACGCTAATAGCTTCTATTATAGTAACTTATACATTCGGACACTCGACAATCCATGACCCCGGAGTTAGGCAATGGCGCAGGATAACAAGGTAGTCAGCTTTCAGGACAGGAAGCAGGCGGGCCAGTTCTCGTTACCAGCTGCGCTGATTCGTTTGCGGGATGCTTCGGGCCGGGAACTGAAATCCGTTCTCAACGAATTTTTCGATCGCTCTGACGATACCCTGTTCGAGCTGGCCGACCGGGCCGACAATGAACACGGCCAGCTTGCCTATTTTGACGCGATGCGGGAGCTTCGCCTGCGTCGCAAGTCCATTGCCGTTTCGATCCTTCAGTATGTCTCCCGGGCCTTTAACGAGATCGGACGGTTCCGCCCTCATGTCGCTCGGGGGGATCTGGAAGAAGTCGACCAGGACAACCTGAGCCTGATGGACCATGGTGAGCTCGAGCAGCAGGTTGCCATCGAGAACCTGATCAACAAACTCCGGAATCGCTATGCCGATGCCATCCGGTTACTGACGGTGAGGGTCAACCATCTGGTTCCTGCCATCGAGCTCTCCGACAGCCAGATGCCACTGAGCCCCGAAGTGATCTGTGGCGGTGTCAGTGAAGCCTGTGCCGACCTGGATATCGATATCCGTGCCAAGTTGGTGATACTGAAGCTCTTTGACAAGTTGCTGGCGGATATCCTCGCCAATTTCTATCAGCAGGCCAACAAGACGCTGATTGAGGAAGGTGTGCTTCCGGATATGAAGCGCCCTCCAGTACCCAAATCCGGGGCCGATGCGGCCACCAAGCCTTCCGGGACCCGAGAAGATACGGAGTCACAGCCGACGGTGACGTGGACCGGCGAGCGTAAAACAGGCGAAGCGGCGACCTTCTCGGAGTTGAGTGCATTGCTGCGCCAGGGTGGTGAGGCGTCCGGTACCGATACAGGCCAATCCGGTGTTGCCTTTCTGGGCACAGAGGAGTTGATGTCGAAGCTCAGCCAGGTGCAGGCCCAGGCGGTTAGCTGGGGTTCCGAGCAGGTAGTACCGCTCAGGGAGCAGATCCTGCTGGTGCTGAAGACCGATGAAGGCAAGCCCATGCAGGTCGGGCAGATGGACGACGATGTGATCA
>JAAZVL010000109.1 GCA_018623515.1 Marinobacter sp.
CCCATCCACCGCCCGATGCTGCCGCTGGCCGAGCGCACCACCAGTACCGAGATCTTTGAAACCGGCATCAAGGCCATCGACCTGCTCGCGCCCATGGAGCGCGGCGGCAAATCCGGGATGTTCGGTGGGGCGGGAGTGGGCAAAACAGTCCTGATCAACGAAATGATCAACAACATGGCGGAGCAGTACGAGGGCATCAGCCTGTTCTGTGGCATTGGCGAGCGCATGCGCGAGGCCGAGGACATGTACAGTTCCATGAAGGAATCCGGTGTGCTGGAAAAAGCCGTACTGGTCTATGGCCAGATGAACGAACCTCCGGGCGCCCGTTTCAGGGTGGGCCATGCGGCGCTGACCATCGCCGAGAATTTTCGGGATGTGCAGAAGCGGGATGTGCTGCTGCTGATCGACAACGTGTTCCGGTTCGTCCAGTCCGGTACCGAGGTTTCCGGCCTGATGGGACGGATTCCATCCCGGGTGGGTTACCAGCCGACCCTGGCCACGGAACTGGCGGCCCTGGAGGAACGGATCTGCAGCTCCCGCAACGGCAGTATCACCTCGGTGCAGGCGGTCTACGTGCCCGCCGATGATCTGACGGATCCTTCGGCCACCCATATTTTCTCGCATCTGACCGCCTCCATCGTCCTGTCCCGAAAGCGTGCCAGCCAAGGGCTCTACCCTGCCGTGGACCCGCTGAAAACCGACTCAAAAATGCTCACACCGACCATTGTCGGGCACCGACATTACCGGGTAGCTCAGGCCGTGCGCAGTACCCTGGCGGAGTACGAAGATCTGAAGGACATCATCTCCATGCTCGGGATGGAAGAGCTATCCCGCGAGGACCGCGCCACGGTGAGCAAGGCCCGACGGCTGGAACGCTTCCTGACTCAGCCGTTCTTCACCACCGGGCAGTTCACCGGAAAGGGCGGGCGCCTGGTGCCCCTGGAAAAAACCATCGCCGGTTGTGAGCGGGTACTGGCTGGCGAGTTCGAGCAGGTCAGCGAAAAGGCTCTTTACATGATTGGCGACATCGACGAAGTGGACATTCCGGAGGCCAGCCATGGGTCCTGAACAGCCGTCCGCCGACGCCAGCATGAACCTCCGGCTACTCCTGCCGACGGAGGTTCTCCTGGAGCAGCGCGTTTCGAAAATCATTGCCGAGGCGGAAAACGGGGAATTCTGCCTGTTGCCCAGGCATATTGATTTTGTGGCGGCGCTGGTACCCGGCGTTCTTTCCTTCTATACCGTGGAGGGAGAAGAACATTTTGCCGCCGTGGACAGGGGCATCCTGGTCAAATGCGGGCGTGATGTCTCCATCTCCACGCCCCAGGGGGTTACCGGGATGGATATCACGGAGTTGCAGCGACTGATCGAGGAACGTTTTCTGGAGCTGGACGAACACGAACGTAAGGCCCGCAGTGCTCTTGCACGGCTGGAAGCCGGTGCCTTGCGGCGATTCCTCGATCTGAGGGAAGAGTTCCATGGCTGATGAGCCCGAACCACGAAAGCCGGACAAAGACCCCGGGAACCTGGGCCGAAAAGTGGGCCGCAGGGCCGAGCGCAAGCGGCAAGCCCGGGCTCGGGACCGTCGCACCGCCTGGTTCGGGCTGGGCATGTTCGGACTGGTGGGCTGGTCCGTGGCAGTACCAACCCTGATCGGCATCGCCGTCGGAGTCTGGGCCGATCGGCGTTGGCCCGGAGAGGTGTCCTGGACCCTGACCCTGCTGATCATCGGCGTGGCACTGGGCTGCCTGAATGCCTGGTACTGGATCAAACAGGAGAGCGAGGATGATTGAAGGAGAATCCCTTACCGGACTCATACTGAGCTACGGTGCCAGTTTCGGGTTCGGTTGCGTGCTAGGCAGCGCCTTTCTATGGGGACTCTGGCTGACAGTCAGGCGACTGCCAACCGCCGGCCATCCAGCCTTGCTGATGCTCTCCAGCCTGCTGCTTCGGTTCGGAATCACCCTGGCAGGATTTCTGCTGGTTGCCCGACTGGGTAGCTGGGAGCATCTTCTGGTGGCAGCGGCGGGCTTCACACTGCCCCGCCTCCTCATGAAACACCGGATTCTCGACACCACAACCAGCGAGGACCCACAGGCATGACCATCACGCCGGACAGCATTGTCTACTGGCAATGGGGCGATTTCGCGCTGAACGCGACCATCGTGTTTACCTGGCTGGTCATGGCCCTGCTGACTCTCGGCTCCTGGCTGGTCACCCGGAGACTTTCGGATGGTCCGCAGCTGTCACGCTGGCAGAATCTGCTGGAAGTGCTGGTGGTCGGCATCCGGGATCAGATCGCCCAGGTCAGCCACCAACAGCCGGGGCCGTACCTGCCCTTCGTGGGCACGCTTTTCCTGTTCATCGCAGTGGCCAATCTGCTCAATGTCATTCCCGGTTACATGGCCCCTACCGGATCGCTGTCAACCACGACGGCCCTCGCCATCTGTGTATTTGTGGCGGTGCCGGTCTTCGGCATTGCCAGCAAGGGCGCCGGGGCCTACCTGCAGCATTACATCAAACCTACCCCGTTGATGCTGCCGTTCAATATCATTGGCGAGCTTTCCCGCACCGTGGCTCTGGCAGTCCGCCTTTACGGCAACATCATGAGCGGCACGGTGATTGTCGCCATCCTGCTCAGCCTGACGCCCTATTTCTTCCCGGTGGTCATGCAGTTGCTGGGGCTGCTCACCGGTATGATCCAGGCCTACATTTTTGCCATTCTCGCCATGGTCTACATCGCTTCGGCCACCTCCGCCCATGAGCATGGCAGCCCCGATGAACACCAGCAAAACACACCCTCGGACCAGTAAAGGAGTTGCCTATGGATAGCATTTCCCTGATCGGTATGGTCTCGGTCATCACCGCCGGCCTGACCATAGCCATCGGCTCCATCGGACCCGCGTTCGGTGAAGCCCGTGCCGTGGCCCAGGCCCTGAGTGCCATTGCCCAGCAGCCTGATGAATCCGCCACCATCACCCGCACCCTGTTCGTGGGCCTGGCCATGATCGAATCAACGGCAATCTACTGTTTCGTGGTGGCGATGATCCTGATCTTCGCCAATCCGTTCTGGGATCATGTAACAGCCGCCGCCGGAGGCTGATCCATGGAAATTAACTGGATCACGGTCTCGGCTCAGGTTGTCAATTTCCTGATCCTGGTCTGGCTGCTCAAGCGCTTCCTCTATCAGCCAGTCATCCGGGCCATGGACCGGCGCGAGCAAAAGATCCGCAACCGGATGGACGATGCCGACGACCGTGAGCAGGAGGCGATCCACGAGAAACAGAACTACCAGCAGAAACTGGCCAGTTTTGAAAAAGAGCGGGAAGACCTGCTGGAAGAAACCCGCCAGGAAGCCCGACAGACCCGAAGCCAGATGCTGGAGCAGGCCCGGGAGGAAACCGCCCGAGTTCGCAATCACTGGATGCGGGAGGTCGATGAAGAAAAGACCGCTTTTATTGATGGATTGAGACATCAGTCCCTCGAGGTGGTCGAAACCGTCATCCGGAAGGCCCTGCAGGACCTCGCCGACGAGCGTCTTGAGGAGCGGATTGCCCACACCTTCATCCGGCAGCTGCACTCGCTGGATGAGGCTACCCGGCAAGCGATGGCCCAATCCAGCGAACCTGCCACTATCGCAACTTCCTTCGAGCTTGATCCAGGCCAGCGAAGCGCCCTGACGCGATCGATTCACGAACTGGTAGGCACTGATATGACTGTGAACTACACCCAGTCGCCGGAGCTGATCTGCGGCATCGAACTGACCTGTGAAAGCCAGCGGATCAGCTGGAACCTGTCCGACTACCTGGAAGAGCTCACCGCCAGCGTCGAGAAGGCGTTCGAGCCTCTCGAAACCACCGAGCCGGGAGCCTGACGCCATGCTGATTCAGATGCTGGATGAGACCATGGCCACCATCCGGACCGTGGCCCGGGACAACCGGTTCACCCTGCACAGCCAGGAAACGGGGACCGTCCTGCAGGTGGGTGGCGGCATTGCCCGGGTGCGGGGCCTCGCCAGTGTTACCTCGGAGGAGCTGGTGCAGTTTCCCGATGGGGTTCTCGGGGTGGCGATCAACCTGGAGCCGGAGGAAGTAGGCATCATGCTGCTGGGCGACAGCGAAAAGCTCAGCGCCGGCATAAGGGTGACCGCAACCGGCCGGGAAACCGACACCCCGGTGGGTGAAGCCTTGCTGGGCCGGGTGATTGACGCAACCGGCCGGGTGCTGGATGGGGGCAAGCCGTTGGAGTTCCATGAGCGCCGCCCCATTGAGCGACCGGCACCGGAAATCATCGAGCGGGCACCCGTGACCACGCCCCTGGAGACCGGCATCAAGTCCATCGACGCTCTCATCCCCATTGGCCGTGGACAACGTGAACTGATTCTCGGTGACCGGCAGACAGGCAAAACGTCCATCGCCGTCGATACCATCATCAACCAGCGTGACAAGGGCGTGGTCTGCATCTACTGTGCCGTGGGCCAGCGCGCCACGTCTGTGGCCAAGGTAGTGGGAGTCCTGCGCCAGCACAAGGCCATGGAACACACGGTGGTGGTAGTCGCCTCGGACGACGATCCCCCGGGCCTGCGCTACATCACACCCTACGCCGCCACCACCATGGCGGAATACTTCATGGAACAGGGCCAGGATGCGCTGATCGTCTACGACGATCTGACCCGCCACGCCCGGGCCTACCGGGAACTGTCCCTGCTCTTGCGCCGGCCACCGGGCCGGGAGGCCTACCCGGGCGACATCTTCTACATCCATTCCCGCCTGCTGGAGCGCAGCACCCACCTGCGCAGCGAGTTCGGCGGTGGTTCACTGACCGCACTGCCCGTGATCGAGACCCAGGCCCAGGACATCTCCGCCTACATTCCCACCAACCTGATCTCGATCACGGACGGCCAGATCTACCTGTCGCCCACCTTGTTCCAGAAGGGTCTTCTGCCGGCCGTCCACGTGGGTAAATCAGTATCCCGGGTAGGCGGGAAAACCCAGCATCCTTCGCTACGCAGTGTCGCCAGCGACCTGCGCCTCGCGTACTCCCAGTTCGAGGAACTGGAAACCTTTGCCCGATTTTCCACGCGCCTGGATGAGGACACCCGCGCTACCATCGAACGCGGCCGGCGGGTCCGCGAAGTGCTGAAACAGCACGAACACCGGCCGCTGAGGGCCTGCGAACAGGCCGTCATTCTCTTTGCTGTCAACGCCGGACTGCTGGATGACCTGACTGTCGAGAAGGTGACAGAAGCGGAACAGAAAATTCAACAACAGGTGCTCAAGACCCTGCCGGAAATCTGTGCCGCAATGGATGCCGGTAAGAAGCTGGAAGACGAACAGTGGCAGCGGACCGCCGAGGTCATCCGGGAGGCACTGGCAGAGTTCGAACCTGCAGAAACGGAAAGAGCCTGACATGGAATCACTGGAGCATTTGCACAAACAGCTGGACAGCCTGGAAGACCTCCGGGGCATCGTGAGAACAATGAAAGCGCTCTCGGCCGCCAATATCCACCAGTACGAGCAGGCGGTACGGGCGCTCTCCGGTTACTACCGAACCGTCGAAATGGGTCTGCACGTAGTTCTGAAGGACTTTGATCCCTCAAGCTTCGAAAAAGTGTCAGCCTCTGAAGGTCATCGCTTGGGCGCCATCGTATTCGGCTCCGATCATGGGTTGTGCGGCCGTTTCAACGAAGAAATTGTTGAGTATGCGCAGGAGCGCATGGAGGGCATCCCGGCGGACAGGGACAGTCGCAGAATCCTGGCCGTTGGCACACGGGCAGCGGCCAGTCTGGAACATGCCGGCCAGACTGTTGAAGACGAGTTTCCGGTGCCCGGTTCGGCC
Organism: Marinobacter sp.; assembly: GCA_018623515.1. GTDB lineage: Bacteria > Pseudomonadota > Gammaproteobacteria > Pseudomonadales > Oleiphilaceae > Marinobacter. Next base: position 5,839 of record JAAZVL010000109.1, read on the forward strand.
AGCCAGATCACGAAGACGGTCGGCCAGATCCTGCTGAAAACCGATGAATGGCGCGAAGAAGGCGGAGTGCATTATGTCTACCTGTTCTATAACCGCCACTCCCGGATGCAGGGTTACCACCCCACCGGGGTTGAATTATTACCCGTAAATCTGCGGCGTTTTCACCGCCTGGAGGAGGAACCCTGGCCCTCCCGCAGCCTGCCCACCTACACCATGGACCGGCAGGCACTGTTCCGGCGCCTGCTGGACCAGTACCTGTTCGTGCTCCTGTTCAGGGCCTGCGCCGAATCCCAGGCAAGCGAACATGGAGGACGCCTGGCCGCCATGCAGGCAGCCGAGCGTAACCTGGAAGAAAGGCTCGGTGATGTGACGATGAACTACCGGCGCGCCAGGCAAACGGTCATTACCTCGGAACTCCTCGACCTTGTCTCAGGGTTCGAGGCCATCGAGACCGATGCCGGGCGGTCACTCTAGCAATTATTGATCGCGGTTCCAGTAAACCCGGACGAGGTTCGACTCCTTGGTGTACTGAATCTCCAGTTCACCGTCGTAAGCCCGCTCAATGGCCTCCCCTGTACCCCGTGGCAAATGCAGGTCGGTGAACTTGACCACCAACTCGCCCTCCGGTCCATCTTCAACGCCCATCAGGCGTTTCATGGGGTGCTGAGCCTTCTCTTCCTCCACCTTGTTCTGGATCAGCTTCAGGATTTCGTCCCGATGCTTTCCGAGAAATGCCCCTGACAGTGTGAGGATACCTGCGGGCATGTCATCCCGGATCCGCTCACAGGCCGGGCACATCATCTCGTGGGCATTCGCCACAGACTCGGCCGACCATTGCCAACGCCCTTTCTGGAAGACTGCGCTGCATTCGGGGCAGACGGTCGGCTCCTTGGGCTTGCTCCGGGCCATGTACGGATCGTGAATTTCCTCCTTGATCAACCTGTCTCCGCGACCGCGTTCGGCTACATCACCATCTTTTCCACTCATAGATTTGCTCCTTTCCCTGTTAGTCCGCAATGCCGGTGTCAGTGCAGCCTGTGCCGCTCGAAGATTTCGCGGACTTCCCGCTCGGTTTCCTCCGGCACAATCACCTTGACCTGCTTGGCGTCTTCGTCAATGTAGATGTTGTCCCTCGGGATGCCGGTGGCGATCAGATCGTCCCAGGTGTTCTTGGCCTGGTCGTGATCGTCATAGGAGCCGTTGATGGTTTTATTCATGGGTGGACCTCCTTGCCAAATGATTTGCTTCCAACCTGAAGAATAGGCAGGAGGGTCAGAGTTGTGCAAATAGTGATCGATCAGAAATTGACGGAGGGCAAAACAGAACGGTGTGATCTGCAAATAAAAAACCCCGCTCGAAGAGGCTGTGTAAAAACTCGATTTACGTAGCTTCTGAGCTGGCGAGCAAAATGCCTCGGACATTGTCCGGGGCATTTTTGTTTTGAATCGGTTTATATGTCCAGACGATAAAAATGCTGAGGAGAGGCTCAAGCCAGCCTTGCCAGGATCCCCTTCACGCCCAGCACATTGATCGCTCGCATCAAGTTATAACTCAGAACACCCAGGCTGTACTCGCTACTGGCAGAACCAAGCCCCCAGCAGGTAAATCGCCCTTTATTCAGCAGCCTTTTGAGTGTGGCGAAGGTAGGCTCAACGGTGGCCATTCGGCGGATCATGCGCTCAGGTGTTGCGGTCGTGTTCGCTTTTTCCAGAGCCTCTTCGTCAAAGTGTCGCGTAATCCAGCGTCGGTCGGCCTGGGTGCACCTGGTTTGAAGAGGGCATTGATCGCAGCCGGAGCGGGCATACAAATGCATTTTCTTTTTGTTGTTGATGGTCTTGTGATGCAATAACTGGCCGGCAGGACAGCGGTAGGCATCCTCTTCCGGCAGATACGTGAAGTCACGTTTCTGGAAGTAATCGCCGTCGCCCTGGTTATTGATCGCCCGGTTCGATGGCACCGCCACGTCGTACTCGGAGGACTGAAGGTCACTGATCTGTTGACCATTGGAATAGCCGGCGTCGGCAACGACGGTCTCTACTTCGCCGTCCAGTATCTCATTGGCCACTTCCGTCATCGGTTTTAGTTGCTGGGTATCGTTACCGGCCTGGGTCAACTCGTGGTGGACGATCAGCTGGTGCGCCCCATCAACGGCATTCTGCGCGTTATAACCCACCACCATGCCTTCCCGACCGGATTTCATCAGTCTGGCCTCCGGCTCGGTACGGCAGTGCTGGGTTTTATCGTCATCGACCAGCGCCTTCAGTTCATCCTGAAGCTCTGCCTTGTGGGCTTGCAGGTAGGCCAGGGCTTCGGACACGTTGTCGCGGTTCAGATCCGACTCACCCTCTCGTTCGGACGCCGCGAGCTGGGCGAGGTAGCCGTCAATCTTCTGGTCCAGCTTACCCAGCTGTTTCTCCAGTTGCTTGCGGGTCATCGCCTGATCTTTACTGGCCGCGGCTTTGAACTTGCTGCCATCAATAGCCACCAACTGGCCACTGACCAGCCCCGCCTGTTTGCAGAAGACAATGAATTGACGGCACACCTTCTTGACCGCGTCACCGTTATCCTTACGGAAGTCCGCAATGGTCTTGAAGTCCGGTGCCAGCTGCTTCATTAGCCACAGCACTTCCAGATTGCGATGACATTCCTTTTCCAGTCGTCGAGTGCTGCTGGTCTGATTGAGGTAGGCGTATATGTATAGCTTGAGCAGATCGCCGGGATGATAAGGGCGTCGGCCTGTGTGAGCGGTCCGCGCTTTCCTGAACCCCATCTCAGACAGGTTCAGTGAATCCACAAAGGCATCAATGACGCGAACCGGGTGATCTTCGGGGATGTAATCTTCAACGCTGGGTGGGAGTAGCAGCGTCTGACTTCGAGGGGTACCTTCCAGATGTCTCATAAAAAAATAACCGCGAGCCATGTCGCGGTTATTTTGCCAGCTTCGGAGGCTGTTTTCACACAGCCTCCAA
>JAAZVL010000110.1 GCA_018623515.1 Marinobacter sp.
CCAGGATCCGGTCGGTATTGCGGTGTCCCAGGGTCTTGGTGACCGAGGGCAGGTTGTTCAGGTGCACCACGGCGACACCGTAACGCTTTTCGGGATGCCGCATGATCAGGTCATTGAGCATCATCTCGAAGCTGCTGCGGTTCGGCAGGCCGGTGAGGGGATGGTGCAGGGCCTGATCCATCAACCTCAGTTCCACACTACGGCGTGCCTCCAGGGCACGCAGCTCGGCCTCCCGGGCGAGCACCTTGTCCTGGCGTTCCTGGTAGATCCTGCTCGCCATGGCCAGGGCGAGCAGCACGGCCTGCAGGGCCGAGCCGATCTGCATGGCATAAACGCTCAGGAAGCTGTTGGGTAACAGGCCGTATTTGTTGGCCGCGGTGACTGCGCTGCCAAGGGTCAGTGCGCCCCATGCCAGGGTGTAGTAGATGGCCTGCCGGTTACCCCGGAGCCACTGTTGCGGCCCGAGCAGTATCAGTAGCAGGCAGCTGGGTATGGTCAGGGCGACCACCAGCCGGATTGCGGTATTGTAGTCGATCAGGAACGTGGCCAGCGCCGCGACGGTATTGAGGATGATTGCGAAGTTCACAACCCGGGCGGTGGCCGGACTCTGGTTCTTGAGCCGGAGGAACGCATGGGCGAACCAGAGTGTGAAAACCATGGCAAAGGGAATGCCCAGCACCATGGATCGGTTCTGTATCTCGGGATTGGCCGGCCACAGCAGCTGGTAGGCGATGCCATTCAGACTGCCGATAATCACCAGGTAACCCAGCGTGGAGAGCACATACAGCAGGTAGATCTTGTCCCGCAGGGCGATGAAGATGAACAGATTGAAGCAGATGACGGTAATCAGGATGCCGTAATAGACGGCATGGATCAGGTCCTCGAAAAACGCGCTTTCGAAGAAATCCTTGTCATGCCAGAGGTGCACCGGGATCTGAACGGCGCCGCTGGTGCTGACTTTCAGAAGGATTTGCTGGTTGGCGTCCGGGGCATGATCAAACCGGAACAGGAAGTTGCGATAGAGCACCGGGCGTTCCAGAAATGGCAGTTGGTCGCCAGCCGTGGCCTCACTGACGACCTCACCGTTTTCCAGCAGGAGGAAACGGATGTGGTCCAGATGAGCGTAACCGATTTCCAGCAGATTGATATCGCCCTGTTCGGGAACCGGGAAACGCAGCCACACGGTCTTGCGGATATAACCGAAGTTCGGACTCGGGTCCTCCAGTGATTGCCAGTCACCCATGGCCAGGGCCTGCGTCGGGGTTACCGGTGATTCCGGGTCAGTCAGCAAAAACTCCATGGACGGACGCACGCTGTCGCCCGCAGCAAAAGACGGAGCTGCCAGCACCGACAGGACCATGACGGTAATCAGAAGCTGGAATGGGCGGGTCAATGTCACAGGCTGTCGCATTGCTTATCATTGTCTCCCGAGTATGACCCGTCGTTACCGGTGGCTCAAGCGCCGGATCGGCCTTCCACGTGTTTGCTGAGTCCACTCAGAGCTGATTGACCCAGTCCCTTACCCAGGGCAATGCCGCGCTCTCCGGTTCCATGGTTTCCATGGCGTCGATGCGCAGGGTATCTCCCACTTTCCGGGCTGCGGTTTCGTAAAGAGCCTCCTCCATCAGTTCGCCGGCACCGCAGAAGGTGTCGCCGTAGGAGCTGTCTCCCAGCACGATGATGCCGAAGGGGCGCCCGGGTTGCTGTGGCAGTTGTTCTCTCAAATCGACATAGAAGTGCAGCAGGTTCTCCGGGATCTCGCCCTGGCCCGTGGTCGAGGTGCAGACCAGCAAAGGCTCCTCGTTGGACGTGATGTCGGAGAGTTCGGGGTTCTCCAGCACGGTGACCTGGTGCCCGTCTGCCTCGAGCTCCTTACGGATCTCCCGTGCCGTCATCAATGCACCGCCGTAAACGCTCCCGACCAGAATGCGTATTGCTGTCATTGTGAGTCCTGTGAAAGTTGGCGTATTTGGGCCGAGTGCCCGATTTGCGCCTGATCATAGCGATCGATATGGCCAGCCTCAAGACAGTGAACCGGCGGGGCGGTCTTCCCCCCGGCTGCGAACCCGGGGTGCGATCTGGTTGCGGCCTCCGTTCTTGGCGTTATAGAGGTTGAGATCGGCCTGTTTCAACAGCTCATCAACGGAGGCTGCCTTGGCAATGGAGCAGACGCCGGCACTGATGGTCACTGGCAGGCGATGTTTCCTGAAACCGAACGTGGCTTCGGCGACCTCTGCCCGCAGCCGTTCGGCCAGGGTGAGGGCTTGCAGCAGGGAAGTATCCGGAAGCAGCAGCAGGAATTCCTCGCCGCCCCAGCGGGCCGCCACGTCGGTCTGACGGATGATGTCCCGGACCAGGGCCGCGAACTGGCGCAGAACGGCGTCGCCGGCGTCATGACCGTATTCATCGTTGATGCGCTTGAACAGATCCAGATCGATCAGCACGATCGAGAAATGGTGTCCGGCACGCTGGTACCGTGAGAATTCGCTGACCAGGCGGTGCTGCATGTCCCGCCGGTTGGAAAGACCCGTCAGTTCGTCGGTCCTGGCAGCACGCTCGTGGGTCACCACCAGCTCCAGCAGCTCGTTACGTGCTTGCAACCGGCCGGCCTCCAGCACGAAACAGAAGATGGATTCGAAGGTAAGGGTGGCAAAGAACCGGATCTTGAAGTCGCTGGAATACTCGGCCGTGACGAACGGCAGGTCCGGAAACCGGAAGACCACCGCAGCGACCAGATAACAGATGAGCAGGACGGCGGTGCCGGCTTTCAGGCTGGTCAGGAAGAAAAGCAGGGGCGGAAAAACATAGAGCCACAACGGACCGGTGTTGCTCTCGCCACCGGTGGCGATCAGGTACACGAACAGCACGCCTACCACCACGATCAGGCCGCCCTTCTGGCGCACGGCGTCGCCGCTGAAGGCGAAGTACACCATGTTCAGGGCAACCAGGACGGAGCAGGACCAGAGTACCCAGGCGTGCAGCGTGTGGGCCGAATACCAGGCTTTCAGGCCGATACCCAGCAGGAAGACAATCGCCGCGAACGATAGCCACGTCAGTAACCGCGAAACCTGAGCATCCTCGCGCGCACCGGCAGCCTGGTGACTGAATGACTGGGACTGACTCATAGGGGATTCAGGACTTTATTGTATTTTTTGGCGTCATATCTTGCCATTATCCGCCAATCCGTGGTGCATTCGCGGTCCTGGGTCACAGTTGCGCGTGCCGGGTATCCACATGACGGTTCGGTTTCAATTTCGTGACAAAAAAATTATAGTTGCCGCGCGGCCCACTGGCCTGATTACATTCTGACCAAATGAGACCTGATCTGTTATGGCCCGTTCAACCGGATTCCTGGATACCGTCCTTACCAGCCCTTCCACGGAAAGATACAGGGTCGGAATCAGCTTGCTGTTCCTTCTCGGCATCTGGCTGACAGTTGGTTCTTTCAGCGATGGAATGCCCGGCAGCATGCTGTTGATGGCCGCCGCCGTCATCGGCGGTTACATGGCGATCAACATCGGTGCCAACGATGTCGCCAACAACGTGGGCCCGGCGGTGGGCTCGGGCGCGCTGTCCCTGGGGGCGGCAGTGCTTGTAGCCGCAATCTTCGAGGCGGGAGGGGCGCTGATCGCCGGGGGCAACGTGGTGTCCACCATCAAGGGGGGCATTATCGATCCCTCCACCCTGGATGATGGCCGGGCCTTTATCTGGCTGATGACGGCGGCACTGCTGGCCGGTGCCCTGTGGCTGAATCTGGCGACCTGGATGGGCGCGCCGGTCTCCACGACCCATTCCATCGTTGGCGGTGTCCTGGGAGCGGGTATTGCCGCCGGTGGCTGGGGAATTGCCGACTGGGCGGTCATGGGCAAAATTGCTGCCAGCTGGGTGATCTCGCCGGTACTCGGCGGCGCTCTGGCAGCCCTGTTCCTGTATGCCATCAAGAAAACCGTGCTCTACCGCCAGGACGTGGTCCCTGCGGCCCGCACCTTCGTACCCTGGCTGGTGGCCATCATGGCCTGGGCCTTTGGTACCTACCTGATGATCAAGGGCGTCAAGAAAGTCATCAAGGTGGATTTTCTGGAAGCTTCCCTGGTGGGCCTGGTGGCGGCCGCTGTGGTGTTCGTGATGGTTCGTGCTCTGGTGGGTCGCAAGGCCTCTACCATGGAAAACAGCTCCGCCGGAGTAAACACCCTCTTTACCTGGCCGCTGATCTTCGCCGCCGCCCTGCTCAGCTTCGCCCATGGTGCCAACGACGTGGCCAACGCCATCGGTCCGCTGGCGGCGATCAATGATGCCCTGTCCGCCGGCGCTGTTGTCGCGTCCGCCAGTATCCCCCTGTGGGTGATGATGGTCGGTGCCCTGGGGATTGCCGTCGGCCTGATGCTGTTCGGCCCGCGCCTGATCAAGACTGTGGGCAGCGAGATTACCGAACTGGACAAGACCCGGGCCTTCTGTATTGCCCTGTCCGCCGCATTGACCGTGATCCTGGCTTCCCAGCTGGGCCTGCCGGTCAGCTCCACCCACATCGCCATCGGCGGTGTCTTTGGCGTCGGCTTCCTGCGCGAGTACCTGAAAAGCAACTATGCCACCCAGCTGCACAAGATCATCGAGCACCACGACCCGGACGAGCAGGAACGCCTCAAGCCCTTCCTCGACGACTTCCGGAATGCCTCGGTGGAAGAGATGGAGAGCCTGCTCAAGCAGGCCAAGAAACACAAGCGGGAAGTGCCGCTGTCCAAGTCCGAGCGCAAGCGCCTGAAGAAGATTTACAAGGAAGAAATGGTCAAGCGTTCACACCTGGTCAGGATCGCCGCGGCCTGGATCATTACCGTCCCGGCCTCGGCCGTCATGGCTGCGATCCTGTTCTTCACCCTCCGGGGCTTGTTGATCTGACCGGGCTGGTTGTATAAAGCCAGTTTGGTCATACTGTTTGGAAAGGGGGTGCTTTTCACCCCCGAGTCTATCTGTCCGGGGAGTGAAGAATGAGTTCATCCGTTGAAAGCCGTCAGGCGAAGATGATTGACGAGCTGCGGACCTTTATCAAGAAGGTCCTGAGCGATCCAACCATTGCCGTGAAATCCATGGAGATTGCCCGCAAGCACCGTGGCCAGCCCAACGCCAACGAACTGATCGCTCAGGAAATCAGCGCCAGCACCAACATCCGGATTCCGGAGAACTGGAGCGAGGCGGACAGGATGTTCCTGGATATCATCCACGATGTGCTGGATGACGAAGAGGCGCTTTACTGATCAAATGCTGAGGATCGGCTGGTCAGGGCAGGGCCGAGCCCGGATAGCTTGCGACCAGCCTGACCGAACCTCGGAGCGGGGAAGGGGGAGGGATCTCCCAAAACCGTGCGGAGCCATGGATGGCGGAGCCGAGCGTACAGGGATGTATTCACAGCGTGTTTTGGGGGATCCCTCCCCCTTCCCTGCGGACTCTGTTAATCCACCAGGCCTCAGAACATATTTTGTACCTCAGGCCTGCCGTGCGCTCGGTGCGTGTTGCTTGAGCACCGCATCCGCCATCTGGTGCAGGATGGTCATCTCGTCTGAAATCCCTGCTTCCTTCGACAGCTCACGCTGTTCCTTCAGAATATCGGCCAGGATTTCTTTTGTGGTCAGCGGATTGGCCAGCACTACCCGGAAGACGATGCAGGGGAAGCGGAAATAGCGGGCCGGCTCCAGCCGGGTCCGGGAGACAAATGCCTTGCCCCGCTCCCGCTGGGTTTTCTGGATGAACTTGGTGATCCGGTTCAGGCAGGTATTCAGCTTCTCTGCCTGTAACTCGTCCGCCACCGCCAGGGCCTGTTGCACGTCTTCCGGGCAGTAGCGGTAGGTCAGGATGTTCAGTTCCGGTTTGGTGACCAGCTCGAAATCCGGCTCACCGTTGATCATGTCGGCAAAGGTGTGGGCCTTTTCGATACCCTGGTCGATCAGGATCTCGTAGCCCTCGCGGCCGAGGATTTTCAGGCCGGAGTGGATCAGCATGGACATGCCCGGGCGCGAGCCTTCCAGGGTGGTGCTGCCCAGGTCCCGGGAGCCTTTGCGGATGATGTACTGGGCGTGGTGCTCCACCGCGCTCGGCAGCGTGGGGTCCTTGAACACCACCAGGCCGGCACCCATGGGGACGTACAGCTGTTTGTGAGCATCGAAGGTGACGGAGTCCGCCTTCTCGATGCCGCGCATGAGCGTCTTGTAGGTGCGGGAGAACAGGGTCGGCCCGCCCCAGGCGGCATCCACGTGGAAATGAGCGCCAAATTCCCGGGCTATGTCGGCCACGGCATCCAGGGGATCCACGTTGCCGGTTTCGGTGGTGCCGGCCACGCCGCAAATGGCCATGACCTTGATCTTCTGCTTTTGCAGTTCCAGGCACTTGTCACGCAGGGCATCCGGCTGGATGCGGTTCTCGTCATCGGTATCCACCGGTACCAGGGCATCACGGCCCAGGCCGAGTACATCGGCCGCCTTACGCAGGGAATAGTGGCCCCGACGGGACACCAGGATGGCAGCGCCCTCGTAGCCATAGTATTTCAAGGCCCGGAACAGGCCTTCCTGATGCAGACCACGGAAGCTGCCTTCCGCCGGGAAGGCGCGGTTGCGTGCGACCCACAGGGCCGTCAGGTTGGCAATGGTGCCACCGGAGCACATGACACCGAGGGTGTGACGGGGGTCGTGCATCCATTTGCGATAGAAGGAGCCGTCTTCCTGGTACACCAGCCGGTGAATCATGCCCAGCACCTGGCGTTCCATGGGCGTGAAGGCCTTGGAGGTTTCGGTCTTCACCAGGTTCTGGTTCAGGGCGATCATGATTTTCGACAGCGGCAGCATGAAGTACGGCAGCGCCGAGGTCATGTGCCCGATGAAGGCCGGGGACGCAGTGTGTACGGAGTTGGCCACGAGCTTGTCCAGCAGGAACTGGGCCTGCTCGGAGACGAACACGGGTTTCTCCGGGATGTTGTACTCGGCGAAGTCTTTCTCGACTTCCGAGAGGTCCCGTTCGACCGCAACAATGTGCTCCTGCAGGAAGCCTGCAAGGTTGCGGGATATGTCCTGGTCGATTCGGCTGAGGGTGGATTCCGGTGCCTCGGGCACGGTGAATACACGGTACATCGCCTCGACCGAGGCCTGGGCGGATTTTTTCTTTCCGGTCATAGGCACCACACAGAATCAGTGGTCGTCCGCGGGGCTGGTTCCGGATGCCCCCCGAATTCGGCCGGCATCATGTCCGGCATTGGCAAACTGTAAACCTGCATCTGGCAGGTGCGCTGACGTCCCTGAGGGGGCGTAGTATACGGCGTGGCTGGCGGCTGCGCCACACGCCGCTGCTCCGGGGCCCCGGGGAGTCAGAGAATTTCGCGCTGCACTTCCAGTATGGCAGCATCTATGCGCTCCTGGATGGCTTTTTCGACCATGTCCAGTCGCTGGCTGATCTGCTGGGAGGAGGTGCCCAGGGCGGCGACGGTCCAGGTGGCGCAGTCCAGGGCTTCCTGGTCGGCGGTTTCGGCCACCGCCAGGTCGGGTTCCTTGCCCCAGACGGCGCGCAGGGCGGTGAACACCTTGCGTTTGGCTTTGAGGTCCTCGCAGCCGTAGAGCTGGAAGTGCAGTGTCATCACGCCCACGTGGGGGGTGATGACGGGCTGTTGGGGGTTGCCCTCTTTGAGCAGTTTTCGGAGTGCTTCTGACATAGGTATTCCGGCCAAGGTGCAGGAACCGGTGGAGGATGCCTTTCCAAAACCCGCTCCTTCGGCACGTCCCTGTGACGCTTGAGCTCCGCCATCCATGGCTGCGCACAGTTTTGGAAAGGCATCCCCCACCGGTTCGTCAACCAATCACGTGGAGTCCCCGAGCTGTGTGCTATTACACCCCGGGACAGACAACTGATTACCCTACTACAGGCGTCGCCCGTTTGATAATGGCCGCCGCGTCGGTGCCTGAGGGCAGGTTGCCGTAATTCATGCCACCATTGTTTTCCAACCGGGAGGCGCAGAAGGCATCGGCGACGGCGCTGGGGGCGTTCCGGATCAGCAGTGAGGCCTGCAGTGCCAGGGCCATGCGATCCACGAGGTTGCGGGCACGGTACTGGAAATCGCTGATGTCAGCGAAGTCGGTCTGCAGTTGGCCCAGGAAGCGGTCGAAGCGGGCGTCGGTGCCTCGGGCCTCGGCGGCCTCGCGGAAGAAGGCGTCGAGGGTGTCGGGTTCTTTCTGCATGGCCCGGAGGGTGTCCAGGCATTGCACGTTGCCGCTGCCTTCCCAGATGGCGTTGACCGGGGACTCCCGGAACAGGCGGGGCATGATGCAGTCTTCCATCACGCCGCTGCCGCCGATGCATTCCATGGCCTCGTAGGCGTGGTTCGGGGTGCGTTTGCAGATCCAGTATTTGCCCACCGGGGTGGCCAGGCGGGCGAGCAGGCGTTCGTGTTCCTGGTCCTGGTTGTCCAGGGCGCGGGCGATGCGCATGGTGTAGGCCAGCGCCGCTTCGCTTTCCAGGGCGAGGTCGGCCAGTACGTTTTGCATCAGCGGCTGATCAATCAGGCGGTTGCCGAAGGCGCTGCGATGGCGGCAGTGGTGGGTGGCCTGCGCCACGGCCTGGCGCATGCCGGCGGAGCTGCCAATCATGCAGTCGAAGCGGGTCATGGCGACCATTTCGATGATGGTGGGAACGCCGCGACCTTCCTCGCCCACCATCCAGGCCAGGGCGCCGCGCAGTTCCGCTTCGCTGGAGGCGTTGGCGACGTTGCCCATCTTGTTCTTCAGGCGCTGGACCTGCCAGGGGTTCTTGCTGCC
>JAAZVL010000111.1 GCA_018623515.1 Marinobacter sp.
GCCCAAGGAGGCTGACATGAAAGTCGCAGACGTCTTCCGTTTCAGGAACGCCGAGATCAAGGCGCTGCACCTGACCTGGATTGCATTCTTTATTACCTTCTACGTGTGGTTCAACATGGCGCCGCTGGCGTCCAGCATGCTCAAGAGTGTCGACTGGCTGACCACCGATGACCTCCGCCTGTTCGCCATCTGCAACGTGGCCCTGACCATTCCGGCCCGGATCGTGGTGGGTATGGCCCTGGACCGCTTTGGTCCCCGGCGGGTGTTCTCGGTGCTGATGGTGCTGATGTCCATCCCGGCACTGTTCTTCGCCTTCGGTAATACCATGACCCAGCTGCTGGTCAGCCGCCTGGTGCTCAGCTCCATCGGTGCCAGCTTTGTGGTCGGTATCCACATGACCGCCATGTGGTTCAAGCCCAAGGACATCGGCTTTGCCGAGGGTTTCTACGCCGGCTGGGGTAACTTCGGTTCCGCTGCCGCAGCCATCTCCCTGCCCACCATTGCCCTGCACATGTACGGCGGTGAGGACGGCTGGCGCTGGGCCATTGCCCAGAGTGCCATTGTCATGGCGGCCTATGGCGTCTACTACTGGTTTGCCATCACAGACGGTCCGGCCGGTACCGTGCATCGCAAGCCCCGCAAGGCGGTGGCCCTGGAAGTGAGCACCTGGGGTGACATGGTCAAGCTGATTCTCTGGACCGTTCCCCTGGTGGGCGTGCTGGCCATCCTGGTCTGGCGCATCCAGAACATGGGCTACCTCAGCACCACCGGAGCGGCCATCTGCTACGCCGTCATCTTCGCCATCGTCTGTTACCAGATCATCCAGATCCTGCGGGTTAACGTGCCTATCCTGAAAAAAGGTGTGCCGGAAGATGACAAATACCCGTTCAACAGCGTTGCTGCCCTGAACAGCACCTACTTCGCTAACTTCGGCGCCGAGCTGGCCGTGGTTTCCATGCTGCCCATGTTTTTCGAGGAAACCTGGAGCCTGAGCGCTACCGCGGCCGGCCTGATCGCCGCTTCCTTCGCCTTCGTCAACCTCGTAGCCCGTCCCATGGGTGGCCTGGTCTCCGATCGCATGGGTAACCGCCGGTTCGTGATGCTCAGCTACATGTTCGGTATCGCAGTCGGCTTCGCCATGATGGGCCTGATGAACTCCAATTGGCCGCTGATCATTGCCGTCGGTATTACCGTGTTCACTTCCTTCTTCGTGCAGGGCGCAGAGGGAGCCACTTTCGGCATCATTCCCTCCATCAAGCGCCGGCTCACCGGTCAGATCTCCGGTATGGCCGGGGCCTATGGTAACGTTGGCGCGGTGGTCTATCTCACCATCTTCACCTTCGTCACCCCGACCCAGTTCTTCTACATCATCGCCGCCGGTGCCTTCATCAGCTGGGTACTGTGCGTGATGTGGCTGAAGGAGCCGGAAAGCGGATTCTCTGACGAATACCACGTATCTTCCGTGGACCGCCAAATCGAGGAAGAGGAGCGCCTCCGGGCGGCAAGAGCGACCGGCTGATCCCTGAAACCCTTTTTCGGATACAACCCGCCGTGCATTATGCCGGCGGGTTTTTTTGTATTCTTTGTCCAGTACAAAACATGATCCACGGATCATCGGTTCAGGAGGTGCAGTGTGAGTGTGGTGGAACGTTGGTCCGGAGTCCTGGGAGGAATGGCGGCAGTGCTGGTGCTGGCGGGACTGTGGCTGCTGTTTTTCGGTGGCGAGGATTACGAGGCCCGGGATCTGCGCGGGCGCACGCCGATTATCGTTGCCGCTGAGGAAGGCAATCTTGAGCGGGTCCGGTTCCTGATGGACAAGGGTGTCAGGATCGATGCCGGCGATGACTGTAATTGGACCGCCATGATGCGTGCGGCGGCAGGTGGCTATAGGGAGATCATGGAGCTCTTGCTGGACGAAGGTGCTGACATCAACCACCTTGAGAAGTCGGGTTACTCCGCCCTGATGGGGGCGGTTGTCAATAACCGGCTGGAAACGGCCCGCGTGCTGGTTGAACGAGGTGCTGAGCTGGACGTACAGGAAACGGAGAATGGCCAGACAGCCCTGATGTGGGCGGCCAGGAACAGGAACCCCGAGTTGGTCCAGCTTTTGGTCGAGGCGGGGGCCGATAGCACGCTGACCAATGGGGAGGGGCGAACCGTTGAAGACCTTGCCAGGGCGATGGAGGCGGATAACAGTGAACCGGTGGTAAGGATCCGTGAAGTGCTCGGATGCAGCCCCTGATCCAGCGCTGTTTCAGGTAGCTCCAACGAAAAGCGGCTCCCATGGGAGCCGCCGAGTTTTGATCGTGAGATGGAATTACGGGTTCTTGATGTACGCATTCTTGCGCAGGTAGAACCACCAGTTAACCACCAGGCACACAGCGTAGAACACTGCAAAGCCGTACATGGCCACCTCCGGTGTGCCGGCCTGGATTTCCTGGCCCATCACCCGCGGGGCGATGAAGGCGCCGTAGGCGGCGACGGCAGAGGTCCAGCCCAGGACCGGGCCCTTCTGCTGCTGGTCGAAGATGAAGCCGATGCTGCGGAAGGTGGAGCCGTTACCGATACCGCTGGCGGCGAACATGATGATGAACAGGATCAGGAACAGGGCAAAGTAGCTGTTCGGATCGGTGGAGTTGTAGGCCAGCATCATCACGTAACCGGTAGCCACGGAAGCGACCACCATGACCACGGAGATGATCTGGGTCACGATGGAGCCGCCCATCTTGTCAGAGATCCAGCCGCCCACCGGACGGATCAGTGCGCCCACAAACGGTCCCATCCAGGCCCAGGTCAGGGCGCTGGGCGCATCCGGGTTGACCACCCGGGTTACCGTGCCGTCGGCGGCGACTTCCATCATGTTGCCGAAGATAACGCTGATGGACAGTGGCAGGGCTGCAGAGAAGCCGATGAAGGATCCGAAGGTCAGGATGTAGAGCACGGTCATGGACCAGGTGTGCTTGTTGCTGAAAATCGCGAACTGCTTTTTGATGTTGGGCTGGATATCACCCGGGATCAGGCGCAGCAGGACCACGGTCAGGACGATGGTCAGTGGCAGCGCCAGCCACATGTTCATAATGGAAAGCGCCCAGACACCGGCAATGGAAGTCAGAATGCCGACGCCGTAGAGGCCGAGTATCTTGCCAAAGGCCGACAGCGGGTTGCCGGGGTTCGGGGTGACCACTTTCAGGTTGTTCATGCCGAACCAGCCGGCGAACGCCAGGGGAATCAGGAACACCAGCCAGATGAAGCCGGCGTTCTGGATCCAGGTGTCGGTGCCGGCTTCGATGCGGCCAATCAGAGTGCCGCTGGGGCTTTGCAGCTGCATGGGATCGCCGGCGAGGGCACCGAAGATACCGACGGTCATCACCAGCGGGATCAGGATCTGCATGGTGGTGACGCCGAAGTTACCGAGGCCGGCATTCATGCCCAGGCCATAGCCCTGTTTGCTCTTGGGGTAGAAGGCACTGATGTTGCTCATGGAGCAGGCGAAGTTACCGCCACCAATACCTGAGAGCAGCGCCAGTGCCTGGAACACGATGAACGGAGTGTCCGGATTCATCAGGGCGATACCGGTGCCAAGGGCGGGGATCATAAGCAGGGCGGTGGTCAGGAACACGGTGTTGCGGCCACCGGCAATCTTGATCATGAATGAGGCAGGTATCCGCAGGGTGGCGCCGGAGAGGCCGGCAATCGCGGTCAGGGTAAACAGCTGGTCCACCGTGAACGGGAAGCCCAGGTTCTTCATCTGGGTGGTGATCATGCCCCACATCAGCCAGATGGCGAAGCCCATCAGCAGGCTGGGGATGGAAATCCAAAGGTTGCGGGTGGCAACGCGCTTGCCCTCCTG
The DNA here is from genome assembly GCA_018623515.1 of Marinobacter sp. Taxonomy (GTDB): domain Bacteria; phylum Pseudomonadota; class Gammaproteobacteria; order Pseudomonadales; family Oleiphilaceae; genus Marinobacter. The sequence goes on from JAAZVL010000111.1 coordinate 3,851, forward strand.
CTCCCAGAATTCCTCACTTTCGACATCCCAGTGTTCGATGTCTGCGTTGGTTTTGGCCATTTTCTGCTCCTCGATTTACTGCCCGGACACCACGGCACTCCGTGGCTCTTTGGGTTTGGTGTCATTGTGCAAATCAAGTGGCAGAAGCATTCTTGATATTCATCAAGGAAACGATCTGTTGAATTGTGGTGGCAGATTTCGGCTCGCTCCGGTTGTCTCGGGAGGCTATTAAAGTTCTTTTAAAACAATTGCTTGCATAAGTGATATTTCCAAAGTGGTAGCCTGTGGAGGCTCTGGCGCAGAAGGGGTAGCCAATCATTTCCGCCGGTTGTGAGCGGGCCGATAGAGGGTGAGAAGCTGTATGGCGACGCCAAGATAGGTCACGCACCAGAGCCCGGCGGACAACCACAACCAGCCGGGACTGGCGAAGGGTGTGGGGCCGGCGAGATACCGGCTGAGTGCGGACAGACCCAGCAAGGCAGCCAGGCCGACGGGTTGCCATGCCGGAGGTGGGCAGCGCCAGGCGCGTTGCCATGCCAACCGCAGCATGACACTGGCGGACAGGGTTCCCAGGGCTCCTACCGTAATAAGGTGCAGGGCCGGCGTTGGGGGGATGCCAGCGAGAAAATGGATTCCAGTGGCCGAAGCACCTGCGGCAAGCCACAGATAGCCGGCCGCAAACACCAGAAGATCCGGTCGCTCCGGGCAGTGCCACAGGCGCCACCGGAGAACCCTGACAACGATCAGCAAAGCTGCAGTCAAGAGCACGGCACCGGCGAGCCGTTCGGTGATCTGGCTCATGGCCAACCCCATGGCAACAATCAGCAGCACAATCAGCGCTCCCTCAATCCGCGGCTGGACCCTGGCTTCGAGGGGCGTACCTTTCTTTTCCAGGGTACCCGCGACCGCCGGTGCAATGATTCGGCCGCCCATGAAGGTCATTAACAGCAACAGGCCGAGAACGGCGGACTGCAGGAGTCGTGTCCGATCCGGAAGCAGGTTTTCCGGGCCGACCAGCCCCGTGAGCCAGAAACCCGGCACCATCAGGCACAGCACCAGGATCAGGGGGCCGGCTATCCGGTTGCGCCATTTCTTTGCGGCGTTGAACCGGGGCACCACGTAGCGGGCCAGCAGCAGCGCAAAGGTGAGGCTCAGCAGTTGGGCGGGCCAGCTGTCCGGCGTCAGCAACCAGGTGATACGTGCCAGTACCCACAGAATGAACAGGGTGGCCAGTATTCGGCGGGGCTGTGGACCAAGGGTATAGCCGGCGATCAGGGCCAGAGCAAAACCGAAGACGAGTTCATGGCCGTGTCCGGCCCCCAGCAGCCCCGGTGGCCAGCCGGTGCCCGACAAAACCCCGTAAATGGACAGGGGTACGGCGAGGGCGGCAAGAATGGCGGCAGCCGGAAAGAAAAGCCAGAACGCATGAATGTTTTTGCGGGGGCGGGCGGACTTGTCCGAGGTCATCTGCTGTCCTTGACCGATAAGTGGTGCAGGGCTAACAGTTAAAAGTATCGGAGGCTGATCTGTAAAGGTGCATCATGAATATTACACAACTCGCCCGTTTGCCGTTCTCCGGCAATGGCGCCTGGTCTGAATTGCGGCGCCTGAATCTTTCCATTCCCTTCCTGGCCTGGGTTGTGGTGGTACCCATGTCTTTCCTGCCGCCGGTCCTGCTCTACTATGCCGGCACCCAGTATGGTGACAGCTTTATCCAGGGCTTTGGTGGCAAGGAATGGCGTTTCATCACCACGATCCTGTTCCTGGCCGAGCTGCTCACGTTCTTCGTCATGGGGTGGCTGGTTCATGCTGTGCTCGATAGCCACAAGCTGGAAGTCAGCTACCAGGATGCCTATCTCCTGGCGGCCATAGCACCTCTCCCCCTGTGGCTGTCGTCACTGGCGTTGCTGGTTCCGGCGCTGGCGGTGAGCGTGGTGGCAGTGTTTGCGGGGCTGTTTCTGTCCTGTGCCCTGGTCTATCAGGGCTTGCGTTCAATCTGTGAGCGTAAGGACAACGACGTCGAGATGATGTCGGCGACCTACACCATTATGGCCGCGTCCCTGCTGGCCTGGGGTGTGCTGATGGCGATGGTCTGGGCGTTCTGATCAGACTGCGTGAGGCAGAACGCCGTAGTAGATGGCGCTGAAGTGGCAGGCGCTTCCGCCGATGACGAACAGGTGCCAGACCGCATGCATGTAGGGAATGCGGTCCGCCAGGTAGAACGCCACGCCGGCGGTGTAGACAACGCCGCCGGCAATGGTGAGGTTCAGCGCGGTTTCACTGAGGCTGGCCACCAGGTCCGATGAGGCAAAGGTGATCAGCCAGCCCATGGCAATGTAGATACCCACCCGTGCCAGCTTGAAGCGGTTCTTGAAGATGACCTTCAGGATCACACCGGTCAGCGCCAGTGACCAGATCACCGCAAAGAGTGTCCAGCCCACGGTCCCCCGCATGTTCACCAGCAGGAACGGTGTGTAGGTCCCCGCGATCAGCAGGAAGATGGCGCAGTGATCCAGGGTCTTGAACGCCCGCTTCAGCTCCGGCTGACGGGCGCCGTGGTAGAGCGCCGATGCCAGGTACAGAAGGATCAGGGATGCCCCGAAGATACTGAAGCTGACAATTTTCCAGGCATCCCCGGATTGGCTCGCGCCGACAATCAGTGCCACGGTGCCGATTACGCTGAGCAGGGCGCCGATACCATGGGTGACACTGTTGAGCCATTCCTCGATGCGATGGTGGATGGAGTCAAAGGTCTGTTTTGTTTGGGTCATTGCTGAGGATTCCGGATTAGCCATAGGTCTAAGTTACTTCAGCGTACACCTGTACGCAATGGCTCGGGATGAACATCCTGTGACCATGTTCAGAAAAACTGAACAAGCAATCTGAAAACTTCCGGTTTCATGGTCATCCAGCAGCCAGTAACCTTCCGTACATACTTAAACAACGGGAGGTTACCGATGGCGAAAGTTCTTGTTCTTTATCACTCCATGTACGGTCATATTGAAACCATGGCCGAAACCGTGGCTGAGGGTGTTCGCAGCGTGGAAGGGGCAGAGGTCGTAATCAAGCGCGTTCCGGAGACCATGCCGGAGCAGGCCTTCCTGAATGCCGGGGGCAAGGCAGACCAGGCAGCACCGGTCGCTGACCCGCAGGAACTGGCCAATTACGATGCCATCATTTTCGGCACTCCGACCCGCTTCGGCAACATGTCCGGCCAGATGCGTAATTTCCTGGACCAGACCGGCGGGCTCTGGGCTGAAGGCAAACTCCACGGCAAGGTGGCGAGCGTGTTCGCATCCACCGGCACTGGTGGTGGCCAAGAGCAGACCATCACCTCATTCTGGACCACCCTGGCCCATCACGGCATGGTCATCGTACCCCTGGGCTATGGCATTCCGGAGTTTTTCGATATCTCCGAGACAAACGGTGGCACGCCCTACGGTGCGACCACCATCGCCGGCGGTGACGGTTCACGTCAGCCGAGCGAGAAGGAGATTTCCATTGCCCGTTTCCAGGGCAAGCACGTTGCTGAACTGGCGGTAAAGCTTCACGGTTAATCGATATTGCTCTGCAAAGCGTTGAGCGGTTTTGGGCAGTCAGGATTCCTGGCTGCCCTTTTTTGTGCGTGAATCAGCGGGCGGTCCGGACGGCGGCGCCTGTCTTCAGCCGGGAGAACGTTGCAGGTACCACCCCCAGCCAAGACGCTAACTGGTTGTCCGGCACACGTCGTACCAGCTCCGGATACTCCTCCAGCAAGAGTTTGTACCGTTCACTGGCTGACATCGTGTGTTTCCGGAACTCCCTCATACTGGTCAGTTCCGCCAGTTCCTCGGTCAGTGCCAGGGCAAAGCGGGGCCAGAGCCCCTCCCCGTGGGACTGGATGGCAGACCGGAACGCGGCAAAGTCGGCAACCCAGAGGGTGGCGGGTGTACTGGACGTCAGACACAGAGTATTGCGCACCGTCCGGCTGCGGCCAAACACCGGCCACACCAGGTCACCCTCGGAGAAGAAATGGTGGACCGAGATCTTGCCGTTGGGTGCTTCCCGGAACAGCCGCAGTATGCCGTACTGGATGAGATAGACATTCGCCCACGGGGAATCGTGTTTTTCAAGGTTCGTTTCCCCATCGATCCGGCGCTGATGAAACAGGCGGATCAGGTCGCCGAGGAAGCGGGCTTCCGGACTATTCTGGTCGTTTCCGAGCCGTATACCGAACACCCGGCTGAGGCCGTTGAGCAGAGCGACTTCGGCGGGAGCGCTGTCTTGCTGAATGATATCCGGGTTGTTTTCCCCCAGCATGCAGGGGCTTGAGGACGGATCCGGCCTGAAGATGCTGTTCATGGTTCTGACCCCGATTGGACTGTGGGTCAATTATCGTATCAGAAAAACATCTTATGAAATGACTTAAATCATTAAGGCTTTTTCACTGAGTCGATTAGGGCTGAAAGCTTGGGGAAGGACCGTGCGTGGGGCCGCCAGGACGGGGTCAGATGAAAGCTTTCATCTGAAAATCATGTAGCCAGCCTCCCATAGTCCGTCATCCGGAGTAGGCTGGTAGTTGGCAAACACACTGCCGCTACAGGAGGCTGACATGACCCTATTCTGCGCCATCGACCTGCATTCAAACAATAGTGTCGCTGTCGTTCTTGATGAGAACGACAGCGTGCTTTATCAGGAACGTCTACCTAACGACCTGCCCGCCATTGAGCAGGCGCTGCAGCCTTTCCAGAAGGATCTTTACGGGATTGCTGTGGAATCGACCTTCAACTGGTACTGGCTGGTGGACGGCCTACAAGCGGCCGGTCACCACGTCATGCTGGTCAACACGCATGCGGTACAGCAGTACAAAGGTCTGAAGCACACCAACGACGTTTCCGACGCCCGCTGGCTGGCTCATCTGATGCGCCTGGGC
>JAAZVL010000112.1 GCA_018623515.1 Marinobacter sp.
AACGTGCATCATCGCGGTGGGGTCGGTACTCCGCTGGGTAACGTCGACTTTATGTTCTACGACGGCTACCTGGGCGAAGACGTGGACACCCTGGAGATCATGGACAAGGTGCTGTCTGACAGTTCCTCCGGTGTTGAACTGCCGGCCGCTGTGATCGTCGAGGCGGTCCAGGGTGAGGGCGGCCTGAACGCAGCCCGTGCCGAGTGGCTCAAAGGCCTGTCCGAGCTGTGCAAGAAGCACGACATCCTGCTGATTCTGGACGATATCCAGGCCGGTAACGGCCGCACCGGTGAGTTCTTCAGCTTTGAATTTGCCGGCATCAAGCCGGACATCGTGACCGTGTCCAAATCCCTCAGTGGCTACGGCCTGCCGATGGCGCTGGTGCTGTTCAAGCCGGAGCTGGATGTCTGGGATCCGGGCGAGCACAACGGTACCTTCCGTGGTAACAACATGGCGTTCATCACTGCCCGTACCGCTATCGAGACCTACTGGAAGGACGACGCCTTTGCCAACGAAGTGAAGGCCAAGACCAAGGTCCTGGGCGATGCCCTGCAGGCCATCTGTGACAAGTACCCGGGCGAGTTCAAGATGAAGGGCCGGGGCCTGATGCGCGGTATCGAAGCGAAGGATGCGGACCTGACCGGTCCGATCACCAAGCGAGCCTTCGAGCGCGGCCTGATCATCGAGACCAGTGGTCCGAACGACGAAGTCATCAAGTGCCTGATGCCGCTCACCACCAGTGAGGATGATCTCCGCAAAGGTGCTGCACTGCTGGCGGAAAGTGTCGACGAGATCATGCAGGAAGGGGTCAGCGAGGCGTCGTAAGGCGCCCGCACTTCCGGGACATTCATTCTGCAGGATAGCGAAGGCGACTTTATGACTACCGCACAACATACCGTCGAGAAGATCGGCGGTACTTCCATGAGCAACTACGAGGCCGTTCGCGACAATATCATCATTGGTAATCGCAGCAAGGACGACCTCTATCAGCGCATTTTCGTGGTCTCCGCCTATGGTGGTGTGACCAACGAACTGCTCGAGCACAAGAAGACCGGCGAACCCGGGGTCTACGCCCTGTTTGCGGACGCCGAGTCGGACTGGGCCTGGGGTGACGATCTCACCAAGCTGGTGAAGTTTCTCACCGACATCAATGGTGAGCTGTTTGAAGATCCCATGCTCAAGCAGCAGGCGGACCAGTTCATCACCGACCGTATCGAGGGTGTTCGCGGCTGCCTGATCGACCTCCAGCGGCTGTGCTCCTATGGCCAGTTCCAGCTTGAGGAGCACCTGCTGACCGTTCGCGAGATGCTGGCAGGCATCGGTGAGGCCCACAGCGCCTTCAACACCGCCCTGAAACTCCAGCAGGAAGGCATCAACGCCCGCTTTGTGGACCTGACCGGCTGGCGTGACAGCGAGCTGCTGCCACTGGATCAGAAGCTCAAGCAGGCCTTCGATGCGGTGGACCTGAGCCGTGAGCTGCCCATCGTGACCGGCTATGCCCAGTGCAAGGAAGGTCTGATGCGGACTTTCGACCGGGGCTACAGCGAGATGACCTTCAGCCGGGTGGCGGTGATCACCAACGCCCGTGAAGCGATCATCCACAAGGAATACCATCTGAGCTCCGCCGACCCGAACATTGTCGGCGAAGACAAGGTAGTGCCCCTGGGCCGCACCAACTACGACGTGGCGGATCAGCTGGCCAACCTGGGTATGGAAGCGATTCACCCCCGGGCGGGCAAAGGCCTGCGCCAGAACGAGATTCCGCTGCGGGTGATGAATACCTTCGAGCCGGAGCACACCGGTACCCTGATCACCGGCGATTACATCAGCGAGACCCCGCAGGTGGAAATCATTGCCGGCGCCAAGGGTGTGTTCGCCATCGAGGTGTTCGACCAGGACATGCAGGGCGAGCCGGGCTCCGACCGCAGGATCCTGGACGTGCTGAGCCGCTTCAAGGTGCGGTTCATGTCCAAGGACACCAACGCCAACACCATCACCCACTACGTGGATAGCACGCTCAAGCACGTCAAGCGGGTGGTCAAGGCGCTGAAGGAAGAGTTCCCGAATGCCGAGATCAACACCCGAAAGGTAGCGCTGGTATCGGCCATCGGCAGCGATATGAAGGTGCCGGGCATCCTGGCCCGCTCCGTCAAGTCGCTCGCGGATGAGGACATCAGCGTACTGGCGATCCACCAGTGCATGCGCCAGGTGGATATCCAGTTCGTGGTGGATGAGGACAACTATAAAAAGGCGATCAGTGCCCTGCACGCGAGCCTGATTGAGCCTCATAACCACGAATATGCCATCGTGGCGGCATCCATCGAGTAACGCAGGATTACCGGTGGGCGGAACCGGTCGCTCCGCTCACGGGTAATGGAGGACGTCTTGCCTCCAGATCGGGCGCCCGGTCGGCCGGCTCACCTGAGGTGAGTTCTCATGGCCGGGCGCGACCGATCCCCTGTATCCCCGCGCCATTCCCCCGGTGTTGCCGACCGGAACCCAGCCTCCGAATTTGCCCTTACTGCGCCAATCTGACCGCGCCCTCCAGACGTATTTCTTCACGAATATTCTGACCCAGACCGGTACCATAGCCATGCGAAAAGATGACAGGCTGGGACCGTCTCCGACTCCGCCCAACGATGGTGAAAGGGATTCCCTGGTCGGGCTGTACTTCAGGGATGCGTCCCGTTATCACATTCTCTCGGACGATCAGGAGCGTCGTCTGTCCCGTAAACTGTCCCTGTGCTTCCGGATTGTAAGCACCGAACTGGGGTTGCCGGAATCGACACCGCAGACCTTTCGCGAGGTGATCGGCAGTCTCGGCGATGCCTGTGCCTTCTCTACCCGATGTCGTCGGGCCTATCACCTGGCCATGGCCTGCCGGCGCAAGCTGATCCAGAGCAATTTACGCCTGGCCGTGCACATCGCGCGGAGGTACAACCAGCATGGTATTCCCATGTCGGACCTGATCCAGGACGCCAACGTCGGGCTGATCAAGGCGGTGGAACGGTTCGATCCGACCAAGGGATTTCGTTTTTCCACCTACGCCTATTGGTGGATCAGCGAGGAAGTGAAACGTTGCCTGCAGCGGGGCAACCGGGTGGTGCACACGCCCGAGAATATCGTGGAGGAGATTCGCCAGCTCCAGAAAGTGTCGCTCCGGCTGCATCAGCAACTCGGGCGCACGCCGTCACAGTCCGAGCTGGCCAGTGCCATGGAGGCGACGCCGTCGAGGATTGGTGAACTGCGGGCGCTGGCGTCCCGGGAAGTGTCTACCGATGTTCCGATCCTGGACGACGGTTCGGCGACCCTGGCGGATGCGTTGCCAGCTGCAGAACAGGTGGCGCCGGACCACCCCATGTTCCAGCGGGACCGACGCAGCGAACTGCGGATGATGTTGGACGAACTGAGCGACCGGGAGCGGGATATCCTGTCCCGTCGGTTCGGGCTGGGCCTGCCCGATGCGGAGACCCTGCAGGTCATTTCCGATGCTCTCGGTATCAGTCGGGAACGGGTCCGCCAGATTGAGAAAGGCGCCTTGCGGAAGTTGCAAAGCCGGTTCGGATCCGCCGGAGATGAGACAGGCGCCTGAAGTCAGGCGCCATGGAGAAGGAAGAACCAGGCGCCCACAGCCACCTGGCACACCAGGACCACTGTCGTGAGCGCCAGGCGCATCTTGCGATACCAGGCCGGCCAGTAGATTCTCATCCAGCGGGCATCCACCAGGTACAGTGCCATGTAGGCCAGGGTATAGACCACAACCTGGGCCGTTGTGGGCAGCAGAAGACCAATGCCCGCGGTAACGAAAAAGGCCTGGCTCAGCAGCATGGTCACCAATGGTGACAGCGGATAGCAGCGGTTCTCCAGTTGCATGGAGATGGGCCAGTAGATGCCTGCCATGAACGCCAGGATACCTGCGCTGTAGAGGTAGAAATAGGCCAGGATGGCCACACTGTTTCCCGGCATCAGAAACAGCCCGGCAGCACCGGCAATGAAGGGAATGAGCCCGGCGATACCCACCAGGACCGCAAGTCGTGCCACAGAAATCACTGGCGCTGCCTCTGAAGCCGGATTCGCATGGGTTCGATGTCGGCCGGCGCCATACCGACCATCTCGTGATAGGCGGATGGATGCACCACCTGGGTTTCGCGGATAGTGAATGAGCCGAGGGTGTCCTGGATCTGCCAGGCGCTGCGGTACAGGGCGGTCTTGCCCCGGGCATCGGACAGCAGAAGGATCTTGTCGCCGATAACCAGTCTGGCCATATATTGCTGCCCCTCCAGCGAGAGGATTTCCAGCAGGTCAACGACCAGGTCTTTGCTATCCCTGAGTTCTTCGAGGGTGATTCTCACAGTGAATCTCCGGAGTTGGTGTTACCCCGGTATTTACGCACTCCCGGTGCCACAGGATCATCGCGCCAGCTGCGCACATTCCTGATGTTGCGGGCAACCGGCCAGGTGATCATTGACCATCCCGGTTGCCTGCATGAAGGCATAGACAATCGTGGGGCCGACAAAGGTGAAGCCCTGTTTCTTCAACGCCCTCGACATGGCTTCGGATTCCCGGGTCGTGACGGGCACCTCGTCGAGTGTGTGCCATTGGTTCTGGATGGGCCGACCATCCACAAAGGACCACAGGAAGTCGGCAAAGCCCTGGCCTCTTTCCCGGAGTGCCAGATAGCCCCGGGCATTGCGGATGATGGACTGGACTTTCAGACGGTTACGGATAATTCCGGGGTTCGCCAACAGTTCGGCCACTTTGTCGTCGCCGTAGCGGACAATCTGTTCAGGATCGAAGTCGTCGTAGGCGGCCCGGTAGCTATGCTGCTTCCGCAGAATGGTTATCCAGCTCAGACCGGCCTGCTGGCCATCCAGACACAGCTTTTCGAACAGGGCACGATCATCGTATTCAGGTCGGCCCCAGACGGTGTCGTGATAATGCACGTACAGCGGATCGGTGCCGCACCAGGGACAGCGTCCGGATTCGGTCATATCAGCTCTCACTCTGTCTCCGTTGCCGGGTGAATGGTGCGCTGGATCCGGGGTTCCCAGGAGGTGTCCAGGTCCTCTGCCTCGCTCAGGCTGAAGTCTTCGGCGGGGGGGTGCAGCAACTGGATGGCGGGCCAGCCGGGCTGAGCGGCCGCATCCGATTGCCGGCAGACCAGGGTTACCAGAAAGCCCTCGCATTCATAGCAGTAGGCCGACCAATGGCTGTCCTGCTGGTCGCCATACAGTTCAAAACCCTCTAACACCTCCAGGGTTTGCAGGTTATTGGCGATACCGCGGCCAGTGGCTTTCAGCCAGGCCTCCTTGATCGTCCAGGTGACCAGGAAATTGCCGGGGTCATCGGTGCGAAACAGCCATTCCTGCTCCCTCGGAGTAAACCAGCGTTTGACCACCTTGTGCCATTGAGGGTGCCGCTGCAAGGGCTCGATGTCGATCCCCAGACCCTGCACCGGGCCGGCTGCACAGGCCGCCAGGCCATGGCTGTGACTGAGAGACAGGTGTAGTCCGGAAGGTGCCTCCGAACGGTTCGGGCGTCCGGGCACGGGGCGGCAGCCGGTGACCGGTTCGCCACTGGTGCGACTGATGGCCTGCCGGATCAGCCAGCGGCTGGTGAGGTATTCCCGCTTGCGTGGCCCGCCGAATTTAGCGACGGTGTTGCGCTCGTAGTCGGTGAGCCATGCCGGAATTGCAGGATCCTCGCCGGGGGTCTGATGGCAAAGCCAGATCTCTGGCATTGGGTTCGAACGCTGTTCAGGGTTGCAGTCTTTGGATGAGCCAGCCATCGCCTTCCCTCACATACTCGAAGCGATCATGAAGCCGGCTCGGTCGGCCCTGCCAGAATTCGATCCGTTCCGGAACCACCCGGTAACCGCCCCAGAAACTTGGCAGCGGGACGTCCCCCTCGGAGAACCTGCGCTTGATCTCGGCGACCTTCTGCTCCAGCAGACCACGGGAGGTAATGGCCTTGCTCTGCTCGGATACCCAGGCACCTATCTGGCTGCCCCGGGGGCGGGAGGCAAAATAACGCAGGGATTCGGCCTTGCTGACCTTCTCAACGGCGCCCTGTATCCGTACCTGCCGGTTCAGGCCAATCCAGGCGAAAAGCAGTGCCGCTCGGGGATTCTCCTCGATCTCGCGGGCCTTGCGGCTGCCGTAATTGGTGTAGAACACGAAACCCTGTTCATCGAAATACTTGAGCAGAACCGTGCGCAGGTCCGGCATGCTGTCCTTGCCGGTGGTCGCCAGGGACATGGCGTTCGGCTCCAGTATGCCGGCTGTCCGGGCATCTTCGAACCAGTGCTGGAACTGCCGGACCGGATTGTCGTCCAGGTGTTCCCGATCCAGGCCTTCACTCTCGAAATCACGACGCATGTCGCCGATGTCCATTCACTTCTCCTCGTCTTGCTCAACCGCCGCGGTAACCGTGTACAGGTACGGCCTTCGAGCATAGCGGGTTCACAGCCCGGTGTCAGTTGCCAGTCCAGGCACGACCTGTTGCTGCTGGTTACATATTTATACATTTTTTTGAGAGCCAGTTCACAGTGCCGGCGTAAACCCTCGGGCTTGCAGGCAGCCTTTACCCACAAAAACGATGAGTACAGAAAATGATGACCCATTACGATCTATCGCTTGTAATAGCTTCATACGTGGTGGCTGTACTGGCCGCGTACACGGCACTTTTTTTTGGCGCCCGCCTTGGCTCGGCCGATGACGGCAAACGCCTGCCCTGGCTGGTGACCGGAGGTCTGGCCATGGGCACCGGAGTATGGACCATGCATTTTGTCGGCATGCGTGCGATGCCCATGGATATGGCGATGACCTTCGATACCGGCATGACCGTCATATCCTGGCTGGCGGCGGTGGTCGCCTCAGGGGTCGCCCTGCATATCATCGGCCGGGAAAAAATCGGCACAGGACTGTTTTCGGCTGCCACGCTGATGATGTCCGGAGGCATTGTCATCATGCATTACCTCGGGATGTACGCGATGCGTATGTCAGCGCCACCAGTGTTTGATGGCGTCTGGCTGACGGTTTCGATGGTCATTGCCATCGCGGCGTCGGCTGCGGCTCTGGGGGTATCCCGCAAGATTCGTAGCATGCAGGGCGGCCGTGTATCGGCAGCCCGTTTCGGTGCTGCCCTGGTAATGGCTGCGGCGATTTGCGGAATGCATTATGCCGGTATGCTGGCCATGACCTTCCCGGAAGGTGCCGTGCCCGCGGCGGACAATGGCCTCCGTGGGGACTGGATGGGTATTCCCCTGGCGCTGTTCTGCGCCGCCCTGTTGGCAGTGACCGCTTTTGTTGCCGCCTTCGATGTCAGCCATCAGCGACAGCTGGTCCGGCAGAAAGCGGAGGAAGACGCCCGGGTTACCCGCATGGCGTTCCTGGATGCGGCAACCGGTTTACCCAACCGCTCCGCCCTGGAGCAGCGGCTGCTGGACACTCTGGCCCGCGAGGATGCCCGGGAGCATCCCTTCGCCCTGATCTATCTGGACATCGCCAATTATCGGGAGCTGTCCGGAAGCCTGGGTTCGGACTCCATGAATGCCGTTCTCCGGGAAATCACACTGGCGATAAAGGACCTGGCCCCGGAGCCGGTGTACATGGCCCGGTATTCCGCAAGCACGTTTTTCCTGATGGTGCCGGATTATTCCGATCCCGAGTACGGTTTCATGTACAAGCGCCTGAGGGAACTGGACCAGCGCATCGGCACCTCAGCCATGCCGGTGACCTGGCGGGCTGGTCAGTCGGTGTTCCCGCTTACGGGTAACTCCAGTCGTAAACTGGTCCGGGCCGCAATGGTTCCCCGGGATCTGACACAAATTGGCCGGTTCAACAATGTGAAGGCTAACCCTGACCTCGTTTTGCCGGGTCAGAACGCCGCAAGCTGACAAACAGGCACCGGGCCGACTATCCTTGTGTCAGGCAGGGGGCTGATCCAGCCCCGGTTGTCCGCCGATCATAAAGGAGAGTTTCGTGGCCCGGAGCCGTCAAAGCAGTCGTGTACCGAGGAACCTGGCAATTGCAGTCCTCGTTCTGGTTGTTCTTTATGCCCTGGCGGGATTCCTGCTGTTGCCCTGGTGGCTCAAGCGCACTATCCCCGAGCAACTGGATCAGCAGATGGGTTGGCAGGGCCAGGTGACGGATCTTGCCATCAATCCTTTCGCCCTCAAGGTGGAAGCGACGCGGCTGTCTGCCAACGACAGTGACGGCGAGAAGGTCCTGGGCTTCGACCGGCTGTTCGTGAACCTCAGTTTTTTCCAGCTGTTCCGGGGCATCGTCGGCTTCCAGGAGATCCGCCTGCAGGAGCCGTATATCCGGGTTGACCTGCTCGAAGACTACAGCATCAATTTCGCCCATGACTGGCAGGCGGCCCATCCTGAATCACAGCAGGCCGCCAATCCGGAACCCCAAGCGTCCGGTGAGGACGGCGGGCCCCCGAAGCTGTTTTTCCAGAAGCTGGCCATTGATGGGGGCGAACTCCTGTTCCGGGATTTCAGCCAGGCAGAGCCCGCGGAATTCCGGATCACCCCCCTGGATCTGTCCCTTAATGAACTGGCCACCTGGCCGCGGGAGGAGGGTGACAGCAACTACTACCTGCTGGCGGCCATAGGCAGCCAGACGGTGGAGTGGCAGGGCGACCTGAGTGTGACGCCGCTTTACTCCAGGGGCAGTCTGAGCATTGCCGACATCAGTTATGAAACCCTGGAACATTTCCTGGCACCCTATCTGCCCTACGACCTGCGAGGTGGCAG
>JAAZVL010000113.1 GCA_018623515.1 Marinobacter sp.
AGGGGGGCTAACCGCCTTCTCAGGAAGTTTGTCGAGGCTCGTTTTCGAGTTCGGTTCCACGGTAGGGACAGCGGGCGTCACCAAGTTTGTTTCGCCTAAGCATTCTCGAACTCGGGAAACTGCGTGCTGGAAGGTACTGAGGGATTCAAATGTAGAATCGGAGTCGAATAACTGTATGAGGGCGGACGACACGTATAGATTCCGCTTGATTGCGGTTCTTCGGTCTTTAGTACGTAGGGAAATTTTTACTGAGTGGGGAAACCCGGCTGCCCTCCGATTTTGAGGAAGAGCAACCCGGGTGTAGTACGTAGAAAAATTGCTTCTGTGAAGGTACATTGCGCCACCAGTTTGTACTAGTGCGAAAATCTACCCTTAAAACAGTCTAAGCTATTGTTTTTCCACGCTATATTGGCGGAGAGGGAGGGATTCGAACCCTCGATACGCTATTAACGTATACACACTTTCCAGGCGTGCGCCTTCAGCCACTCGGCCACCTCTCCAATAAACTGTTTCAAATCAGCGGTGTTGCCGCTCATTTGAGGGCGCAAACTTTAATGGTTTTTCAGGCCCTTGGCAACACCCTATCCGGAAATCGCCGAAAAAAATTCATATTGGCCCGAATTCCGGTTAACGGTTGAACAAGTTCAGAACTATCGTTAACAGAACGCTGATGATAATCATCGAAGTAATCGGTATAAACACCCGACTGTTTTCCGATCGGATGTTAATATCCCCCGGTAATTTGCCGAACCAGTTCAACAGGCCCGGGGCGAAATGCAGTATGGCTCCAAGCACAACAAGAACAAGGCCCGCGATTACCAGCCATCGCGCCATGGGGAACTCCTCTTACGAAACTGCCCTCTCAGAACAAGGAGAATAACAATGCTGATGAAAGCAGACCAATCCGTCCTCGTCCTGGTCGATCTCCAGGAAAAACTCATGCCCGCGATCAGCTTTGGCGAGGAAGTTGCGGACCGGTGTACGACGCTGGCAACGATTGCCGGGCTGCTCGGGGTTCCTGTGCTCGGCACAGAACAGTTGCCAGACAAGCTCGGCCCCAATATCGAATCGGTGCGTGAACTGTGCGATTCGGTTCTGGACAAGACTCACTTTGATGCCTGCCCGGATGGCCTGATCGACCAGCTTCCCGAGGGACGGCAGCATATTGTCATTGGCGGCTGCGAGACCCACGTCTGTATGATGCAGACCGCCCTGAGCCTCCTGGATGCCGGCTACAAGGTGTGGGTGGTCGCCGATGCCACCGGATCTCGGAACGATTTTGACCGGGATGTCGCCCTGGACCGGCTTAACGAGAGCGGAGCGCGGATCGTGACCCTGGAAATGGTCGCGTTCGAGTGGATGCGCGATTGCCGGCATCCCCGTTTCCGGGACATCCAGGCGCTCATCAAGTAATCGGCCCGGCGCGGTCATCCAGCTCCCAATGGCTGGCGTATTCCCGGCATCCCAGCAATCAGAGGTTTGTCATGCTCAATATGGATTTCAGTGAAAGGGTGGTAATCCGCACCGCTGAGATGGACTGGGTTCCCAGCCCTGCCGGGGGTGTGATGCGGAAACCACTGGCCCGGGAGGAAGCCGAACGGGGTCATGCAACCAGCGTGGTTAGCTACGAACCGGGTGCCTCCTTCAAACGCCATGAGCATCCTCTTGGAGAGGAAATCCTGGTGCTCGAAGGCGTGTTCTCTGACGAGACCGGCGACTATCCGGCCGGCACCTATCTTCGCAATCCCCCTGGCAGCGGCCATGCGCCCTTCAGCAAGGAAGGATGCACCTTACTGGTCAAGTTGCACCAGTTTGACGAAAGGGACACGAAAACCGTGCGAGTCAATACCCGAACGGCTGAATGGTTACCGGGCATTGGCGGCCTTCAGGTCCTGCCCCTGCATGATTTCGAACACGAACACGTGGCACTCGTAAAATGGCCAGCCAATGAAGTATTCCAGCCGCACCGGCATTTTGGTGGCGAGGAGATCTTCGTGCTCACGGGGGAGTTTTGCGACGAACATGGCCGTTATCCGGCCGGCACCTGGATCCGCAGCCCGCACATGAGTCAGCACCACCCGTTCGTCGAGAAGGAAACCGTTATCTGGGTCAAGACCGGCCACCTTCCCCTGGCAGCGCGGTAGAAAGAAAAAAGGCCCCGAGGGGCCAAGAGAGTGCGCATCAGGATGACATTGCTGAGGACTGCCAACTGACGCTGCTGAAGAGGTCATTGCTCGCGCCATCGCGGGCGGGCGTGTAGTGGATGTCTTTCTCGCCCGCCGGCACGGCAAACACGTGGTAAGCCTCCGGGCCGAACGGATCCAGTGCGGTACCGAGGTAGTCGAAACGGTCCGGTACCGGCTCACCGGAAAGAGCCACCCGGAACTGACGCTCGATCGTCGGGGTTCCGACATTCAGTGGCTGCTCCACCCAGAGGTACACGGCCTTGTGCGGGACGATGTATTCGCAGCGCACTACCCGGTAGCCCTCTTTCAAGTTCAGGGTGGTCGGTTCTTTTCCGGCCTCAACGCGGAATTTGTGAATCGTTTTCATGGCTGCTTCCTCCGAGTTGCCACTTTACGATTCCTATGGTCCTCCGAACTCTACTTCGAGAAAATAAGCTTTTTTGATCTTTCAGCATCGAAATATTCGATGCCTCAGTGATCGAGATCCTCACCCAGCGCGGTAAAATTGACAGGATCCATGCAGATTGCCCGTACACCCTCATGGGCGAGTTTCCGGCCCCGGGTGATCGCGAACAGTTCATCCTGCACCTCGTCAATACTGGCGATGTGCTCGACCTCGTATTGGCGGCATACCTCCCGTCTTATCACCGTAGGTGCGGCAAAGACGCCGTAACCCTGGCGACCGAAGACCTTGATCAGGGCGCTGTCATCGACCCGGGCCACCAACCTCATGCGCACCCCCTTAAGTGACAGCCAGTTCATCAGGCGCTCGAAATAAGGGGCATCGGTGGCATTGGCCAGCAGGGGCTGACCGTTGAGAGAATCGGGAAATCCTTCCCGGAGTCTGGTCGCCAGTTCTGGCGCAGCAAAAAAACTGATACTTGAACCGGCTACCGGGTGCACGGTGAACGGGCCATGCTCGTCCATCCCCGGCATCCGATCGGCCAGAACAACATCCAGCTCCTTGCGCTTGAGGCTCAGCACAAGATCCTCGGTTCTGCCAGTCCGGCATTCAAGCTGCACTGGACGCTTGAGCGTCATGGCCGGCTGCAAGAGGTAATAGGCGATAAGCTTGTGGATCGACGCGGAAATGCCCGCAGAAAGGGTCAGGGGGCGATCAGCCGGTGCGAGACTGAGGGTATCCGTCAGCTCCCCGGTCAGGGCGAAAATGTCGTCGGCATAGCCGAGAATCATCCGGCCGAGATCGGTCAGGGTCAAACGTCGCCGTTCCCGGGTGAACAGTCTCCCGCCGACCGCCGTCTCGAAAGTAGCCAGCTGGCCGCTCAAGGTCTGCGGGGCCAGATCCAGCACCTCACTGGCCCGGGCAATCGAGCCTTCCCTGCTGATCACCCAGAAATAATACAGATGCCGGAGGTTAAGCTGTTCCATGGATTCGGACCTCCTGGGGTCATCAAGCCGGTCTGGGTACCTTCAGGATCTCGCCAAAGGTGACGTACTCGCTGCCTCCGAGACGCCCCAGGGGATCAATGGCTGAACCGTCGAAACGCAGGCGGTCCTTGTCATCCCTGGTGATGGCCTCGTCAGCCACGTGGATGGCGTTGATCCTGCCGAAAATCAGGGACTGGGGTGCCGCACCAATCTCCTTGATCTCGAACAGCTCACAGGCCAGCGCAACACGGCAGTCTTTCAGACGCGGTAACGGTGACCCCTCGAACCCGGTCAGTTCCAGATCAATATTTTTCAGCTCGGATTCCCCGTGCGGCAGGGTCCGGGAAGTCTCAGTCATCGCTTCCGCCAGCTCCCGGTGGGCAATATGAACCACAAAATGCCGGTTGGTTTCGATATTTAGCCGGGTGTCCTTGAATGAGCCGTCCGTGGGTTTCTTGCCGACTGAGAACATCAACAGTGGCGGGTTGCTGGTGATCGGGGTGAAGAAAGAGAACGGCGCCAGGTTATAATCGCCGTCCGGATTCTCACTCAGCACCCAGGCGACCGGGCGGGGAATAATGGTCTGGGTCAGGATGTGGTAGACCTCTTTCGGGTCCATACCGTCAAAATCAATCTGCATCTGCGCCTCCTGTCTGCAGCTTCTGTGTTGCCCTCGAACGAGCCAGCCATAGCATAACGAGAATGGCCTGAAGGACCAGGAAAGGTACGGCGACCATGACAAGGCCGGACCACCCCACCCAGGCAAAAACCGCACCGGCGGAGAGGGACGCGGTCGCCTGGGAACCGAACACCAGGAGATCGTTCAGGCCCTGCACCCGGAAACGCTCGGAATCCTGGTAGCCCTGCGGTAACAGCGCGGTGCCACCCACAAACAGGAAGTTCCAGCCAACGCCCAGCAACAGGAGCGCCCACAGGTAATGATGGAAGCTGATACCGGCCGCCGCGAGCAGAACGCACGCCAGATAGGCCAGCAGGCCGCCAACCATCATCAGCGGAATCCCGACCACGCGCGTCAGCCAGCCGCTGATCAGTGACGGCAGGTACATGGCCATGATATGGAGCTGGATTACGGTTTTGGCATCGTCGAGGCTGTGACCGGCCATTTCAGTCATACTCAGCGGTGTCGCGGTCATGATGAAACTCATCACCGCATAGCCGATGGCGGCGGCACCGATTGCCGCCAACACCATAGGATTGACCAGAATTTCGCGCAGCGGCCGACCACCGCCAACATGATCTTCCCGCACCAGTTCGCCTTTCGAACGATAACCCGCAAAAAGCGTTACCAGGGCTACCGCCTGTACGGCCAGCAAACCAAGCCAGCTATCCATGAAGGGATGAGCTTCATCCGGGCCGGCACCCAGGGTGGCAATCTCGGGTCCCAACCAGGCTGCCCCGAGCCCACCCAGAAGCACCCTCGCTGCAGCGGAAGCCGCGAGTTCCGGCCCGACTGACTCCATCGCGGCAAATCGGTACTGGTGCACCACGGCGAGGCCACTCCCACCCACGATCGCTGCCACACAAAGCAACGGGAAAG
The DNA here is from genome assembly GCA_018623515.1 of Marinobacter sp. Taxonomy (GTDB): domain Bacteria; phylum Pseudomonadota; class Gammaproteobacteria; order Pseudomonadales; family Oleiphilaceae; genus Marinobacter. The sequence goes on from JAAZVL010000113.1 coordinate 5,134, forward strand.
AGCCCTGCCAGGAGGCCAGAGCACCCAGGCCGCCGGCCAGGATGCCCATCGTGGCACCCAGGAGCATGACCGGCTTGCGCCCTACCCGCTCCATCAACCAGGTCGCCAGCTTGACCGATAAAACTGTCCCGACCACCACAAGCCCCACCGCTAGCGTGGCCCACTCGGCAGACGGTGCCAGGGCCCGGCCCTGGATACTGCCAATCACGATAATAAATGGTGCGGTACACATGGCCAGCGCCTGCGCCGCGACCAGCACCCAGACATTCAGAGGCATGAATTACCTTTTCCTGTAGGCGGTGCCTTTGTGGCACTCAATGGGTTCGTAAAGGTCGGGCACCTCACCCGCCAGCTCGGAGGATCCGGCGATCAGATAGCCGCCGGAATTAAGGGTCGCGTGGAACCGGGTCAGTATGGCCTTCCGCTTTTCGGCCGAGTAGTAAACCAGCGCGTTCTGGCAGATCACCACGTCAAACTTGCCCGGCAACGTACGTTGAAGCAGGTTCAGCTCACGGAACTCGACCAGGGCACGGATTTCCGGGCTGATGCGCCAACCACCTTTCTCGATGGAGCGGAAAAAACGCTCCTTGCGTCGGGAAGTAATGTTCGTGTCTTCGGGACCGAGTTCGTAGTGAGCCCGACGGGCCACTTCCAGTGCGCTCCGGGAAGTATCCGTTGCCAACACTCTGACCCCGCCCAGGTTACCGGGGTTCTGCTCCCTGAACTCGCTTGCGGCCATGGCTATGGAGTACGACTCCTGGCCGGTGGAACAGGCCGCAGACCAGATGGCCACGCGTTTGCCCGCGTTGCGCCGGGCAATGTCGGGTAACACCTGATCACCCAGCATTGAAAACACCGAGGCTTCACTGAACCATCGGCTCTCGCTCACGGTGATCGCATCAATGACAGCTTCCTTCAGGCCGGACCGCCCTGGTCTGTCGAGCCGCTCCAGCAAAGCCTCGATCGAGGCCAGCTGATGATTATCCAGAACCGGGCGCAGGCGTCGCCGGGCCAGATCCAGGCCACTGTCCCGCAGCAGAATTCCGCAAGCATCCCGAAGATAGACCTGCAGGGCCTGATAGTCGCTTGTCTTTATCGTTTCCATTGACTCATTATTATATTCGCGTAATCAAAGCGGCATTTTACCACCTTCGGCTGGCCGTTGCGTGGGATCAATCTGCTAACATCCTGCTTCACACAGCTGGTCCCGGTTACAGGCCCCAGCCCTGATTTTGCCAACAACAGCGAGAGTATTCCGGATATGACCCGATATGTACCTTTTTCCCGCCACCTGGTTTCACCGTTACTGGCTGCGTTGGCTGCGTTATGCCTGGCCTCCGCGCCGGCACACGGCCAGTCGGGTGACGGAGATGCGCAAACGCCGCAGGTCCGGTTTGTGACAACCCACGGCGAATTCGTACTCGAACTTCGCCCCGATGTGGCTCCCGAAACCGTAGAGAACTTTCTTCAATACGCCCGGGACGGCTTCTACGACGGAACCGTATTTCACCGCGTTATCCCGGGATTCATGATCCAGGGCGGCGGATTTACTCCGGAACTGTCCCGTAAACCAACCCGTGACCCGATCGTCAACGAAGCCACGGCGGACCTGCCGAACCAGCGGGGCACCATCGCCATGGCCCGCACCAGCAATCCGGATTCGGCCACGTCACAGTTTTTCATCAACGTGGTCGACAATGACTTTCTCAATGACGGGGTCCGTGGGCCGGGCTACGCCGTGTTCGGGGAGGTGACCGACGGCATGGATGTGGTTGACGCCATTGCCGGTGTCGAAACCGGCTACGCCCGGGGTATGAGGGACGTGCCGGTGGAGTCGGTCGTCATTGAACAGGTCACTGTGATCGGCAACGATGAGTAGACCATGACAGACTGCACTGTGCGCCCGCCAGCCATCGAACCCGCAGAACTTGTCTGGCGGGACGGAATCCCGGAATCCGCCAGGTTCGGGGACGTCTATTTCAGTCGGGACAATGGCCTGGAAGAAAGCCGGTATGTTTTCCTGAACCATAACGACTTGCCGCATCGGTTCCGGGAAGTATCACCGCAGGACGCATTTGTGATTGCAGAGACCGGCTTCGGCACCGGCCTCAATTTTCTCGCGGCCTGGCAGGCCTGGCGCGAACACCGACCGGATAACGGGTCCGTCCTGCACTTCATCTCCGCCGAGCGCTACCCGCTCACGCGGGACGACCTCAAGCGTGCCCTGGATCTCTGGCCCGAACTGGCGCCGCTGGCGGCGGAGTTGCAGGCCCACTACCCGCCTCTGGTCCGGGGCACACACCGCCTGGTTCTGGATGAGGGCCGGGTACGGCTGACCCTGTACTTTGGCGATGTACTGGATGCCTGGGAGGCGCTGTCGTTCTCGGCCGATGCCTGGTTCCTGGACGGCTTCGCCCCGGCCCTGAATCCCGACATGTGGCTCGACCGGGCCATCGCGCTGATACGCCAACACAGCCGGCCGGGCACCACCCTGGCCACCTTCACCGCGGTTGGCAGAATACGTCGGGCATTCGAGGCCGAAGGCTTCGAGATGCGCAAAACACCGGGTTACGGGCGCAAACGGGATATGATTGCCGGAGTGATGTCCGGCACCGTTTCGGGCCACTCCCCCGTGGCTTCCGGAACCGTCGCCATTATCGGTGCGGGCATTGCCGGCACCCTGCTGGCCCGCAACCTGGCCAGTCGAGGCGTGGCCGTTACCCTGATCGATGGGGAAGACCATGCCGGTAACGCAGCCTCCGGGAACCTTCAGGGCGCCCTGTATGTAAAGCTCGGTGTCGAGTTCAACGCCCAGACAGAACTCGCTCTTTCCGCCCTGACCTTCAGCCAGCGGGCCTACGAGCCCTATCGGGGTACTTTCTGGCACCCTTCAGGCCTGCTGCAGCTGGCCTGGAATCTCCAGGAAGCAGACCGGCAAGCCCGTTTTCTTGACCGCAACCAGTATCCCGAAGAAATTCTGTACCCGGTCGACGCTGCCACTGCCTCCGAACTCACCGGTACACCGGTCAGCACCGGCGGACTGTGGTTTCCCCACAATGGCTGGCTATCACCGGGCCGCCTCTGCAGTGAGCTGGCCAGTCATCCGCTCATCGAGTGCCGCTTCGGTACACGTGTGGAGCGGCTGATGCCGTGCAACGGCAAATGGCACCTGTCCAGCTGCAGTGGCGCAGACATCATCGCGGACCGTGTGGTAGTTGCCGCAGGCCATAAGACGCCGGAACTGATTCCGCTCAAGGGTGAGTACCGGTTCAAGGCCATCCGGGGCCAGGTAACCCACCTCCCTGAGGAAACCATCCGGGCACCGAAGGCGGTTATCTGTGGCCAGAAATACCTGAATCCGTGCCAGGACGGTTTGGCCGTGACCGGGGCCACGTTCGACCTGCACAGCACCGAGCCCTCGGTCACCCGGGAGGGCAACACCGAGAACCTGCAGCAGCTCAGTGACATGTTACCGGGATTGTTTGCCGGGGGCGGCGGCAAAGGGGATTTCCAGGGGCGGGTCGGATTTCGCTGCACTACCCACGATTATCAGCCGGTGGCCGGAATGATGGCAGACTGCAACGGGCAATCCCTTGAGGGCGTCTACCTGCTCACCGGCCTGGGCAG
>JAAZVL010000114.1 GCA_018623515.1 Marinobacter sp.
GCCAAGGCCTTGCGCTGGGCAGTCCCTCACGCTTTGGGTCGATGAGCAGTCACATGAAGGCCTTTTTCGAAACCACTTCGGACCTTTGGCTGTCTGGCGCCATGGTCGACAAACCTGCCGGGGTGTTCGGTGCATCCTGCTGGCTGGGCGATGAACTGGACCGGCTGGAGCAGGAAAGCGATGCCCGCCAGGCCATCGTTGACGCGCTGCTCGACCGCCACGGCACTGGCCGGATCCTGTTCCGCAATACCCGTGCGGCGATCCGGGGCTTCCCCGAACGCCGGCCGGAGCCGGCGCCCCTGCCATGCCCGGAGCTCTATGACGGCCTCGACGTGGGCCTGGAAGGACTGAGTCCCGAGCACGGCCGGGCCGAGGAGCGCTGGCTGGCGGAAGACCCCCGCGTCGCCTGGCTGGAGAAGAAATTGCTGGGCCTGCGCCCGGCCAAGGTGGTGGTGATCTGTGCCCATGCCGAGACGGCTATGGCGCTGGAGCATTACCTGCAGTTGCGGGCCGGTATCCGCAGTGCCGCATTCCACGAGCGTCTGAGCCTGGTGGAGCGCGACCGTGCGGCCGCTTATTTCTCCGACAGCGAGCAGGGGGCCCAGGCCCTGATCTGCTCCGAGATTGGCAGTGAGGGGCGCAACTTCCAGTTTGCTCATCACCTGGTGTTATTCGACCTGCCCGCCAACCCGGACCTGCTGGAACAGCGCATCGGTCGGCTGGACCGCATTGGCCAGACCGACGCTATCCGAATCCACATTCCGTACCTGGAGGGCACCAGCCAGGAGGTGCAGTATCGCTGGTTCCATGACGGGCTGAATGCTTTTGCCGAGAGCTGCGCCGTGGGCGTGGCCGTCCAGGAGGCGGTGCAGGCCCGGTGGCAGCAGGCGATCGATGGCGATACCGGTGTGCTGGACGAGCTGATCGAGGCTTCTGCCCGGGAAACCGCGCGGCTCAAAACCATGTTGCAGAACGGGCGGGATGCCCTGATCGAACTGAATTCCTGCCGCCGGGATGTGGCCGAGGAGCTGATCGGGCGGATCGAGGAGGAAGAGAGTTCCGCCCAGGTCCGGGATTACATGATCGAGGCCTTCGATATTCTTGGGGTCGATGTGGAAGATCACGGCGAGCACTCGGATGTCCTCAAGCCGGGTGAGCATTATCACGCCGGGCATGTGACTGATTTACCAGAGGATGGCCTGACCGTAACCTGGAGCCGGGAGCAGGCCCTGGAGCGGGAAGATCTCGCCTTCATGAGCTGGGAGCACCCGATGGTGACCGGCGTGATGGATTCGGTGACCAGCTCCGGCCTGGGAAAGGCGGCCTTGGCCAGCCTCTCGGTCAAGGCGCTGCCGCCGGGAACCCTGCTGATGGAAGCCCTGTTCACTGTGCATTGCCCGGCGCCGGAGTCCTTACAGCTGACCCGTTACCTGCCGGTGTCGCCCCTGCGGCTGCTGGTAGACGTCAATGGCAAGGAGCTGTCTGCCGCCTTGCCCCACGACCGGCTGAATGAGCTGTGCTCCAACATCCGCCGCCGTACCGCACAGGCGATCGTGCCCCAGATCCGGCCCCAGGTGGAGACCATGGTGGATCACGCCGAGCGCCTGTCCGAGCCCCATCTGGAACCCATGAAGGAGAAGGCCCTGGCCGGTGTCGAGGCCGTGTTCGGCCCGGAAATCCGCCGGCTTGAGGCCCTGCAGAGAGTAAATCCAGCCATCCGGGATGAAGAGATCGATTATTTCCGTAACCAGCTGGTGGCGGCCAGGGAGGCGATCAGCCATGCCAGTCTGGCCCTGGAGGGGATTCGCGTGATTGTGACCGCCTGAAGACGGTAACTTACTGACTGGGAAGCAATTGCTGGCCAGCCCTCATCTGATGAGGTACCGTGAACGTAACACAGTGTAGTCTTGGTGCTCCGGGACCGGCTGGCAGCCGCCAGCCGCCGGAGTTCTCGCAATCCATGGAGGACAGAGAAAACCTATGATGACTCTCATTTTGTTTGTGGTAGCGCTGGCGGGTCTGCTGATCGTCATGCGCCGTGAGGCGGGGGCCAAACCGGCCATCGCTGTGATGGTGGTGGTTGGCTTCCTGTCCTGGATCTTTGCCTCCGGCTGGCTGGCCCTGGTGCTGTTTCTCGGTGCTGCTGCCACGGCCGCAGCCGGCTTGCCCGGCTTTCGCCAGAGTTGGCTGACACCCCGTATCTTCACCATGTTCAAGAAAGTAGCGCCGAAGGTCTCGGATACTGAAAAGGTTGCCTTGGAAGCCGGTACCGTCGGCTGGGACGGCGAGCTGTTCACCGGTCGCCCCGACTGGCATAGCCTCCTGATCAACCGCCACAACGGCCTGAGCGAGGAAGAACAGGCCTTCGTGGATAACCAGTGCACCCACGCCATCTCCATGTGCAATTCCTGGGATATTGCGGTGGAGCGGGCCGACCTGCCGAAAGAGCTCTGGGACTTCCTCAAGAAAGAGAAGTTCTTCGGCATGATCATTCCGAAGGAATACGGTGGCCTGGAGTTCTCCGCCAAGGCGCAGACGGCCGTGCTGCAGAAACTGGCGGCGAACGAGATGCTCATGGTCACGGTCGGCGTGCCGAACTCCCTCGGCCCCGGGGAGTTGCTGGTCAAGTATGGGACCGAGGAGCAGAAGCAGTACTACCTGCCGCGCCTGGCGGATGGCCGGGAAATTCCCTGTTTTGGTTTGACGGGCCCGCGCGCAGGTTCGGACGCCACCTCGCTGCCGGATACCGGTATCGTCTGCAAACAGGAAGTGGACGGTAAGGAAGTGCTGGGTATCCGCCTCAACTTCGAGAAACGCTGGATTACCCTGGCGCCGGTGGCGACGGTGGTTGGTCTGGCCTTCCGCATGTTTGACCCCGACGGTCTGCTGGGGGATACCGAGGATTACGGCATCACCTGCGCGTTGATTCCCCGTGACACCAAAGGCATGGAAATCGGCCGTCGGCACTGCCCGATCGGTACCCCGTTCCTCAATGGGCCGATCCGTGGCAAGGATGTCTTCATCCCGCTGGACTACATCATCGGTGGCCAGAAGATGGCTGGTGAGGGCTGGCGCATGCTGGTCGAGTGCCTGTCCGTCGGTCGTTGCATCACCCTGCCGTCCGGCGCCGCAGGCGCTGCTGCCTATTCGGTGGGCACCGCCGGTGGCTTCACCCGGATCCGCCGCCAGTTCAACACGCCGGTAGCGGAAATGGAGGGCGTGCAGGAGCCCCTGGCCCGCATTGCCGCCAAGACCTACATCGCCCAGTCGGCGGTGAATCACACCGCCAATATGATCGACAACGGCCAGAAACCGGCGGTGCCCTCGGCGATCCTCAAATACCACCTGACCGAGTTCCAGCGCGGTATCCTCACCGACGCCATGGATGTCCACGGAGGCAAGACCGTCACCCTGGGGCCCCGTAACTACCTGGGCATCGGCTACAGTGGTGCCGCGGTATCGATCACCGTGGAAGGCGCCAACATCATGACCCGCAGCCTGATGATCTTCGGGCAGGGTGCGATCCGCTGCCATCCTTATGTACTTGAAGAGTTGGCGGCCAAGGATAATGACGACATCCGGGCCTTCGACAAGGCGTTTTTCGGCCACGCCGGTCTGATCTTCGGCAATGCGGCCCGGGCCTTTACCCAGGCCCTGGGGCTGGGCCGTGCCGATGTGCCCTTTGACAGCTCCAGCCGCCGCTATGCCCAGGCGGTGGCCCGCTTCAGTGCCGCGTTTGGCCTGTGCGCCGATGCCGCCATGACCACGCTGGGCAGCGAGCTGAAGATGCGCGAACTGATTTCCGCCCGCCTGGGAGACATGTTGTCCAACCTGTACCTGGCGTCCATGGTGCTGAAAAACTGGCATGAGACCCAGCCGGTCGAAGGCGAGCGGGAGGTAATGGAATACAGCCTGGAGCTTCTTCTCAACCGCACCGAGAATGCCCTGGACGAATTCCTGCAGAACCTGCCGAACCGGCCGGTGGCAATGGCGCTCCGGGCAATCACCATGCCCCTGGGACGTCGCTGGGATGCGCCCCACGATCGCCTGGCCCGCAAGCTGGCCAGGGCCATCTCCACGGATACTCCGATCCGCCACAAGCTGCTGGCCAGCATCTGGAGCACGGACGGTGAGGGCACGGTCGAGAATCCGGTGGCTCGCTACAATGGCCTGCTGAAGGATTACGACAAGGCGGAGCAGTTGTACCGCAAGGCAACCAAGGCGTACGCCAAGGGTGAACTGCCGATGACCGCCCTGCATCCCGAGGAGCGCTTTGAGGCGGCTCTCAAGGCAGGCATCTATACCAAGGAGGAAGCGGACTTCATGCGGCAGTACGAGGAGGTTGTCCTTGAAATGCTGACCGTGGATGATTTCCCGTTCGATGCCTTTGCCCGCAACCAGGAAACCGTTATCGACCACAATCCGGCTTGAACGTCGCCGGATATTCCGTAGTGTAATGAAAGGCGCCCCGTCGGGCGCCTTTCTGTGTTCAGGGTGGAGTAAACACGCATGTGGCTATCGGTTCTGGCGGTCAGTATGGGGGCGGTGATTGGTGCCAACCTCCGTTGGGCTCTGAGTCTCTGGCTCAACACCACTTACCACGCCATTCCCTATGGCACCCTGTTGGCCAATCTCAGCGGTGGCTGGCTGATCGGGCTGCTCATCGGTTACTTTACTCACGCCCCCTCCCTTTCCCCCGAGTGGCGTCTGTTCGCCATCACCGGCCTGTGCGGGGCGCTGACCACCTTTTCCACGTTTTCACTGGAAATGTTTGCAGCGCTCCAGGAAGGGAAATGGGGTATGGCGATGGCCGGTATTCTCGCCCACGTGGTGGGTTCTATCCTGATGACCGCCCTCGGTTTTTACACCTTTTCCCTGATCCGGGGCTGACTCCCTGGTGGTGGGTATCTTTACCTACATAAATCTTTGAAATTTCGCTTGGCATTCCGCGGATTCCCGCGTAGAGTTGGATCTCAAGGAAAGAATCAGTAAAGCGTTTCATGAATAAGACGTACCTGTAGTCAGTAGTGCCGTCCTGTTTTTGATTAAGCGAGTTCTGTATTTCCGCAAACGCTGACCGATCGCCGCCGTGGCGTGAGGCAGTAGAGTAAATGATTGATTTCAGGAAGTTTAAGTATGTCTACTACTACCGGTACTGTTAAGTTCTTCAACGAAGCTAAAGGCTTTGGCTTTATCACTCGTGAAGGCGGCCCGGACGTATTCGTTCACTACAGCGCCATCCAGGGCTCCGGTTTCAAGACCCTGGCTGAAGGCCAGCAGGTCGAGTTCACCGTAACTCAGGGCCAGAAAGGTCCTCAGGCGGAGAACGTTGTTGCCCTGTAATCCCTGACGGATTCAGCAACACGCAAAAAAGGCAGCTTCGGCTGCCTTTTTTTGTGATTTTCCCGGCAATATGTAATCTTTGCTCCCCTGTTGCTCGTTTAATCGGTTGTCGAGATTTACAGGGATTCCCACCCATGCTGTTGCGATTTCTGAAAGCCACCTGGATTCTGTTCTGGGCGGTCCTCCTTACGCTGATCCTGTTCCTGCCCATTGTGATTGCGGCCCTTGCCGGCAAACGCGGTGATGCGGCCTTTCACGGCACCCAGATCTATGCCTGGATCATCCTGAAGGTGTGTGGCATCCGCCTGCGAGTCAGTGGCAAGGAGCATATCCAGCCGGGCCAGCGCTACGTCATTCTGAGCAACCACGCCTCCTATTTCGATCCGCCCGCCCTGGTGCTGGCTCTGGGTCTGCAATACCGGTGGGTGATCAAGAAGGAACTGCGCAAAGTGCCCCTGTTCGGCCTGGCCCTGGAAACGTCCCGTAACCTGTTCATTGACCGGTCAAAGGGCGCGGACGCCCTCGAGAGCATCAAGCAGGGCGTCGCCCAGCTGCCGGATGGTACCGGTATTTTGCTGTTTCCCGAGGGGACCCGCTCGTGGGACGGCAAGTTGTTGCCCTTCAAGCGGGGCGGATTTGTGATCGCCCGGGATGGGGAGCTGCCGATCCTGCCGGTCACCATCGCCGGCTCCCATGAACGGTTGCCCAAGGGGCATGCTGCCTTTACCAGTGGCGAAATCCACATTGTCATCCATCCCCCGGTGAGTGCATCGGACAAGCCGGTGGAGGTGCTGATGGACGAAGTGCGGGCAACGATCGGTGATGCCCTGGAGCAGAACGGGTAGGGGCGCGCCCCAAAGCTTTCGGGACGCGCTCTGGTTGCAGCTTACTGGGCGAAGATCCGCTGGTAGAACTCCATGGTGCCTTGCCAGGACCGGGTGGCAGCCTCTTCGTCATAACCGATGGGCATGTTGAATTCCTCGGCTACCTTGTCCGCGCCGGGGTTGGTGAAGGAGTGCCGGACACCCGGAAAACTCACCAGGGTCAGGTCTACCTCGGCATCCTGCATTTCCTTGACCAGGCCGGCGACCTGATCGGAGGGCACCATCTGGTCGGCGCCCCCGGTGTAGACCTGGACCTGGGCCTTGACCTCACCGGCCTGGGCCTTGATCGGGCTGCCCAGGGCGCCGTGATAGCTCACCACGCCATCAAGATCCACACCCAGTCGGGCCATGTTCAAGACCACCGCACCGCCGAAGCAGTAACCCTGGGCAGCAATACGTTCGCCATCGACTGTTTCATGGTTCTGCAGCAGTTCCTTGGCCTTGAGGAAGCGCGCCTTCATCTGGTCCATGTCCCTGGTGGCTTCCTGCATGAATTGTTGGGCCGTGTCGGGGTGGTCGGTCACCTTGCCCGAGCCGTACATGTCCAGCGCCAGCGCTGTGTAGCCGGCGGCGGCCAGCTTTTCGGCCTGGTCCCGGGCGAACTCGTTATGGCCCCACCATTCGTGAACCACCAGCACGCCGGGGCGCTGGGCCTCATCCTCATCGTCCCAGGCCAGATAGCCGGTGAAGGTGGTATCGCCAACGGTGTATTCAATGGTTTCGGTCTGCATTTCGGCGAGGACTCCTGTGCTGGCGAGGGAGAGGCCAAGAGCGGTTGCCAGGGATGTTGTTTTAATCAGGTTCATGCTTCCTCCTGTTCCTTGTGGTTGTGGTTTTCTTGTGGCGTTTGATACGGCCATGGCCGGAAAACCGATGCATTCATTTGCGTCATCCGGAATAGCGTCCTTTTTACTACACTTGAGCCAGAGACTTACAGATTCACTTTGGCACAGTGCAGGAGAATGTCCATGAAAGTCGGGGTTCCGAAGGAGATCAAGAACCATGAGTACCGGGTCGGCATGATCCCGGCGTCGGTTCATGAAGTGTGTGGCCATGGCCATCAGGTGTTCGTGCAGCAGGGGGCCGGTGCGGCTATCGGTTTTTCCGATGAGGACTACCGGCAGGCCGGCGCGACGATCGTTGCCAGCGCAGAGGAGGTGTTCGGGCAGGCGGAGCTGATCGTCAAGGTCAAGGAACCCCAGGCCGGCGAGCGGGCCATGCTCCGGCCGGAACATACCCTGTTCACCTACCTGCACCTGGCTCCGGACCAGGCGCAGACCGACGACCTGGTGCGATCCGGTGCCACCTGCATTGCCTATGAAACCGTGACCGATCACGCCGGCCGGTTGCCGTTGCTGGCGCCCATGTCGGAGGTGGCCGGCCGGATGTCGATCCAGGCCGGAGCCCACTGCCTGGAGAAGTACCTTGGCGGACGGGGCGTACTGCTCGGTGGCGTGCCGGGGGTCAATCCGGCGCGCGTCACCATCATCGGCGGTGGCGTGGTCGGTCAGAATGCCGCCGCCATGGCGGTCGGCCTGGGAGCGCATGTGACGGTGGTGGACCGCAACATGGAGGTGCTCCGGCATCTGGATCACCGCTTCGGCAACCAGATTTCCACCCTGTTCTCCACCGCCCATACCCTGGACCAGGCGGTCATTGAATCCGACCTGGTAATCGGCAGCGTACTGATTCCCGGTGCCTCGGCGCCCAAACTCATTACCCGGGATATGGTCCGGCGCATGCCCGAGGGCAGTGTTATCGTCGATGTGGCCATTGACCAGGGAGGCTGCGCGGAGACCTCGAAGCCCACCACTCACGACAATCCCACGTACGTGGTGGATGGTGTGGTACATTACTGCGTGGCCAATATGCCCGGTGCGGTGGCGAGAACGTCCACCCTGGCACTGAACAACGTCACCCTGCCGTTTATTGCCGCCCTCGCCAACAAGGGGCCGGGGCGAGCGTTGAGGGATGATCCACACCTGCTGGCAGGCCTGAATGTGATGGCCGGCAAGGTGACCTACAGGGAAGTGGCCGAAGCCACCGGGTATACCTATACAAAACCTGAACCCCTGCTGGGAAGCTGACAACCGGAGCAGATATGAAGCTGATTGGATCCACCACTTCTCCCTACGTACGCCGAATCCGGATTCTGCTGGATGAGGAGCCTTACGAGTTCATCAACCTGGATATCTATGGAGAAGGTCGGGATGAGCTGCGGCGCAACAACCCGGCGCTGAAGATTCCCATGCTCGAGGATGAGGGCCAGGAAATATATGACTCCCGCATCATTGCCCGCTACCTGAGCGCCAAACAGAACCGCGATCCGCTGACCTGGGACCAGCAGAACCAGCTGACGCTGATCGATGCCGCTAATGATTCCGCGGTCACGCTGCTGCTTTCCAAGCGCTCGGGTATTGATGTCGATGCCGACGTGATGTTCTTCAATCTGCAACGGGAACGGATCATGACCACGCTGCGTACCCTGGCAGCCCAGGTCGAGGAAGGGCAGTTCGAGGCCTGGAACTA
>JAAZVL010000027.1 GCA_018623515.1 Marinobacter sp.
ACCATGCCATTAGTTCTGTTGAACTCACTACAACCATCCTCCAAAGTTTCATCAAGTTTTTTGTTGAGAACTTTCTCGAAAGGTCTGATCAAAACCTTAATGCCTTTGCTCATAATCCAGTTGGTCGTGGGACGCACTATCCATAGGGAAAATATCAACCATCCCGGAACAAGAAGCGCGAGGAGAATCAGGAACATAGACGCCGGGAGTGCATAAACTTCTGTCAGCCTTACAACACTCCAGACCGCTAACGCCAGCCCACCGACAACAAGCGTCATAATCCATGCAAATGGTATTGCCAGTACCAGAAACTTTAATCCCAGCTTTCCATTCAAAAACCGAATTCGTTGGTGATCCCACCACCAGTCCTTGTCCTTGAAATCCGGATCAGCCCGCTGGTGATCCTGAACCGCTTCAATGTCCTGAACAGTTAATTGGTATGGGTTTATATCGGCGTATGCGCCAAAAGGCTGCAGTTCGTCACCAACTCTGTTTCGCCTTCGGGGATTTATAGGTAACTCGCCAATTGGTGAGCCTTTGTAAGCACTATTGGAGATCACGAACATTCCTTGTTTCCCGGTCAAACTCCGAGGTCAGAAGAAGGCCTTCTTCTGACCCCTTTTTCGCACCATCTGTGGCAGTATCAAATCGGCCAAGCCCCCTCTGGCCGCATCTCCCGATACTCCTGCAAAGAGACCTTGCCAAGTTGCGGCGTCAGCTTGCATACCCGGCTGCCCCAAGGGTAACTGCGCAACCGGTTCAAGAGCTCCACCCCTCGCCCCTGCTTCCAGGCCTCAATATCCAGATCCCGCCAGTAACGGGGATCACGTCCAGTCTTTTCATCGTGCTCCCGAGTCACCGGGTCCAAATGGCGGAATGGTTCCAGACGGGGCACGTCCGGCAGAGGCTGGGTCACATCCATGTAGCGTTGGAGCATGTCCCAGAACGCTAAAACTTCACTTTTGGAGGCTTCAACTCCACTCAACCAGGTCTGATTAAAAGTTTTCTGTGTGTAGCGATGAACAAACATCAACCTGTAGAAAATCCCCCCCTGCTGAACGACCCGCTCAACATAGGCATCGAACTCCACGAATGGCGCTTCAAAGAAACGATTACGGCCCAACGCAAAGCGGACCTGTCCAGTTAATCGGTTGAACTCACTACACCCGTCTTCGAGTGATTGATCGAACTTCTCTTCAAGTGATTTTTCAAAAGGCTTCAGGAAAAAACCTATTCCAGTGCTCATAATCCAATTGGTAGTTGGACGAATCATCCGAAAGGAAAGCAACATCCATCCAGGTAGCAGTACCAATGCAACAAGGCCTACCAGAAGGCCGGCCATTCATATTGTCCAGCCAATTCGAGCAAGCCCCACCCTATAAGAGCCATCCCGCCGACAACCAGCAACAAAACCCAAGTTAAGGGAATTAATAAAATCAGGAATTTAAGCCCCACCTTTCCATTCAGAAATCGGATCCGGCTATGATCCCACCACCAGTCTTTGTCAGTGAATTCAGGGTCGCCCACTTCATGGTCCTGAAGCGTTTTGACGTCCTCCACCACACCGTTATATGGGTTCGCTCCGGCGTAAACTCCCATAGGTTGCAGCTCATCGCCTACCCGCTTTCGTCTCCGCGAGCTTCCCGGAAGCAAGCCAATAGAAGTCGATTTAAAGGCGGTATCCGCATATCTAGGGCCGTCCAGTTCCGTCATACATCTACCTCGGCGAAATGCCAATATGGGGACTTTGGCTGGGTAAACGGATCCAATATCGTTTGCCTCTTAGGTAGCGGGCATTTTTTGTTCAGATTCCGGGCTCAGAAGAGAACCTTCTTCTGAACCCATTTTCAGCTACCCCGGAGCTAATGAAGTTTTAAATCGGCCACGCCCCGTCTGGCCTCATGTCCTGGTAAGCCTCCAGGGTTACCTTGCCCAACTGTGGCGTCAACTTGCATTGGCGAGCCCCCCAAGTATACTGGCGCTGCTTATTCAGCATCTCTACCCCTTCATTTCCCTTCCAGCTGTCTAAATCCAGATCCCGCCAATATCGAGAATTTCGCCCATTCTTTTCATCATATTCCCTGGTCACCGAATCCAGATGCCGAAAGGGCTCAAGTCGTGGGACGTCCGGTAGAGGTTCAGTTACATCCATATATCTCTGAAGCATGTCCCAAAGCGCTAAAACCTCGCTTTTCTCCGCTTCGATGTTACTCAAGGACGTTTTATTGAAGGTTTTCTGGCTATACCGGTGCACAAGCATCAGCCGATAGAAAATACCGCCCTGCTGGACTACCCGCTCCACGTAGGCATCGAACTCCACGAAGGGCGCCTCAAAGAAGCGCCCGCGACCTAAAGCAATGCGAACTTGACCGGTAAGCCGGTTAAATTCGCTGCAGCCATCGGCCAAAGTTTCATCAAACTTATTGTTAATTGCCGATTCAAAGGGCTTTAGAAAGAAGCCGATTCCAGTGCTCATAAGCCAATTGGTAGTATGTGGAATAATCCACAGCGCAAAAAACATCCAAGCTGGAGCAAGCACCAGAACCAAGAGAGCTACGGCAAGGCCCGATAAATCCAAGGACTCTGCAAATCTGATGATGCCCAGCCCTACCAGACCCAGCCCGCCCACAAAGATAACTAACACCCAGATTAACGGTAAAACAAATATCAGGGCCTTTAGCCCCAACTTACCATTCAAAAACCTAATATGCTGATGGTTCCACCACCAATCTCGGTCTTTGAATTCCGGATCATTCTCCTCATGTTGCTGAACAGCCTCTATGTCCTGAACCGTCCGATGAAAAGGGTTTATCCGTGCATAAGAGCCAACTGGCTGCAACTCCTCGCCAATTCGGATTCGCTTACAAGGACTTTCGGGTAGCGCCTCGATTGCCATCCCTTTGTAGGCGGTATCAGCGAATGCTGAAGTTCCATGTTGTTCACTCATGTGGCTACCTCTGCGAAGTACCAATAGGGAGATTCCGGCTGATCGTATGGATTGAAGAGTGTACGAACTTTGGGAGGTGGATTGCCGTGACGAGCTACCTCAAACGGTTCGTAATTCACGTTGATGGGGGTGGGAAAAACCAGCGCACCCAACTCAGTGTCAATGACCGCCTGCAACCCCACTCTAACCGTGGTTGTTATCGACTCGTGGTATCCGAAAGTACTGTATTCACTACTCTTAAGCTCCCGTTTCACCAGGAAGCGGACAGCTGAATGTTGTGGAAGAGACTGTCTGGCCGCAACTTTCCTCAACCGAGTTGTTCCGCGAAGATTAAAATCATCAACCGAACCAAGTGACCCGAACGTCTCTATAGTGGATGCGGCATAGGCAACCTCTTGAATCACCAAATTAAAGGCCGAGGAAGGCAAACCAGGTTGGCTCGTTTGATCCAGCTTCAGGCGGCTGATTAACGGAAACTGAATTGTGACCACATAATCATTAGGTTCTGGCGGGTGATCGGGGTGAGAGAGCGCTGGATCCGGGTCAACATCTCGATACTTTTTTACTATTACGTCAACCGGTGACAGCAATGTGAGCAATTGACCATAATAGGATTTTTCATCCTGCCCTCGCGGCGGGTGATCAGACTCGGTTCCCCAAGGACCTCGCTTTAATAACTGCTCAAAGGCATCATCCCTGACACTGCCTGCGTACAAACCTCCTCCAACAACCATGGCCATTCCCAAGATGGCCCATCCCCATCCAGGAATGGCGAGCAGTGATCCCATAAGAGGTTGAGCCAAGAAAACCAGGCCACCGGTCATTGCAATCGCATGGCCGACCGCCGCATCGAAATCTCTATGCGACATGCTGATTCTCATTTCCCAATAACTCAAGAGAGCGCCGATACCTCCTGCGATAAAACTCACCAAACCAGTGGTTCGAACGAGAGTTGACGCTCCCAAGGATCGCAATCGGTTACCGATCAGGAGCCAGTTTTTAACGTCGAAAAGGGGTCTGGCGGCAAAGCGGGAGAATCCGGTCGATACCCCTCCTCCCTCGGCCAAAACCATACTTAGCTTAAGAGATGCAGCTAATAAATCTGTAAGCGCCGCCATAGTCTTGGATATGGGTAAAAGAGCAAAAGTGCCATCTCGTCGCTTGCCAATTGCAGCGATTGTTCTCGCCTCAATAAAAACATTAAAAGCAGCCAAAACCACCAATCCACGAGATACTGCGGGTCCATCAACTACTCCCCCAACCCGCTTGGCAAAATCAACCTTGACGAGACTCAGTTTTTTCGCTTCCGGATGATCCGCGGGGGCGAAAAACATCATCGTGCCGCCGGCAACTTTCTGTATTGCAACCTCCAACTCATCGGCCGCTCTTGCAGTACTGGATGACGCGACAACACCACCTGCATCATCAACCATGTCGGCATACAAGTAGTCTTTCGCCCGGGTAAGCACTCCTTCTGTGCGATCAATGTCCGTCAATCCTCGATTCAAACCATTGCCGGACACCCCCAGAATAGTTCCTTTCGTAACGGCACCCGTCCGATCCATCACTTCTATACCTCTCAGATCCGGATCAGCGAGGACAAAGTTTGAGGATGCAGCCTGCATAACACGCTGGACCTCAATTTGCTGAATCTCATCCTCTTCAACGAGGCGCTTGCACACTGCCAGTAGTGCCGAACTCCATTCCTCCAGAGAGCGAGAGACCAATGCGCCCACCTTGCCGCCATCGGAAACATTTTTAGCCAGATTGTTCTCGCCCTTTTGCTTTTCATCGAGCTGCTTTTCCAAATAGACAAGGGACTGCAAGTTCAGCCGGTTCAGCAGCGTTTCGTCGATCTCGCGCTGATCGATAGCAAGTTGTCGGAGTCGATCGAAGGCAGAAGTAATATCGGATTTTGCATCGGGCTCGTCTCCTTCTTCTGGCTTAGGTGCCCACGCGTTCAAGAACTCATCTTTCAACGCCCAGTCCTTCACACTGCGAAGAGCGTCATGCTCAAGACGCATCCCCTGGGCTTTCACGACTCCTGGTATCTGCTGCATAACATTCAGTTGATCCGCCAGCAGCAGATAAGCTTCGCAAATCGCCACGTCGGTACAGGCTTGATAGTCACCAAGAACGGATCCAAGAACATTCTCCTCCATCAATAACTGAAGTTTCTGCGCATGCGCTTCGATAATGCGGATCGCGTGTTGTTTTTCCGTTGTTTTCAGCGTTTCATCGAGCTTATCCCTGTCTATGGCGCTGCCATATCGGGCCAGGGTGCTGGGCTCACCGCTGGGCAAAGGGTCAAAAACCGCCTGGCGAATGAGCATGGCAGAGTGCGCCATGGGATTTTCCTGAATGGAGACATCGATCGCGTCCAAATAATGCAGAGCAAGATGCAGTTGGGCCAGGGAATGCCGCATCCGAAATAACGGGTCGGGGATAGCCAAGCAAACCAGACCTTTATGGGGCCGGATATCAGCGAGAGGATCCTCTCCCCGTTCGCAGGTCAGGTCCATGGGCGCTATATCCTCGGAGCCCTCAGCTGCACGCCCATTTTCCCTGAATACTCGGTCCAGTTTCACGCAAAGCTCACCCTCACCAGGCCCCTCAAACCCCTCCTTAAAGTCACTGGGATTCTCCAACATCAACTCAATTCCGAGATCCCGTGCCCGAAGGCCCTCCACCTGTTGAATCGGCGATGCGGGGTAACCACTTACAAAGTTGATGTCATTAACAAGAGCCGCAGGCCAGGCATGATCTATGTTGGTTGTCCTGATTTTCAGCGCCTTCGAATCCTGCTCCAGCCTGCGAACATACTGCCAATGCCACTGGATCTCGCTGTACGCAACCCGGATGTCCTGTATAACGGATTGCCCCTGTAGCATCGCTGGCACCAGGATGTCGTGTTGCCATGCACCTACAGCCGGCCTGGCGCGGAAGTTCTCAGAGGGCTCCGCTTCCCATTCAGCGCGCTCCGATTGCACATCAACGTCACTCATCCTGCCTTCGGCGTTGATCTCGAGTTCCCGCCAGAGGGTGTTTCCACGAAAAACATAGAGGAAGCCAGGTCTCAGGAGCGCAACGCTTCGTCCGGTGTGAAAGGTCAGGCCGCCGGATTTCACGGGCAGGTTGCTCTCGATTTCAGCCAGGGGTTTGATTCTAAGGAGTGTGTTTTCCTGATAGTCCTCCCTCTCAATGTTAGAACGGGCACGATCCAGCAGCGGCAGGGTCAGATGGCCGCCGGCCCGGGTGGGGACCTTCAGAACCAGATTGCCTGGTTCGTTATCGTCATACTGGGCCCGCCGGCGCAGGGACTGATCCAGGCTCTCATCGGTGAAATTCGCAAGATCGGTCATTCCTTTGACCCCTTATCCGAAATGGTTTCAACGGTTATGTCTTCTGGTGTCGATTGGCCACCGATAATGTCCACGATCAGCATCCTTTCCGGCGTTTTATATCCGTCATGGACGAAGTTGTCCGGGCCGGCCGTCTGACGCTGATCTACCGTCGCCAGTGCTGCAGGACTTACCGATTCCCGTGGAACACCGTCAATCAGCCGGGGCAACTCCGGGAGGCTGGCAGACTGGCCGGAGCCCCTTCCAGGAGCGCCGCCGGAATTGATCTTGATTCCCGGCCCACTGAGCGTTATGCCACTGGCGTCGAGCTTGATGAAACTGCCTCCGCCGGCGATAGTGAGTTCCGCTCCGGCATCCATAACGACCTTGGCGCCGGCCTTGTGGTGCACTTCGGTACGGGCTTCGGAGGCCATAGTCTGGCCCGTTTTCTGATGGAAAGTGCCGGTTATGGTCTGGCTGCAGTCGGCCCCTACGGACATCCGTTTTTCACCGCTGGTGGTGCAGTGCTCGTTGCCTTTCACATGACTGTAGTCCTGCCCCTCCACGGTTCGGTGACTGTCGTTTCTAATGAGCTCGGTTCGGTTGTGCTCGGTGAGCAGGTCCAGGTCTTTCTGGGCGTGGAGGTAGATCTGTTCCCTGTCCGCCTCGTCTTCAAAGCGCAGTTCGTTACTGCCCTCACCCTTGTGGGTCTTGGTTTTCAGAGTGGTGCGGGTCTTGTGCGCCGGCAGCTCGTACGGTGGCTGATTGGCTCCGTGGTAGGTGCGGCCGGTGATGATGGGCTGGTCCGGGTCGCCGTCCAGGAAGGAAACGATGACCTCGTGGCCGATTCTCGGCAACGCCATGAAACCATACTGCCCGCCGGCCCAGCCCTGGCTGACGCGGAGCCAGGCGCTGCTGTGCTGGTCGTTCTTCGAGTAGCGATCCCACGGGAAACGGACTTTCACCCGGCCGTGTTCGTCGCAGTGGATTTCCTCGCCCTCGGGGCCGGTGACGATGGCGATCTGGGGGCCGTCCATGAGTGGCTTGTTGTTTATTCTTGGTCGCCAGGTTCGGTCCGCCGGCACCACGTTGAAGAAGTTGTGGTACGTGGTCGGTTCCTGACCGCCCTCCTCTTCCAGGGCCTGGGGTTGCTTGCCGGTGTGGGTGACGGCCGTTATCAGCCAGTCCCGGTTCAGGGTCTCGTTGTCATGGTCGGTGAGCGGGACTTTGGCGCCGGAGGTGAAGTCCGGGCGGTTACTTTCGCCGTGGCCGGTGGAGGCATCGCTTCTCAGGGCGTCCAGGCGGGCCCGGGTGAAGGGCTGGCCGCTGGCGTCGGCTTTGTAACGGCCGGGGTAGTCGTAGTGTTGGTAGTCTTCGCGATGGTTCACGTCGGCCGCGCCCTGCTCGTGCATCAGGGCGTAGGCGGGGTTCTTGAAGGTGTAGTCCTTCAGGGCAACGGAGGCGGCCCGGACCCGTTCCTGGTATTTGAAGCGGAAGATGCAGGCTTGGCGGGTGCTGCCCCCGGCCCGGCCGTTGTAGAGGGCCGGCTCCAGCTTCGGGGCATCGCCGTGATGATCGGCGAAGACCAGGGCCGGTTGGTCTTCTCCATCCACGCTGCCGTGCTGGTAACGGTAGTGCCAGCCTTCCTCGGCGGCCAGTCGCTCGATGAAAGCCAGGTCGCTTTCCCGGTGCTGGACGCAGTATTCCCGTTCTTCCGGAGGGCGTTTCAGATCGAAGACCGTGTCCACGATGCCCCGCTGTTCCAGCAGGGTGCGGACGATGTCCTCGGAGGTCTGGCCCTGGAAGATGCGGCTGTTGTGCATCAGGCCCAGGCGCCACAGCGGGGGCTGGAAGACCAGCTCGTAACGGGTGCGGCGGTGGCCGGTGTCGCCCCGGGCGAATTCGTTGACCACGCCGGTGAAGCGGCGCAGGGGCTGGCCGTCCTGCCAGACCATCAGATCGACGGGTTGTTCGAGCATGGATTCGGCGGAAACGTCGGGATCGGTGCTGGCCAGCTCCAGTCGGCCCTGGAACAGCTCGGAGAGGCGCTCGGTCAGCGCGAAGGCGACCACGGCGAAATGATCAGAGGGGAAGTCACCGACACGGGCGGTGAACTGCAATCCGCTTGCCTGGGGCATGTCTTCAGTCCTTGAAGGGTTGATTCGGTCCGTTGAATCGGTGCGGGTAGCGTGCCATCGGATCCTTGATGGGCTGGCCCGCAGAGTTGGGAAAGGTACCAGTGCGTTTGGAGAAAATCCAGAGTTTGGGGGTGGGACTTGAAGATGGGGTCAGATGAACGAGTTCATCAGACCCCTGGGATTACCCCTGAGTTTTATTCAATCGGCTCTCTGACGATCTTGCCATCCTTGACCACCGCCAGGGTGGTCTCGGTGACGAAGCCGCCCTTGTCGGTGACGTCGGTAACTTCATAGGGATTCTTGCTCGAATCCATGTTGGCCAGGGCTTTGCCGATGGCGCCGCGGATCACTTTCGGGTCGGTGGACTCGGTGGCGTCCATGGCTTCCACCAGGCCGTGCAGGGCCAGGTAATTGTAGGCGGCTTCGGAGCCCGGCATCTTGCCGTACTTGTCCTGGTAGCGTTCGATGAAGCTCTTTGCCGCTTCGGTCTCGTACACGCTCAGGGGGACAACGCCGATGGCGCCTTCCACCATGTCCATGCCGCCAGCGACTTCCGCCACTTCATCAATCTTGGCCTGGTCCATGACAATGAAGCCGCCCTGGAAGCCCATTTGCCGTGCCTGCTGAACCACCAGACCGGTCGGCTCGGAGGCACCACCGACGAACATCACCTCCGGATTCTCGGCGATGATCCGGCTGACACCGGTGAAGAAGTCAGCTGACTTGTTGTAATCCATGGGGTTCTTGGCCACGACTTCACCGCCCTTGGAGGTCCATTCCTTCTCGATCATGGAAGCCCAGATCTTGGCGTACTCGTGGGTGGCGCCGGCCATGCCCAGGGTCTTGCCCTCATGTTCCAGGGCATAGTCGGTGAAGGCACGAACGTAACCATCAAACGTCGGCGGAATACGCAGCGTCAGGGAATTACCTTTCTCGGTGACCGTCGGCACGCTGGTGTAGGCCATGATCAGGAAGTCATCCTTCTCGTTGAAATCCTGCAGGGCGAACACGCCACCGGAATGCGGGATGAAAACCGCGGGAACGTTGGATTCCTGCTTCAGGCGCTTGGCGTTGGTGGCGGCCTGTGCCGGTGAATAACGGTCGTCCAGGGAGACCAGGTTGATGGTGGTTTTCTCACCATTGAGGTCAAAGCCGCCGGCGGCATTGATCTCCTCGGCGGCCATACGCAGGCCGGAAAGGGTGTTTTCACCGTACAGGGCGGCACCGCCACTGAGAGGACCGGTAAAGCCAATGTTCACCTCACCGGCCACAGCGCCTGCGGTCAGCGTCATACCAAAGGTTGCCGCTGCGACAGCCTGACCCAGTGATTTTACTTTTTTCATTGTTTTCTCCTGGTTTGTTGCGCTCGTCGTTGATCCGTGTACGGAGCCATCAGGCTCCAATGTAGGCTTTGCGTACCTCTTCATTGCCCAGCATGGCTTCCCGATCGCCTTCCATGACCAGGCGACCGTTCTCCATCACGTAGGCCCGATCGGCGATCTTGAGGGCCGCAAAGGCATTCTGTTCCGCCAGCAGCACCGTGGTGCCGAGGCTGTTGATCTGTCGGATGGTCTCGAACATCTGCCGGACCACCAGCGGGGCCAGGCCCAGGGAGGGCTCGTCCAGCATCAGCAGCCGGGGCCGGCTCATCATTGCGCGGCCAATGGCGACCATCTGCTGCTGCCCACCGGACAGGGAGCCCGCCGGCTGGTTGGCCTTGTCTTCAAGAATCGGGAACAGCTCCAACACTTCGTTCAGGCGTTTCTTGTTGCCCTCACGGTCGCGCCGGTGCACATAGGCACCCATCATCAGGTTCTGCTGCACACTCATCTGAGGGAACAGCTTGCGGCCTTCGGCACATTGCACGACGCCGGCAGACACCACGGCGCTGGCTTTCATGCCATTGAGGTGCTTGTCCTCAAAGCGGATATCGCCTGCAGTGGCTTTGACCAGGCCGCTGATGGCATTGAACAGAGTGGTTTTGCCGGCCCCGTTGGCACCGAGCAGCACCACCAGCTCACCGGTATCGACGGTCATGGAAATGTCGGTGAGGGCTTTGAAGCTGCCGTAGCAGACATCCACGTTCTCAAGCTGCAGCATCTTCATCACCTCCCAGGTAGGCCTCGATCACTACCGGATTGTTACGGACTTCCTCCGGCGTGCCCTCGGCGATCTTCTCCCCGTGGTCCAGCACCATGATCTTGTCCGCCAGGCTCATGATCATGTCCATCTTGTGTTCGATCAGGCAGACGGTCAGGCCGTTGTCCACCATCTTGCGCATGAGCTGGGCAAAGCCCTCGGTCTCCTCCGGGTTCACGCCGGCAGCAGGCTCATCCAGCAGGACGATCTTGGGATCAGTGGCCAGCGCCAGGGCAAAGGCCACGCGCTTGCGCTCTTCCTGGGTGATATCAGCGATGAACTGACCGGCAACGTGGCTCAACCCGACGAAGTCCAGAGCCTCCATGGCCTTGTCCCGGGCCGCCTTTTCCTCCCGCTGCAGGCGTTTGCTGTTGATCAGCACGTCCCACAGGCCGGAGCGGGTGCGCAGGCGATGGCCAACGATCAGGTTGTCCAGCACCGTTGCCTGCTCGAACAGGTTGGTGGTCTGGAAGGTCCGGCCGACACCCAGCCGCGCCACCTGGTCACAGGGCATGTGGGTAACGTCCACGCCGTCCAGCAGGATTCGTCCGGAGGTGGGCTGATGCAGCCCGGAAATCAGGTTGAAGAAGGTGCTCTTGCCGGCACCGTTGGGGCCGATGATGGCGTTGATCTTGCCGGCCTCGAAGTCGACAGAGACATCGTTGACCGCCGCCAGGCCGCCAAACATCTTGGTGAGGTGTTCTACCTTAAGCATTGTTCTCGGCCTCCCGTGCACTGGCTGTCTGGACCTTGCTCGCCTTCTGTTTCTTGCCCGGAGCAAGGGACTGGGCCTTGTGGTGCATCCAGGTCAGGAACTGCCCGGTAATGCCCCGCGGGAAGAAGATCACCAGGATCACCAGCAGCGGGCCGAAAATGATCATCCGGTACTCCTCCAGGAACTGCAGGGACTGGGTGATCCAGACAATGCCCACGGTGCCCAGCAGCGGGCCGGTCAGGGTGCCGATGCCACCCACCAGCAGGTAGGTAATCATGTCGAAGGTGTGGTTGATGTTGGCCTCCTCGGGCCCGATGAATCGCACCATACCCGCGTACAGGGCCCCCGCCAGGCCGGCATAGGTGGTGGACAGGACAAAGGCCAGCACCTTGTTGCGCATCAGGTTGATGCCCAAGGACTGGGCCAGCTCATCACCGTTGCGGATGGCGATGAAGGTGCGCCCCAACAACGAGCGGGACAGCCGGCCCATGAACCAGATGGAGAACACCAGGAACGCCAGCACCAGGTAATAGAAGGGCGTGGTCTCGGTGAAATCGACAAGGCCGAAACCGGAGGGCGCGGCAATATCCCGGACCCCGATCGGGCCGTGGGTCAGCTCTTCCCACTTGTCGATCAGCAGGTAGATGATGAAGCCCACACACAGGGTGAAGATAGCGAAGTAATGCTCCTTCAGCCGCAGGGAAACAATCCCCACGAAGAAACCGAGCACGGCGGTCATTACCAGCGCCGCAACGAACGCCGGCCAGAAGCTCCAGCCAGCATCGGCGGTGAGCAGGCCCAGGGTATAGGCCCCGATGGCGAAGAAGCCGCCATGGGCCAGGTTCAGCTGGCCGCAATAACCGGTGATGATGTTGAGGCCGTAGACCGCGATCGCCCAGACAAAGGCAGAGGCCATGACATAGACCTGGTACTCGTTAGCGGCCAGGAACGGAAACACGATCGCGAACGCCAGCAGCGCCATCTTGGCACCGGGCCTCATCAGCAGACTTCCGAGTTTGAACAGCATGATCAGTGCGCCCCCTTCGCAAACAGCCCCTGCGGGCGGACAGACAGAATCAGGACCAGCAACCCGAAGGCGATGATGTCCTTGTAGGCCGTGGAGATGTAGAAGCCCCCGAAGGCCTCGGCGAAGCCGATGATCATACCGCCGGCGATGGCACCGGGAATGCTGCCCATGCCGCCCAGGATGATGATCACGAAGGCCTTCATGATCACCAGATGCCCCATGGCCGGGTACACCAGGTTGATCGGCGCGTAAAGGCTGGCCGCCACTGCCGCCAGCACACCGGAGATGGCAAAGGTCATCATGGCCACACGATTGGCGTCGATGCCCACCAGGAAGGCGCCTTCACGGCTCTGGGCCATGGCGATGATGGTGGCACCGGTCATGGTCTTGCGCAGGAACAGTTGCAGCGCAATCACCAGGGCGAAGGCGCCGACGATGATCAGCAGCCGCTGCTCCGGGATGATCAGGCCGTCGAAGTTCATGATGCCGGTGAACGGCGAAGACAGACGGCGGAAATCGGAACCCCAGAACATCTGCACCACCGCTTCCAGGAAGAGCAGGATGCCAATCGCGGCAATCTTGTCGTGGATGGGCGGGGAGTTGCGCAGGGGGTGGAAGACCAGGCGTTCACAAAGGATCGCGAGCACGGCGACAACTGCGGCCGAACCGGCCATGGCGATCCAGTAATGCACCCCCAGATCCGTCATGAAGAAGTACGACATGAACGCTCCGACCATATAGAGCGCGCCATGGGCAAAATTCGGAATGTGGAGAATTCCGTAGACGAGGGTCAAGCCGAGGGCTACGAGACCGTAGATGCTCCCCAGGGTTAACCCGTTGATGATTTGCTGGAAGAAAAGGTTCAAGTCTGCCCCTCCGGTGTTTGTTGTTATCGGGCGTTTTGAGGCTTCAGAGGGCAGCGCCGGATGACCCTGCCCTCTTGCATGGAACAATTACACTGATCGTCCCATATGTCAATATTTTAAAATCACGTTTCGCTCTGCGATCCATGGATTACGGATTAGGCATTTATTTTGATCCTTTTTTCCACTCTTCTTCCTGCAGGGCCCGCCACATAAGCTTTCCGGTCGGTGATTTCGGCAATTCATCGACGAACTCCACGATGGTCGGCACCTTGTAGGCCGCCATCTGCTCCTTGCACCAGGCAGTAATGTCTTCGGCGCTGGTCTTGCCCTCGGCTTCCGGGGTCAGCACGATGCAGGCCTTGACGGTCTCGCCGCGTTTGGGATCCGGAGCGGATATGATGCACACCTCATGGATGGCTGGGTGACGGTACATCAGCCCCTCCACCTCGGAGGGCCAGACCTTGAAGCCGGAGGCGTTGATCATGCGCTTGACCCGGTCAACCATGAAGAAATAGCCGTCCTCGTCGTAGTAGCCCAGATCGCCGGTGCGGAAGAACCGCTTGCCTTCGATCTCCACAAACGCCGCCTCGGTTTCTGCCGGCCGGTTCCAGTACCCGATCGTGACCTGTGGGCCACTGGAGACGATTTCCCCGGTCTCGCCCGGGCCTTTCTCCTCCAGGGTGTCCACGTCGATGATGCGGCTGTCCACGTCGAATACCGGGATACCCAGGCACTGGGGTTTGGGATGCGCAGTAGGATTGATGTGAGTCGCAGCCATGGTTTCCGACAGGCCATAGCCCTCGATATAGTCCAGTCCGGTCATTCGCTTGAGCTTTTCGGCCACGGCAACAGGCATGGCGGCACCACCGCCGCCGATCATGTTGAGGCTGCTGAGATCGTACTTGCCGATATCCGGATTAGACAGGAAGTCCACCGCCATAGTGACGATGTTGGTCCAGCCGGTTACCTTGTACCGTTCGATCAGCCGTGCCGCCGTGGTGCGCTCCCAGCGGGTCATGATCACCGAGGTCGAGCCGGTGAAAATCGGGCCGTTCATCGAGCCGGTCATGCCGGTGACATGGAAGAAGGGCAGGGTCGCCAGCTGGACACTGTCCGCAGTGGTCAGGTTCCAGAACACCCGGTGTACCGCCGTTGCCATCACTGAGCGGTGGGTGTGCATGCAGCCCTTGGGGGCACCGGTGGTGCCGGAACTGTAGGGAATCACCGCCAGGTCCTCGGGCGTTGCGGTATGCGGAGCCGGGGTATGACCCGCTGCCATCGCCGCTTCCCAGGTAACCACTCCCGGGACGTTTTTGGACCATGCCGAAGCCGACACCTCGGCAGGCAGATCCAGGTCGGTCTCCGGATCGATGTAGGTGTTATAGGAAGCAACCACCACCTGTTCCAGGTTGGTCTCACCGATCATTGGCACGATGAAACCGGCGAGCTCCTGCCCGGCGAGGCACACCCTGGCGCTGGTATCGGCAATGAAGTGCTCCAGTTCCGCGGCCCGGTTCATGGGGTTAACCGGGATGACCACAGCGTCAGCACGCAGGATGGCATAGTAGGAAATCACGTACTGCGGGGAGTTCTGCATATAGAGCAACACCCGGTCACCCTTGCTGACGCCCTGAGCCTGCAGGTAGCCCGCCATAGCCTCTACTTCTTCATTCAGGCGCCGGTAGGTGATGGGCGCATCGTAGAAAATGATGGCGGTATGGTCAGGGTAGCGCCGGGCCGAAATCTCCAGGTTGGTATAGACGCTGGTCTTCGGCAGGGTCATGGTTTTGGGTAGTTCCTTGGGCCAGACCTTGTAATGACGTTCAAACATGGTTGTTATTCTCCCCAGGGTGAATCAGTCAGCCGCTTCGGCGGACAAATCAAAGGTGTCGGTGCCCCCTGGCAGGGGGTCTTCGTGTCGTAAGGGTGTGATGGCCACGGCTTTATCCCGGAGCACGGTGACATCGGCATCCGGCGCGACAATGTGGCGGGAGCTGCGTTCAAAGCCCAGCCACCAGTAAGGCAGGCTACGGGCGTCACGCCCGGCCAGCAGCCTCGGGCGCTGTATGGAGCCGGTAGACTGCCGGCACCAGCGTGCCGTGGTGACCTCGCCGGCATCGCAGGCCGGGAAATTCACGTTCCAGGCACGGGCCTCGCCGGGCTGGAACAGCTTTCGGATCAGAAGCTCACCGTGGGTTTCCACCGGCGACCAGCGGATGCCATCCCGGGTCAGGAATGCCTGGCTCAGGGCGATGGCCGGAATATTCATGTGCAGGGCACTGAGCACCGCGCCCACGGTACCGGAGTACTGCACCGAATCGCTGATGTTGGCACCGCAATTGACGCCGGAGAGCACCAGATCCGGCGGCGTTTCCCCGAACCACTCGGCCAGGGAATAGAGCACACAGTCCGCCGGCGTGCCGGAGACGGCATAGCGCTTGGCGCCGGTTTCATAAACCCGGAGCGGGCTGTGAATGGAAATGCTCTGGCCGGCGCCACTGCGGTCATGCTCCGGTGCGACCACCCAGACCTCTTCCGCCAGTCGTCGGGCGATGTTTTCCAGGATCGCGAGCCCCGGCGCGTTGATGCTGTCGTCATTGGTGATCAGAATGCGTTCACAAATCGGGCCGTTCATAGGGTTTCCTCACTTGTGTCCCTTGCGGGGGCCATCGCTGGCAATCTTCCAGCCGATGTCTGCCAGTAAACTGGCACGTTTGCCGACTTGCAGGGCATTGGCGTTGGCAGCGTTGCCATCCAGGGCTCGCTTGTAGACTCCCTGCAGGATGGCCGCCAGGCGGAACAAAGAAAACGCCAGGTACACGTGCCAGTCGTCGATGCCGTCGCGGCCGGTCCTGACGCAGTAGCGGGCAATGGTTTCCTGCTCGTCGGGAATGCCCAGCGCTTCCAGATCCTCACCCTGCACTCCCCGCATGCCTTCCATGTCCGAGGGCAGGTAATAAGGAAGGCAGTAATAGGCCAGGTCCGCCAGCGGGTGTCCCAGGGTGGACAGTTCCCAGTCGAGGATGGCGATCACTTCCGGCTTGTCTGGCGCGAGCATCAGGTTGCCAAAGCGGTAGTCACCGTGGGCAATGGCGGTTTCATCCTTCGCGGGCAGGTTCTCGGGCAGCCAGGTCATGAGTCTGTCCATGGCGGGCAGGTCGTCGGTTTTTGACGCCAGATACTGTTTACTCCAGCGGGCCACCTGGCGGGCGACATAACCCTCGGGGCGGCCGTAATCAGACAGGCCGATG
Source organism: Marinobacter sp. (assembly GCA_018623515.1). GTDB lineage: Bacteria > Pseudomonadota > Gammaproteobacteria > Pseudomonadales > Oleiphilaceae > Marinobacter. The sequence goes on from JAAZVL010000027.1 coordinate 16,425, forward strand.
GCATTCACGTCCACGGAGTGGAGCTTCGCCAGGGTGTCGATCGCGGAGTGATGCGCGGGCAAACGGTCTTTTCGATCCAGTGCCCGTAGCGCCGAATGGCTGATGATCCGGCCTTCCAGGAAGTCCATGACGTAGAACGGTGTGCCGATGACGTCGCTGTCTTCGCACAGTACCCGCACGTTGGGTACCGGGACGTCGGTGTGCTCGGAAAGGGCCTTCATGACGCGGTACTCCCGTTCGACCATGTGGGCGGACGGCAGGGTTTTTCCGGGCGGTTTCTTGCGCAGGACGTAGCGGCCGCTGTCGGTATCGAGCAGGAACGTCGGGTTGGACTGGCCGCCCTGGAACTGTTTGATCTCCAGGCGGTTGCCGAAATCCGGCAGGGCTTCCTGGAGCCAGGTCAGGAGGCTGGTTTCGTCGAATTTGTGGGCCGGGAGGACGTCTACCAGCTCTGGGGTCATAGTCATGGTTTTGTTCTAGCCTTCGTTCTTTTGTATCAGCCACTTTGCGGGCGGCGGCCGGCAGGTGGGGGCTTCTCCCGGAGCGGGAAAAACAACTCGCTGCGCTCAGACAATTTCCCCGCTCCGGGAGAAGCCCCCACCTACCAACCTCGGCGAATCTTGGGGTTTGTTTTCCTCTGTTAGCAGACTGTTTCGCCGCCGTCCGCTACGATGACCTGGCCGGTGATATACGCACTCGCTTTCGTCGACAGGAACACGGCCAGGCCGGCGATATCGACCGGGTCACCGATGCGGCGGAGCGGGGTTTTGTCCTCGGCGCGTTTGACGCGGACGGGGTCTTCCCAGAGGGCCTTGGCGAAGTCGGTCTTGATCAGGCCCGGGGCGATGGCGTTGACTCGGATGCCCTTGGGGCCCCATTCCACGGCAAGGTTTCGCGCCAGGGCAGCCTCGGCGGCTTTGGAGACGCCGTAGGTGCCGATCACGGTGTTACCACGCAGGCCGGCGATGCTGGAAAGAAGCACCACGGCGCCCTCGCCTTTTTCGGCCATCTGCGGCAGCACCATGTTGGTGAGCCAGAAGGTGCCTTTGACGTTGGTGTCCATGATCTTGTCCCAGGCGTCGTCGGTCATTTCAGACGTGGGGCCATAGACCGGGTTGGTGGCGGCGTTGCACACCAGCACGTCGATGCTGCCCCAGGCTTCGTTGGTCTTGTCCACCAGGTTCTGCAGGTCTTCTTTCTTGCCGACGTGGCAGGGAACGGCCATGGCCTGGAAACCTTGGTCCCTCAATTCGCCGGCCACCTGTTCGCAGGCGTCGGCCTTGCGGCTGGAGATGACGACTTTGGCGCCACATCTGGCCATTTCCTCGGCGATGGAGCGGCCGATGCCCTTGGTGGAGCCGGTGATGACGGCAACCTTGCCGGTCATGTCAAATAGCGGATTAGTCATAGCTTGATCTTCCGGTTTTAGCGGTATTGGCGAAGTTCCATCTTGGCAACGGAATCCAGGTGCACCTCATCCGGGCCGTCAGCCAGGCGCAGGGTGCGGACTTTGGCCCAGGCAGAGGCCAGGAAGGTATCCTGGCTGACGCCGGCACCGCCGTGGACCTGGATGGCCCGGTCGATGACCTTCAGCGCCATGCTCGGAGCCACCACCTTGATCATGGCGATTTCCTGGCGCGCTACCTTGTTGCCGACGGTGTCCATCATGTGGGCGGCCTTCAAAGTGAGCAGGCGCGCCTGCTCGATTTCCAGCCGGCTGCGGGCAATGTCCTTGCGGACAGAATCGAAGTCGGACAGCTTGCGGCCGAAGGCTTCGCGGGCGTTGGCGCGTTTGCACATGGCTTCCAGTGCGCGCTCGGCGATGCCAATGGTGCGCATGCAATGGTGAATCCGGCCCGGCCCCAGGCGGCCCTGGGCTATCTCGAATCCGCGGCCCTCGCCCAGCAACATGTTGCTGGCCGGCACCCGGACATTCTCGTATTGGATCTCGGCATGGCCGTGGGGCGCGTGGTCGTACCCGAACACGTGCAGCGGGCGGATCATCTTCACCCCCGGGGCATCCAGCGGTACCAGGATCATGGACTGCTGCTTGTGCTTCTCGGCATTCGGATCGGTCTTGCCCATGACGATGGCGATCTTCGACGTGCGGGTCATAGCCCCCGAGGACCACCACTTGCGGCCGTTGATCACGTACTCGTCACCCTCGCGACGGATTTCACAGGCGATGTTGGTGGCATCGGAGGAGGCCACATCCGGCTCGGTCATGGAAAAACAGGAGCGGATTTCGCCGGCCAGCAGCGGTTTCAGCCACTGGTCCTGCTGCTCCTTGTTGCCGTACCGGGCAATGGTTTCCATGTTGCCGGTGTCCGGCGCCGAGCAGTTGAACACTTCCGGAGCCATCTCCGAGCGCCCCATGATTTCGCACAGGTGGGCGTATTCAAAGTTGGTCAGGCCGGCGCCAAACTCGCTGTCCGGCAGGAACAGGTTCCACAGGCCGGCGGCTTTCGCCTTTTGCTTGAGTTCTTCGACGATGGGAACCGGCGCCCAGCGATCCTCGGCCTCTTCCACCTGATGGTGGTGCTTCTCTTCGTTCGGATAGATGTAGGCATCCATGAACCCGGTTAATTCGGCCTGCAGTTTTTTTGCCTTATCAGACAGCTCGAACATGTCCGTTTCCTCTGGTTGATTGTGTCCTGACCACCTTTGGATTCAGCAGTCATCATTTTTGAACGGTGCTGGATCAGATCGGAACGCCCTCGGGCTTGTCACTCCCGGAACGGATCCGGAAGGTGCCTTCGCCGATAGCGAGCAGGTTGCCCTTATCGTCATGCACCTCGCCGGTACTGTTGAAAATGCGGGTTCCGCCAGCCCTTTTACGGCCGGTTACCCGGATCACACCCTCGGAGCACTGGCCGGTAAACGTGGTAGTCAGCGAGAGCGTGATCGCCTTGCGCATGCGGCCGGGATAAGGGCAATAGGTGCCGGCCTGGGCCAGGACGATATCCAGCAGGGAGGTCAGCACGCCGCCGTGGATCACGCCGCCCAGGTTCAGGTGCCGGGGCTCAAGCGCCAGCTCGATGACGGCTTCGTTCTCTTCCCAGGACACCTGGCGGTAGCCCAGCAGGTTGTGGAAACCCGGCAGGTCCTTGCCTCCGGTAATGTGCAGGTTTTCCTCACTCATCAAACTTTCATTCCTGGCAGGTTAAGGGAGGCTGTATTGCCGCCATCCACCGCCAGGGCCTGGCCGGTTATGTAGCTGGCGTCGTCGCTGGCGAGGAACAGGATGGCGGCGGCAATCTCCTCAGGATTACCATAACGGCGAAGCTCGCATCGGGAACCCAGCTTGTGGGCTTTCTCGTGGGCACGGGCGTAATCGAAGACGGCGCGGGTCATTCCGGTTTCCACCAGACCGGGACAGACGGCATTGACCCGGACGTTGTCCCCGCCCAGGTCACAGGCGGCGGTCATGGTCAGGTTGATCATCCCGGCCTTGGAGGCGCTGTAGGCATTGCCACCGGCACCGGAGCGAATGCCGGCGACCGAGGCGGTGTTTACGATGGCGCCGAGCTTGCGGGCCTGCATGTGCGGCGCCACGTGCTTGATGAACAGCATGGTGCCGATGAGGTTGACCGCCAGCACCTGGTCCCACTCCTCGCGCTCGTTGCCGGTCACCGGTGGGTGACCGCCGGAAGTGCTGGCAATGCCGGCGATGTTGCAGAGCAGATCAATCCGGCCAAAGATGCCCATGATTTCAGCCACCAGGTCCTTGACCTGGCTTTCATCGGACACGTCCACCAGGCGGCGAAGGTAGCGGGCGTCCTCCGGCATGGCGCTCTCGGTCTCAAGCAATCCGGCCTCGGACACATCGACCATCACCACCGACGCGCCCTCCCGGGCCAGACGAACCGCGGTGGCGCGGCCAATACCGCTACCGGCACCGGTGACGATGGCTATGCGCTGGTCAAATCGCGCCATGGAATCGCTCCTCGTTTTCCGCATTTGTTGTTGTGATCGCGTTCTTATCGTTTCGATAATTTGTCACGCCTTCCGGTTTTGAGTCAATATATTCGAAAGGAAATTTCATCTAGTAAAACACAACAACGCCGGAAGACAGGAAAATGAAAAATACAACTAATGACATGCCGGTCTACGCCCCGGTCACGGCCGGTGAAACCATGGAAGCCATCGGCTACAGGATTCAGGGTTTCCGAGACAGCAAGAGAAACAAGCCAGCCCTGATCGATGAACGGGGCGTTGTTACCTGGGCGGAGCTGCTCAGACAGGTAAACCGGATCGCCAACCGGCTGAGGCAGGCCGGTCTCGACACAGGCGATTGCGTGGCGGGCCTATCGGAAAATACCCGGGAGTACGTCGCCCTCTATCTCGGCACTCTCGCGGCAGGCGGCTGCATGGTGCCGCTTTCGGGTATGGCCAGCGGCGAGGCCCTGTCCCTGATGATCCGGGATTGCGCCGCGCGGTTCCTGTTTGTATCCGGCAAAAACCAGGCGCTCTGGACCGGGATCCGCGAGTCCCTGGAGTTGCCGGCGGAGAATGTGGTTGGCCTGGATACCGGGGAGTATGGTCAGACACTCGATCAATGGCTGGGAGATGTGTCGGATCAAGCGGCCCCGGCATCGGTAACCCTGGACGATGCGTTCAACATCATTTACAGCTCGGGCACTACCGGCACGCCCAAAGGCATCCTTCACGACTATCGGTTCCGCCAGCGCCAGATGGTGAGGATGAGCCGGTTTGGCCTCGACGGTGATGCCATCAACCTCGTGTCGACACCCCTTTACTCCAACACCACCCTGGTCTCCGTGTTACCGACCCTGTTCCACGGCGGCACCCTGGTACTGATGGCAAAATTCGATGCCCACCGGTTCCTGGAACTGGCCGAGCAGTACCGGGTGACCCACGCCATGCTGGTACCGGTGCAGTACCAGCGCATCCTGGCAGTTCCGGATTTCGACCGCTTCGACCTGTCCAGTTTCAAGCTCAAGTTGTGCACCAGTGCGCCCCTGCGGGCGGATGTGATCGCCGAAGCCATGCAGCGGTGGCCGGGCAATATCCGGGAGGTGTACGGCCTGACCGAGGGCGGCATCTCCACCAGCCTGGATTGTGCCGCCCACCCCGGCAAATGGGCTTCCGTGGGCCTGCCCACCGAGGGGGCCGAGGTGCGGGTGATCGACGACGAGGGACGGGAGCTGCCCCGGGGCGAAATCGGGGAAATTGTCGGCCGGGCCATCTCCATGATGCGCGGCTACCTCAACCGTCCGGAACAGACCCGGGAGATGCTCTGGACCAGCCCGGAGGGCCTGGTGTTCTATCGCAGTGGCGATATGGGCCGGATCGATGAAGACGGGTTTGTCTACATCCTCGATCGCCGCAAGGACATGATCATCTCCGGAGGGTTCAACATCTATGCGGTGGATCTTGAAAAAACCCTGCTGGAGCATCCGGCCGTGGCCGACGTGGCTGTCATCGGTATCCCGAGCGAGCATTGGGGCGAGACGCCACTGGCGCTGGTGGTGAAGAGGGCGGATCGCCGAGAGACGGAAACCGAGCTGATGGAGTGGGCCAACCAGCGGCTTGGCAAGACCCAGCGGCTGGCGGCGGTAGAATTCCGGGAGGAGCTGCCCCGCTCCACCATCGGCAAGGTGCTGAAACGGGAACTCCGGGCGCCTTACTGGAACCGCTAGCGGCGCTGCATCCTCGCGAGGGCGTTGCGGCAATCGTCGGAGCGCAGCCGCTCGGAAAATACCGCGCGCTCGCGCTCCAGCGCTTCCCTGATCTGTTCTCGCCAGGGCGCCCGGATCAAGCGCTTGCTGGCCCGGAGCGCTTCCCGGGGCTTGCCCGCCAACCGCTGGGCCAGTTCCAGCGCCGCCACCACAGCGGTACCATCATCCACCACCTGGCTGACCAGGCCACAGTCCCGGGCCTCGATCCCATCCATGACCTCCCCGAATAACAGCAGCTCCGCCGTGCGACGGGCACCGAGGTGCAAGGGCATGGTGACGGTCGAAGCGGCTTCCGGCACCAGGCCAAGATCGACGAAGGCGGTCTTGAAGGTTGCAGATCTCCCCGCAATCACGGAGTCGCAATGGAGCAGCAGGGTGGTGCCGATACCAATGGCAATCCCCTCCACCGCGGCAATGACCGGCGTGTCGCACTCCATCAGGGCTTCGATAAAGGTCAGCCCGGCGGAGGGCTGCGGATTCGGGTCCGTGGCCCGGGCGCGAAAATCGTCCAGGTCATTGCCGGCAGTGAACACATCCCCGTGTCCGGAGATGACGATCGCGTTGACTGCCTTGTCATCCGCCGCTTCGCGAATATGCCGACTCAGCAGCCCGTACATTTCCCGGGTCAGCGCGTTTTTCTTCGCCGGGCGGTTGATGGTGAGATGGACCACGGCCTCGGCCTGATGCATGTCGATCATTGGGCTATCCTTCCGGAACATTACGTTGTTGTTTGAGGTAAAAACATCCTATTGCAAAAGCCGGATGTTGTGATAGATTCAGAGAACATAAATTCACCCTGCAGTTGATAGTTCTGCAGAGTGAAACTGCAAGCAAGGCCAATACAACAACGAAAGAGGCACAGCCATGAACCTCATAACACAAGCACGCAAGAAGCTGACCGTTTACGCGTCCGCCCTTACCCTTGGCGTTTCTGCCGCCCTTGCTGCCACACCGGCAGCGGCCCAGGACACCTTCACCTGGAAAGTCCAGTCCCACTGGCCCGGCTCCAGCAGCTCCTACACCGACAGTCTCGGCCGCATCAAGCGGGTTCTGGAAGAGCGCACCGATGGTCGCCTGAAGCTGCAACTCTATGAGGCCGGCGCCCTGTTCAAGGCCAAGGAAACCTTCAACGCGGTCAGCCGCGGTATCCTGGAAATGGGCACCATCTCGCCGTCCTATGCCCAGGACAAGGTGTCCCTGGCCGGCATTGCCTCCGGCCTGCCCTTTGCTTTCCGCAACGTCTGGGAAGCGGCTTATTTCCATCAGAACATGGGCTTCGAGCAGATGCTGCGTGATGAAGCCGCCGAGCACGGCGTTTACTGGGCCACCGACAAGGTTTACCCGACCGAAATGGTGGTCAAGAATCCCATCGAGACCTGGGAAGACTTCACCAGCCTGAAGATCCGCTCCTCCGGCGCGCTGCAGAACTTCCTGACCGAAGCGGGTGCCGCCGCCTCCTACATTCCCGGTGGTGAGCTTTACTCCGCCCTGGATTCCGGCATCGTCGACGGCGCTCACTGGGGTGCCTCCCAGGGTGCCTACAGCATGGGTCTGTACGAGGTCGCCAAGTACCACGTGCAGCCGGCCCTGAACATCGCCGGTACCGACGTGATCATTGTCAGCCAGAAGGCCCTGGACAAGCTGCCGGAAGACATGCAGAAAATCGTCAAGGATGCCTTGAACGAGCAGTTCTGGGTCCGCACCAACGAGTACCAGTACAAGGAACGCATCACTCTGGCCAAGGCCATCGCCGAACAGGGTGTGCAGGTCAACGTGCTGCCGGATGAGGTACAGGACAAGCTGGTTGCCACTGCCCAGAAGATGTGGGACGAGGAAGGCAAGCGCAGCGAGAATGCCCAGAAGGCGCTCGACATGCTCAAGAGCTACCTGAGCGACCTCGGCTACCTCTGATTGCGGCTGTAACCGCATAACCCGGGCCGGAGTCCAGCACTCCGGCCTTTTTGTCCCTGACTACAACCAACGTCCTCCTGGAGAGAACCATGGGTGTGATGATTGCCGCATTCATGAGAGGGGTTACCCGTCTCAATGATGTCGTCGGGCGCTGGATAGCCCTGCTCGTATTCGCCATGTTTGCGTTCCTTTTGCTGGAAGTGGGCTTCCGCTACCTGTTCAACTCACCGACGGTCTGGACCAACGAACTGACCCAGATGCTGTTCGGTATCTATGCGGTGATGTCCGGCGGCTACATCATGGCCCATCGCGGTCACGTGAACGTCGACTTGCTTCATTCCCACCTGGCTCCGCGCAAGCGGGCGATGCTGGACATCGTCACCTCCACGGTATTCTTCATTTTCACACTCGCGCTGCTCTGGTTCGGCATCGAGATGGCCTCGGAGTCCATGTCCAGCTGGGAGACCTCCTACTCCGCCTGGAATCCGCCCATCTGGCCGGTCAAGCTCGCGATTCCGGTCGGTACCGCACTGCTGGTCCTGCAGGGCCTGGTCAAGCTGCTCGAGGATATCGCAGTGGCTTTCAATCTGGATTACTACACCTCCGAAGACACTGATTCTGAAGGAGAGCAGCTGTGAGTATTGAAGTCCTGACCCTGCTGTTCTTCGGCGCCCTGCTGTTTTTCCTGCTGCTGGGCCTGCCGCTGGCCTTCGTACTGGGCGGCGTGTCCGTGGTGTTCCTCTATTTCACCTGGGGCTTTGACTCCTTCTACATGGTGGCCTCACAGATCTGGGGCACCATGGGCAGCTTCACACTGGTGGCCATACCGCTGTTTGTTTTCATGGCCATGATTCTGGAGCGTACCGGCGTGGCCCGGGATCTGTACCGGATGATGCACCTCTGGTGTGGTGGCCTCAGAGGCGGTCTGGCCCTGGGCACCCTGGGGATCTGTGCGGTGTTTGCCGCCATGGTGGGCATCAGCGGTGCTGCGGTGGTCGCCATGGGCACCATTGCCCTGCCGTCCATGCTCGAGCGCGGTTACGACAAGAACATGGCCCTGGGCGTGATCAATACCGGCGGTGGCTGGGGCATCCTGATTCCGCCCAGCATCCTGATGATCCTCTATGCCCTGATCACCGGCGTCTCAGTGGGCCAGATGTTCGCCGCCGGTATCATGCCCGGCATCCTGCTGATGGTCCTGACCGCCATCTACATCATCGTCCGCTGCCACCTCCAGCCGGAACTGGCGCCCGCTCTGCCGAAAGAGGAACGGGGCACCTGGCCCGAGAAATTGCGGGCCCTGCGCGCGGTGCTGCTGCCGATTGGTGTGGTGGTCATGGTGCTGGGTTCCATTATCGGCGGTATCACCACCCCGACCGAAGCCGCCGCCATGGGCGTTCTCGGCGCACTGATCTCCGCCGCCGTCTACAAACAGTTCAAGTGGCGCATCCTCCAGGAAGCCGCGATCCGCACCTTCAAGCTCACCGGTATGATCATGTGGATCCTGTTCGCTGCCCACGCGTTCAGCGCCGCCTACCAGAGCATGGGCGCCCAGGAACTGATCGAAGGCCTGATGAACATGGTCCCCGGTGGTCCCTGGGGCATCATCATCGCCATGATGGTGATCGTGTTCCTGCTGGCCATGGTGCTGGATCCGGTGGGCATCATGCTGATCACCCTGCCGGTGTTCATGCCGATCGTGGAATCCCTGGGGTTCGATCCGATCTGGTTCGGCATCCTGTTCGTGATCAACATGGAAATCGGCTACATGACGCCGCCCTTCGGCTTCAACCTGTTCTATCTGAAGGGCATCGTGCCGCCGTCGATCACCATGAAGGACATCTACAAGTCGATCATCCCGTTCGTCATTGTGGAGATCATCGGCATCATCCTGATCATGATCTTCCCCGAGATTGCCACCTGGCTGCCGGACCTGTTCTTCTGAAACTGACAAAAACCGGAAAGTTGCCAGCCAACCCGTGTAAGCGCTAACCTCGAAGGGCCTCCGGAAAAGGGAGCCGGAGGCCCTCACTCAAGGAGAGATGCTTATGCCCAGTCAATCACCGATTTACTTTCGTATTACCCTGATCGTAACCGTGTTGGCCCTGCTCGGACTGTTCTCCGCCGGCAGTCACGCTCAAGGCTTGTCTGATCAGAAGATTTCTTCGTTTATCGAAAGCCTGGAAGCCGCACAGAAACTGGAACCGGAATTCGAGGAACTCGATGATCAGATGAATGCGGAAGATGATGGCGCCATGCCTGATTTCTCCCGCCTTTTTTCCGATTCACTGGACCAACTCAAAGGCCATGAGGCCTACAACCGCCTGGACGAACTGGTTCGTAGCCATGGTTTCGACAACATCGAGGAATGGGCTGTCACCGGCGACCGGGTGTATCAGGCCTGGATGGCCATCGAAATGGAACAACAGAGCCCTGGTGCCCGACAGGAAATGGCTGCAGCCATGGCGGAGATTGATAACAATCCACAAATGACGGCGGAACAGAAAGCCCAGATGCGGGCGATGATGGAGAGCGCCATGGGCGCCATGGAAAGTGCCAGCAATGCGCCTCCGGCCGATGTCGAAGCGGTACGCCCACACCTTGATGCCCTCAGGGCGATAAGCGAATAAAAAGACTCACGACGACAAACCAAAAAAGCCCGGCGGATATCCTTCGCCGGGCTTTTTTGTGTCCGGTTCCCGGCCGGCCAACGGACCGCCACCGGGAGATGGATCACGCCATCAGGTTGTAGATGAACACGATCACCACAGCAATCGGGGTCGCAAACCGGATCAGGTTGTACCATAGGCTGAAAGCGCCACCGGTCAGGGCCAGATCGGACTTGAGCGACTCCCGGGCCACGAACCAGCCGACGAACAGGGCCGTCAACAGGCCGGAAAGCGGCAACATGATGTTGGCGGTGACGTAGTCCAGCAGATCAAAGATAGTCTTGCCCTCGAACCGGTCGAACATGCCCAGCGGGGTTATATCGGACCAGACGTTCAGGGACAGGATGGAGGCAATACCCAGCGCCCAGCACAGCACTCCTACCAGCACCGCGCTTCCGGTTCGGGCCAGGCTGGTCTTTTCCTCAACCCACTCAACCACCGGTTCCAGCAGGGAAATGCCGGAGGTCCAGGCGGCGAACAACAGCAGCACGAAGAACAGGGCGCCGAACAGGCTGCCAAAGGGCATGTTGCCGAAAGCCAGCGGCAAGGTCTGGAAGATCAGGCCGGGGCCAGCACCGGCTTCGAGGCCATTGGCGAAAACCACCGGGAAAATGGCCAGACCCGCCAGCAGGGCCACGCCGGTATCCATGATCGCGACGCTGATGGCGGTTCGGCCGATGGATACATCCCGGCCCAGATAGGAGCCGTAGGCCATCATGATCGCCATACCCAGGCTCAGGGTGAAGAAGGCATGGCCCAGGGCAACCAGCACACCACTGACGGTAAGGGCACCGAAGTTCGGACTGAACAGGAAGCTGACCGCCTCACCGAAGTGACCGGTGGTGGTGGCATAGCCCACCGCTACCAGCAGCAGGATGAACAGGGCTGGCATCAGGATGGTCGCCGCGCGTTCCAGACCACCCTTCAGACCCCGGGAAACCACCAGCACCACCAATGCCATGAATACGGTGTGCCAGATCAGCAGCTGCACCGGGCTGCCGAGCAGGCCGCCGAACAGGTCCCCGATGGACTCGGCGGTACCACCGGTAAAGTCACCGGCGGCCGCATGGCCAATGTAGGAAGCGGCCCAACCCCCGATCACTGAATAAAACGAGAGGATGATAAAGGCGGCAAGCATGCCGACAATCGCCGAAATCCGCCAGACCGGAGAGGCCAGGTTACGCTCCGCCACCAGCCGGAAGCTGGTGATCGGGTTGTGGCGGCCGTTCCGGCCGATGAACACCTCGGCCATCATGATGGGGATACCGATGATGGCAATACACAACAGGTACACCAGAACAAAGGCACCACCGCCGTTCTCACCGGTGACGTAGGGGAATTTCCAGACGTTGCCCAGACCGACGGC
>JAAZVL010000028.1 GCA_018623515.1 Marinobacter sp.
AGTGCATGTGTTCACAACACCCCAGGAGAAAGGCAGGACAGGATGGCTGGAGTCAGGGGCAGGAAACCTTGATACCCAGAAATATGGCATTGGGTTATCGGCAGTTGAAGATAATAGCTCACTGAACCTTGCTATCAGCCGGTTTCGCACCGACGGTCCACCTGTGATTGAACAGGGAGAAGATAAAGGGTTTGATAACACTGCGGGAACGTTCAATGCGAGCCGCGAATTTTCAAACGGAGTGAGCCTGAATCTGACCTACCTTGGTTCGGAAGGTAACCTCGAATATGAGGGTGGCAACAAGGATTATGTGTTCCAGACGGCTGGTGTAGGTTTTGAGATTCCGATCAATGAGTATTGGCGGACATCCTGGCAATTCTCGGACGCCAGAGATGAGCAAACCTACAAGTCGGAATGGGGAGAGGATGATCTTAATACGAACACACGCACTTCCCGACTTGAAAACTGGTTTGTTGCCGGCGTCCATGAATTTGTTCTGGGTGCTGAGACCATGACTGATCAAATTACGGGTTCTTCGACTAACGACTATCCAGAAAGCAGTCGTCGCAACGATGCGTTTTTTGGTCAGGCCTTGTTTAACTTTGGCCCTACTGAGGTTCACCTGAGTGCCCGTACCGATGACAATAAGGCGTTCGGTTCCCATGAGACCTGGGGGGCTGCAGTGGGTTACCGTTTTGGCAACGGTTACAGACTAAGCGCGAGTGCCGGTACGTCGTTCAGAGCTCCAACGTTTAATGACCTTTATTCCCCTTGGGGGGGAGCTAATCCAGACCTTGAACCGGAAGAAGCCAAGAGCTATGAGTTGGCTCTGGAAAAGCAGGAAGCGAACTGGTTCTGGCGATTGGCGGTTTACCAGAGCGAAGTTGATAACCTGATTGTGTCGTTTTACCCGGATCCCAGTCTGAACACGGATGAGGCTGAGTTGCGGGGTGCGGAGCTGGAATCAGGTTGGAGCCAGGACGGATGGTCCGTAAAGGCTGCTCTAAGTGTTGGTGACTTTGAAGATAAGAAAACAGGTGAGCCTCTGCTTTATCGTGCGGAACAGACTGTCAGACTGGATGTTGAGAAAGACTTTGAACGGTTCTACGTGGGTACATCGTTTCAGGCCGAGAATCACAAGTATGACCGTGATGGTGTAACCCGAATTCCGGGCTTTGGTACTTGGAATCTGCGTGCAGGTACCACGTTGGCGGAACAGTTCCACCTCAATCTGGCCGTCAACAACGTCTTGGACAAGCAAAGACGGCTGCGGGAATACATTGGGGATACACACTACGTTGCACCGGGACGTTCATTCATGGCATCACTCCGCTATGATTTTCAGCTGTAACCTGTGAGAGGGAAACCGTAAATGTCATTGCGGGGGTTGATAGCGCTGACTTTTATGCTTATTGCACCACTCCCGGTGATGGCAGAAGTCCTGTGCGCCCGAGATGCCCTCGAACGTGATATTTGCTTACGGGAACCCGCTGCCCGGGTTGTTTCACTGTCCCCCGGCGCAACAGAACTGCTGTTCTCCGCCGGCGCCGGCGACTCGGTGGTCGCCGTCAGCGCCTGGAGCGATTATCCGCCGCAGGCGGCTGAGCTGCCGCAGGTGGGCGACAGCAATCGCCTTGATCTCGAAGCCATCGTCGGCCTGTCGCCGGATCTGGTGGTGGCCTGGACCGACGGAAATTCCCGGGCCCAGCTGGATCGCCTCGCGGATCTGGGTGTACCGGTGTTCTGGCTCGCTCCCAGGGAGTTTGAAGACATCGCCCGAGCCGTGGAAACCCTGGGCGGGCTGACCGGCCATACGCCGGTTGCCGAGCGCGCAGCGGCGGAGTTCCGGGAAGGTATTTCCACGTTGCAGGCAACCTACCGGGATGCGGCTCCGGTGCGGGTGTTCTACCAGGTCTGGGACCAACCGCTGATGACGATCAACGGCGACGAGCTGATCAGCAAGGCCATCGCCCTGTGTGGCGGCACCAATGTGTTTGCCGATCTGCCAAGGCTGGTACCCCGGATCTCCGTGGAAACGGTGTTGGCTGCCGACCCGGAAGTAATCGTCACCGCCGGGCGCGGTGACTCCGATCGCGACTGGCTTGCAAGCTGGCAGAGTTATCCATCCGTTACCGCCGTGGCCCGCGATAATCTATTCCTTGTGTCCCCTTCGCTTCTGCAACGCCCCACCTTCCGCATGCTGGAAGGCGCCCGGGAATTGTGTGGCATTCTGGAGCAGGCACGTGCCCGTCTCTGACATTTTCCGGCCACTGGCCATACTGGCGCTGGTGGCGCTGACTGCCATGCTGGTGTCGGTGAGCGTTGGCAGCGCCGATCTTGGCCCGGGGGATACCCTGTCTGTACTGACCGGTGGAGGCAGTGAACTGCACCGGACGCTGATTCTTGATCTCAGGCTGCCACGGACGCTCAGCGCTTTTGCTACCGGCGGCCTGCTCGCGATGGCCGGTGCCCTGATGCAGGTATTGCTCCGTAACCCGCTGGCGGACCCGTACGTGCTCGGCCTCTCCGGTGGCGCAGCGGTGGGAGCGTTGCTGGCCATGCTGGCCGGAGCAGCCGGATTCCTCATTTCCGGCTCCGCGTTTGCCGGCGCCATGCTGGCAACCCTGCTGGTGTTCGGCCTGGCCCACGGCAGCGGCAGCTGGACGCCATCACGGTTATTGCTCACCGGTGTGGTGGTGGCCGCCGGCTGGGGAGCGATGATTACCCTGATCCTGGCCATGTCACCGGCCAGCCGGTTGCCGGGGATGCTGTACTGGCTGATGGGGGATCTGTCCCACGCCGGCCAATCCTGGCCGGGATTAACCGTTCTGGTTGTTGTCTGCCTGCTGGTGTTTCCGCTGGGCCGGAGTCTCAACGTTCTGGCCCGGGGATCCTTGCAGGCGGCGGCCCTGGGGGTGTCGGTCCGGTCGCTGGAGTGGCTGATCTATCTGCTGGCCAGCCTGCTGACCGCCACCGCCGTGACCATGGCCGGCGCGGTCGGCTTTGTCGGGTTGGTGGTGCCGCACATGCTCCGGCTGGCGCTGGGAAATGACCAGCGGATGATATTGCCGGCCTGTGCTCTGGCGGGCGGCGCATTGTTGGTGCTGGCGGATACCTTGGCCAGAGTGGTGATTGCCCCGGAACAACTGCCGGTGGGGGTGATCACCGCCCTGATTGGCGTCCCCACCTTCCTGTACCTGCTGTACCGGAGCCGATGATGACCACGTTGACCACCGACAACCTCATTATCGAGATTCCCGGACGTGCCCCGGGATCGCCCCTGAACCTGGAGGTAAAGCCCGGTCAGGTCTGGGGTGTGCTCGGTCCCAATGGCGTGGGCAAGACGACCTTGCTGCATACGCTGGCGGGACTGCGAGCGCCCCGTAGTGGTGGGGTCCTGCTCGATGGCCGGGCTCTGGAGTCATTGAAACGAAAGGCCGTATCACAGCGGCTGGGCCTGGTGTTCCAGGATCGGCAGGATGGTTTCCCGGCGACCGTGCTGGAAACCGCCCTGATCGGCCGCCACCCCTGGCTGTCCTCCTGGCAGATGGAAAGCGGCGAGGACATCGCGATTGCCGAGCGGGCGTTGCAGGCACTGGATGTCGGGCACCTTCGGGACCGGCTGGTCAGCACCCTGTCCGGCGGTGAGCGCCAGCGCGTGGCCATTGCCACCCTGATGACCCAGGCGCCCGATATCTGGCTGCTGGACGAACCGAGTAACCACCTGGACCTGCATCATCAGGTGGCGGTGATGCGCTTACTCTGCGAACAGGCGGAAGCGGGCCGGGCGGTATTTATGTGCCTGCACGACCTGAACCTGGCAGCCCGCTGGTGCGATCACCTGCTGCTAATGTTTCCCTCCGGTGAGGCATGCTGGGGACCGGCCCGGGAAATGCTGGTACCGTCGGCCCTTGAGAGCTTGTATAACCAGACCCTGGTGACCGTCGAAGCCGACGGTGCCCCGGTGTTCGTACCGGTTCGTTCCTGATCTTCATTTTCCTGGTAGGTGTGATAACCATGAGCACGGTAAAGATTCCAGCCTTCTCCGAATTTCATGACCGGGCACTGATGCGCAAGGGTGGGCAAGAGGCTATGCAGGGATTGTTGCCAAAACTGCCGGAGACGGGTGTGCTGGAGGCCACGGGAGATGATCGCTACCTGTCCGAAGTGACCCGGTGCGTGTTCAAGGCGGGCTTTGTCTGGCGGGTTATCGAGAACAAATGGCCGGATTTCGAGGCGGCCTTCCATGGTTTTGTGCCCGCCTACTGGCAGCAGGTGCCACCGGAAGTGCTGGAGGAACTGGCCGCCGATGAGCGCATAGTGCGTAACATGCAGAAAATCCGGACCGTGCCGGAGAACGCCCGGATGATCATGGACGCCGCAAGGGACCATGGCAGCTTCGGCAACTTCCTGGCCCAGTGGCCGCAGGACGATCAGGCCGGTCTGCTGCTGTGGCTCAAACGCAACGGCGCCCGCCTCGGTGGCAACACCGCCCAGTATTTCCTGCGCCGGGTCGGCTGGGATGGCTTCATACTGTCCCGGGATGTGGTCACGGCGCTGACCCGTGCCGGTATCCTGGATGCCTCACCAACCAGCAAGAAAGGCCTGAGCCAGGTGCAGGAGGCATTCAATTACTGGCACCGTGAGACCGGACTGCCGGTGAGTCACCTGTCCCGGATAGTCTCGTTTACCGTCGATAACTGAGGCAGAAGCCAGGCGCCGGGCAGGGTCGCTCTCAGTTGCCGGCCCCGTCAAAGGTAGACCTGGCTGGTAACCAGATATTCACGCAGAGACCGTTTTGGCCGTCCGGCCGATCGCTCAGGGTGAGTTGTCCGCCATGCAGTTCCGCAATGCGTCGGGCAATGGCAAGGCCCAGTCCGGCGCCACCCCCCAGCCGCTGATCCAGCCGGACAAACCGGCTCAGGGCCCGCTCCCGTTCTTCCGGCGGAATGCCCGGTCCCTGGTCACAAACCGCGATGTGATAGCCGTCGCCTGAGGGCGTGAGGCGAGTTGTAATGGTGGTGTGCTCGGGGCTGTACTGGATCGCATTGGCCAGCAGTGAGCGCATGAGCGTGTTGATCAGTGCGCCGTGGCAGGACACCATCGCCAGCACGCATTCATTATCCAGTTCCGGCTCGATCTGTTTTTTCAACGCCAGTGGCGCCACGTCGGCGATACTCTGCTCCAGAATTTCGGCGAGGTTGTGATCCTCAGACGTGAAGTCTGTGCCCGCATCGACCCGGCTCAGTAATAACATCTGTTCCACCAGGTGTACCATCCGGTCAACGGCGGCGGTGAGCTCGCCGAATTCGCCCGGATGTCGCTCGGCCTGCCTTTCAAGGTTCAGCCGCAGGGCCGTCAGCGGTGTGCGCAGTTCATGGGCCGCATCGGCGGAAAACCGGCGTTCTCGTTCCAGGGCCTGGTTCAGCCGCTTCAGGAGTCCATTGACCGCCTGAACCAGCCCGGCGACTTCCCGGGGGGCTTGCCGGTCATCCAGGGGGTGAATGCGCTCGGGAGCCATGTTGCGCACCGGCTTTTCCAGCCGGCGCAGGGGGCGGAAACTGACCTGAATGGCAGAAATAGCGGCCAGCACCATCAGTGGCAAAGCCACTAACAGGGGTAAGACATTACCAAGGGCCAATTCCTGGCTCAGCTCCTGACGGATGTCCTCGCGCTGCGCGGTGCGGATCCAGAATCCGGTGGCGGGATCCTGCAGGGTGAAGGTTCGCCAGCGATGGCCGGTGGACTCGACCCAGGCGTAACCGGGGTCCAGGCCCAGGCTGTCATCGGCATTCAGGGTATCAAGCAGCGGATTGCCCTGCTGTGACCAGACTTCAAAGGCGATCTTTTTCTCGTACTTGTGGCCGATGCCTCCCGGCAGGATTTCGTCATTGTCGGTGTCGAGTTCGCCTTCCGGGATGCCGTTTTCAGGCAACCGGAGCGTCTCTTCCAGAATCGATGAGAGCTGATCCAGGGATCGGGTATCAGCGAGGTGCTGAACCAGACCCTGGACGATGCGGGTACTCTGCGCCAGTTCGGCGTCAAACAGTTCTTCCAGTTCATGATCGCTTTCCAGATAACTCCACGCCGCAGCCACCAGTGCGATAAACAGTACGGTGGTGGTGATCAGCAGCGTCAGGGTGCGGGTCAGGGACATGCGGGCTCTCCCGCCGCCTGGCTATCGAGCAGGTAGCCGACCCCGCGCACGGTGCGGATGGTCGCTTTGCCAACCCGGCGCCGCAGGTGATGGATATGAACTTCCAGGGCGTTGCTTTCGGCGCCATGCTCCCAGCCG
Organism: Marinobacter sp.; assembly: GCA_018623515.1. Taxonomy (GTDB): domain Bacteria; phylum Pseudomonadota; class Gammaproteobacteria; order Pseudomonadales; family Oleiphilaceae; genus Marinobacter. The sequence goes on from JAAZVL010000028.1 coordinate 6,296, forward strand.
TACAGCTGTTCTTCCAGCCGGCGGCGGGTGGCGACCTGATCGGGATGGCGCATCAGGTAGTGCAGGATCTGGAACTCACTGCGGGGAAGGGTGACGCTGGTGCCATCAATGGTCAGGTGACCGGTTTCCGGATTCAGCATCAGCCGGCCAACGCTGAGACCGGCGGGTGAACTTTCAGACCGTCCACGTCGGGTCACGGCCCGGATCCGTGCTTTCAGCTCCGCCATGGCAAAGGGCTTGGTGAGGTAGTCGTCAGCCCCGGCATCCAGCCCCTGCAGTTTCTCGGTTAATTCAGCCCGGGCGGTGAGGATGATTATCGGCGTCTGGTTGCCCTGCTGCCGGGTGCGCCGGACGATATCCAGACCATCCACCCGTGGCAGGGTCAGATCCAGTATTGCCAGATCGAAGTGTTCCTCAGCCAGGGCGTTGAGTGCTTGCTGGCCGTCATCAAGCCAGTCCACGGTGTCCTGGTCTTCCCGCAACATCTCCAACATGGTTCGGGCCAGAGGGTGGTCATCTTCTACCAGCAATATGCGCATCGAACAGAATCCGTTTCGAAAAAAGGTTCAGAATCAGAGTGTAAAAGATCTCAGCCGCTTTGCAGCGCTTTCTTTGAATTCTTTGAGCCGGCGGTTCGGGAGGCGTCAGGTGGCAGTCGGAACAGGGTATAGCGCTGGCTGCGGTCAATAGCCTCGAACCGCGCCTGCAATGTCCTGATCATCGCCTGATCGCGGTTGTCGACGGCAAGCAACAGTGGCGCCCGGGAAATGCCCCCGGTCAGTCGTTGTTGCAGTGCCTCATGAGTCAGGGTTCTGATTTTGCCGTGGCTGTAGAAGCGTGCCGAAAAGGGAGCTTCGTCCAGGTAGAACAGGTCGCCCGGGCCGACACCGGGTAAAGCATCCACGCGGGCTATCAGTTCCCGTTCGGTTTTGAGTTCTCCCGGGTTAAGGGCGAACCAGGTGCCGGCGCCCGTGCCCAGCACCGGGATCAACAGCGCAGTGGCCAAGGCCCCTTTGCGGACATTCCCGTGAGCCATTCCAGTGAATACTCTGACCGTCAGCATGGCGAGGAATGGCAGGCCGGGCAACACATAGGTCCAGAGGATGTTGCCCGCAAAGGTGAAAAACACTGCAGGCGTGAGGGTTGCGGCCAGAAGAAGGCTCGGAAGACCCGGCCGTTGGAGTTGCCACTGCGTGCTTGCACCGCCGCCACGCCGGAGAGTTATGGCCCAGCCGGCAAGGGCGATCAGGCCCCAGGGAAAACTGGCCATCGTCAGATAAAGCCAGATGGTGCCGCGGGTGAAGTCGTGGGCATTGCCGTACAGGTCGCCTTGCCAGTCACTGATCAGGAATCGCTTGAAGTGCTCGCCGATAATAAAATAGTCAATGAAGCCGGGGGTTTTCAGCTCCGCCAAAACATACCAGGGCAGAACCAGAACCAGCATCAGGGGTATCCCCCGAAGCCAGGGCAGGCAGTGCCAGAGCGTCTGCCACTGCCGGGTGAAAGCGACCCAGACCAACACCGGCAGTCCGGTCAGTACCAGGGTTAGCGGCCCCTTGGCCAGCAGACCCATGGCGAGGCCGATAAAAAACGCCCAGCCCCAGAACTCCGGACCACCCTGTAACCGGATGATCAGACTGGCAATTACCAGCGTGGTGGCCAGCGCAAGGAAGGAGTCGGTCATTACGGTGCCGGCACTGAGGAAGGCCAGCGCCATGGTGCTATAGATCACGGCAGCCCAGAGTCCGGCTTGTCGGGCTGCTTTGCTTTGAGACTCTGAATACAGGGATCGAACAGTGGCATAAACCAGATAGACGATGCCTGCGTTGGCCAGCCAGGAGGGTAGGCGGCCAGCGAATTCGTTGACGCCGAACAGCTGGAAAGACATGGCCTGTGCCCAGAACGACAGGGGTGGTTTGCCCCAGAACGGAACTCCATAATCGAACCACGGCGTTATCCAGTCACCGGTCTCGGCCATAATGCGCGCGATCTCCGCATAACGGGGTTCCGTAGTATCGGCGAACGGTAACGCAGCCGTCAGTCCCAGGCGTACTGCCAGTACCGTGCCCAGCAGCCACAAGAGGGTGTTAATGGTTCTGGTCATTGCCGGCTACCCGCAAAGTTGGCTGATAATCACGAACCTGTTCGTCACTGTCCTCCGAGAGAATGAAGACCGGCCGCTGTTTGGTTTCCATGTAGATCCGCCCCACGTATTCACCAAGCAGTCCGACACACAGCAATTGCACCCCCGAAAGAAACGTGATCATGGCAATCATGGAGGCATACCCCGGTGTTGAAACGCCCAGCATCAGTGTCTTGAGCACTTCCCAGAAGCCAAACAGGCCACCGGCACCCGCGGCAAGAAGGCCCAGTAACAACGCGATGCGGAGCGGGCGCGTTGAGAACGAAGTGATGCCTTCCATGGCCAGATGAACCAGTTTCAGGTAATTCCACTTGGTTTTCCCCGCGGCCCGTGGGTCGCGGTCAAACTCCAGGGTTGCAGTGGGCATACCCACCCAGGCGAACATACCCTTAAGGTATCGGTTACGCTCGGGCAGTCGGTTCAGAGCGTCCACCGTGCGACGGCTCATTAACCGGAAATCGCCGGTGTCCACGGGAATCGGGGCATCACTGATACGATTTATCAGTCGGTAGAACAGGGACGCAGTCACCCGCTTTAACCAGCTCTCACCGGCCCGGGACCGGCGTTTCATGAGTACGACGTCGGTTCCATTGCGCCACTCGGCCACCATGTCCGGGATCAGTTCCGGCGGATCCTGCAAATCCGCATCCATGAGGATCACGGCCTCTCCCCGCGCGTGCGCCAGGCCCGCGGTTACGGCAGCTTCCTTGCCAAAGTTGCGTGACAGCTGCAACACCCGTATATCCGGGTATCTTCGTCGAGCCTGCAACAGCAGCGCGACCGAATTGTCGCGGCTGCCATCGTCCACGAACAACAGTTCTGTGGTGGTCGCCAGTTGGCGGCACACCAGCGCCAGGCGGTTCAGTAGCGTCGGAATGACATCGGCTTCGTTGTGAACCGGAACGACAATACTGAGCGTCGGGTTAGTGCACGTCATCAGTTGATTCCCCCTGGAAAACAAACTTCTCGGCAAGCAGGTAATTGGCAAAGGTCGCGGTAGCCGTGGCAATGGCCTGGGAGGCGATGGGGGCGCCCGTCGCGCCGTACGTGGCGGAAAAACAGGCCAGGTTAAGGCTCCACCCCAGACCGGCTCCGGCCAGATAGCGTGGGAGTGCCACCCGGTGGGGGAGTCGGGATTGAAAGGTGTAACGGTGTTGGGCCAGGTAATTGATCACCAGGCCAGTCGTTGCACCGGCTGCAGTCGCCAGTTGAGCCCCGGTGCCAGACCGGATCAGCAGAAACATGGTCAGCCAGTGCACCAATGTCGCGAAACCCCCTCCAGTCAGGAACCGGAGCAGTCTGGTTACTCGAGCGGTCTTCAAATTGGCTGGTTTCATAAAGCGTCAGATCCTCGAATCCGGTGTCCGGCAGTTGCCACGGCACTGTACGCATGCATTCTTAAGTGAGCCTTAACCGGCCGACCGGAAAAACCTTAAGGCCGACTTAAGAATTCAGCGACGTGGCCTTAAGACTCAATTAAGCCTTGCTCTCTAATCTGGCAGTCATATTGAGGGGACATTTCGCCCGAAAGCTTTTGGAGAGCGCTTATGACAGACCCGCTGACGATGTCCACCTGTTGTCCCCCGGATTTCCGGGAGGTGGTTCCGGTCATCCGTTGTGCCGGTCGATGGTTAAGCCGGATTGCCCCGGAGACGTCGATGGCCGAGACCGTTGCCGGTTTCATCCGCCGCCGGTTCCTGCAGGCCTATGGCGCAGATCCCGCCCTGAGGATTCCGGAGTTGCTGGCGCTGACCACGGCTCAGGGGTCGCTGCTGGCGGCCGTCGGGGTGAGGAATGCCGGCCAGGAACACCTGTTCCTGGAGGATTATCTGTCTGTGCCAGTTGAAGCGGTGATGCCGTTGCCGGGCACCGATCGCCGGAAGATCGCCGAGATAGCCCACCTCGCCGGTGTCGAAGCGGGTGTCAGCCGCTATCTGTTTGCGTCGCTCTCGGTCTGGCTGGACGCCACCGGTTACGACTGGGTGGCCTGTACCGGCACCGATCAGCTGCGTAACAGTTTTCATCGGTTGGGTATTGCCACCCACGTACTGGCCAGCGCCGATCCCGCACGATTGCCGGATGGCGGGGCCGGTTGGGGCCGGTACTACGATCATCATCCGGTGGTCATGGCGATCAACGTGGCTGAGGGTATGTCCGCCCTGAGACAGGCGGGTCTTTTGCGGCTTGTCCAGCCGGTGGCCAGGGCTAATGACTCCGGAACGACCGTCACGGGAGATGCCTATGGTCGCCTTGCCTGATTTGCTTCAGCAACAGTCCCAGGCTCACCCCTCCCGCATTGCCCTGCAGGGGCCGGATGCAGGCTTCAGCTACAGCCAGATGATGCAGGCGGTCGGAGCCCTGGCCGATCAGCTACGCCGGCTGGGCGTTCAGCGTGCCGGCCTCTGTGGGGATAACACCCTGGCCTGGATCCTGGCGGACCTGGCCTGCCTGCTGGCCGGCGTGGTATGCGTGCCGGTGCCTGTGTTTTTCTCGAAATCACAGGCTGCCCACCTTATCGAGAAGGCCAGCCTGGACTGTCTTCTCTCCGGCGAGAAAGAAACTTTTGGTGAACACATCGGCCATGGTGTCTGGCTCCGGCATTTACCGGTAACCGGAGCCGGCGCATGGATGCCGGAAGCCACCGCCAAGATCACCTTCACCTCCGGCAGCACCGGCACCCCCAAAGGTGTCTGTCTGTCTGAGCGGCAGATGGCAGCCACAACCCTGGCGCTGAAAGAGCGGCTGGCATCCGTGCCTTTGCAGCACCATCTGTGCATCCTGCCGCTGGCGACCCTGCTGGAGAACATTGCCGGGGTGTATCTTCCCCTGTTGATGGGCGCCACCGTTTCCGTGGCGCCCCTTGCCAGCCTGGGGATGAGAGGCAGCAGTGGCCTGGACCTGAGCCGCCTGGTGGCGGGCATCAACCGGAGTCGCCCGCAGTCACTGATTCTGGTGCCGGAACTGGCCATGGCGCTGGTGGCGGCCGCCGAACAGGGGCAGCTTGAGGGTGGCTCCTTCCGCTTCCTCGCGGTGGGCGGTGGCCGGGTGTCTCCCGAGTTGCTGGTCCGTGGCCGGGCCGCCGGGTTGCCGCTTTACCAGGGGTATGGCCTGTCCGAGTGCGGTTCCGTGGTCGCCCTTAATGTTCCCGGAAACGAGAGTATAGGTACGGTTGGCAAGCCGCTGTCCCATGTTCAGGTCCGGCTGGATCCCGATCGCCACATCCTGGTCCGTGGCAATACCCACCTCGGCTATCTGGGCGATGAGCCTGAAGGTGAGGGGGGGCTGGACACCGGAGACCTCGGTGCCCTGACTCCGGATGGATTCCTCACAGTGAACGGTCGCGCCAAAAACCTGCTCATTACCAGCTTTGGTCGCAACATCAGCCCGGAATGGCTCGAGAGCGAATTGGTCCAGGCCCTGGGCGCCCAGCAGGCGGTGGTGTTCGGGGACGGGGAGCCTCAGCCAAGTGCCCTGGTTGTGATCCGGGATGGCCGGTCGCCGGAGCAGCTCCGCTCAGCGCTGGTCGAGCTCAATGCCGGACTTCCCGACTATGCCCGGCTGGAGGCGGTGTACATCCGTCGTCAGCCTCTGACCCATGCCGAGGGCCACATCACCGCCAACGGCCGGCCGATGCGCGGGCAGATCCAGTCGGACCTGCCCGCGCTGCTGGCCGCTGCTTTTCCGGTTTTCATGAACCTTTCGATGACTCAATCAACCCGATCAAACACGCCAGGAGGCAACAACATGGCATTTTTCGACCGTCTGCAATCCGAAACCGCCGAAGCCCGCACCCATGTGACGAACGCTCCCGTTATTGAAGCCATTCGTGAGGGCCGGTTCGACCTTGCCGGCTACACCTGGTTTCTGACCCAGGCCTACCATCACGTCAAACACACGGTGCCGCTGATGATGGCCTGCGGTGGCCGATTGCCGGAGCGCCTGGAGTTTGTCCGCAAGGCGCTGGTGGAATACATCGAGGAGGAGTACGGCCACCACGAGTGGATCCTCAACGACCTGGAAGCCTGTGGCGAGGACAAGGAGGCCATCCGTAATGGCAACCCCGATACCTCCATCGAGCTGATGGTCGCCTACCTTTACGACCGGATCCATCGCAGCAACCCGGCGGCGTTCTTCGGCATGGTCCAGGTGCTGGAAGGCACCTCCATCGAATTGGCCACGCCTCTGGGCGAGGCCATCCAGAAGCAGCTGGAACTGCCGGACGAGGCTTTCAGCTACCTGTATTCCCACGGTGCCCTGGACCAGGACCACTTCGAGTTCTTCCGCAACCTGATGAACGAAATCACCGACCCGGACGACCAGCAGGCCATCATCGACGCCGCCCGAATGGTGTATCGGCTCTATGGCGACATGCTGCACAGCATCCCGCTGCCGGCTGGTCGCAAGGAGAAACGCCATGAGGCTGCATGACCGGGTGTTCCTCCTGCTGGGAGGCACCGGCGGCATCGGCAGGGCGCTGGTGGATCCGCTGGTCCGGGCCGGTGCCCGGGTTATCGTGGCGTCCCGGCAACCGGAAAAGCTGGGACATCGCGAGGGTGTATCGGTGGTGCATCTGGATCTCGCAGCGACGGATCTGGATCAGCAACTGGTGCGCCTGAGCGAGGCCTATCCGGATATTGATGGGGTCATCCACTGCGCCGGCCAGAACCGCTTTGCCGGGCTCGGTGCCATTCCTGTCACTGAGCTGGACGCCCAGCTCACTGTGAACCTGCGCTCGGCCATGTTGGTGGCGCGGCATTTTGCACCCCGGTTCGAGAAAGACGGCTACGGGGCCCTGGTGTTTGTCGGTTCCACTTTCGGCAGCATCGGTTTCCCGGGCTATACCGCCTACTGCGCCAGCAAGTTCGGGTTGCGTGGCTTCACCGAGGCGTTGCGCCGGGAGCTGGCGGATACGCCGGTGCAGGTGGTGTATGTCGCTCCCCGTGCCACGGCCACGGCCATGAACCCGGAGCAAGTCAACGAACTGAACCGCGCGCTCGGCAATACCATGGATGCCCCCGAGGCAGTGGCCGCCGAAATTCTCAAGGCCATGGAAAACGACGATCGCCGTCGCTTCCTGGGCTGGCCGGAAAAGCTGTTCGTGGTGATCAACGGCATCCTGCCGCGGCTCGTCGACAAGGCGATGTTGAAGCAACTGCCGGTGATCCGGCGTTTTCTGAATTCTGGAGTACTGTCATGAAATGGATGATCCTTTTGCTCGCGTCAGCTATTGCCGCACCGGTCTGGGCGGGAGATCTGGACTCCGACCTGGCCGGTATCCAGGCCCGCTGGGCCGAAATCCAGTACCAGCTGCCGGACGACAAGAAGGAAAAGGCGTTCGAGGATCTGGCAGGGCAGGCGCAGGCCCTGGTCGACGCCTATCCTGACCGGGCTGAGCCGCTGATCTGGCAGGGCATCGTGTTGAGCACCTATGCCGGCGCCAAGGGCGGTCTGGGCGCCCTGGGTCTGGTCAAGGACGCCCGAAAATCTCTGGAAAAGGCTCTGGAGATTGATCCGGAAGCCCTGGATGGCTCGGCCTATACCTCCCTGGGAAGCCTGTACTACCAGGTGCCGGGGTGGCCCCTGGGATTCGGGGATGATGACAAGGCCAGGAAATATCTGCTCAAAGCCCTGGAGTTGAACCCCGAAGGTATTGACCCGAACTATTTCTATGCTGATTTTCTGATCGAGCAGGACCAGCCGGAGCGGGCGCGGGAGTATCTCAACAAGGCGCTCAACGCCCCCGAGCGTCCGAACCGGCCATTGGCGGATGCCGGTCGCCGCGATGAGATCCGAAGCAAGCTGGAAAGGCTCTGAACACCAGAGAAAATCCCGGGGAGTGGCCGCTCTCCGGGAAGCTATCACGAAAGATACGCATAGAATAAATTGGCATTTCACCCAATATTACGTTTTAGTATATCCTTAGAATTAAAACCAAAGGATCGATGTACGAGGTGAGTGTCATGAGCAATCCCGTCGTCCAGCAGTTCTTCGACGAACCAACCAATACCTTCAGCTACGTGGTCCGTGATCCGGACAGCCAGGCCTGTGCCATTCTGGATTCGGTCCTGGACCTGGACTACGCCGCCGGCCGCACGGACGTCCGTTCTGCGGACGAGATAATCCGCTATGTCCGCGACAACAATCTGACGGTGGAGTGGATCCTCGAGACCCACGTGCACGCCGATCACCTGTCCGCGGCGCCCTACCTGCACGAGAAGCTCGGTGGCAAGACCGGTATCGGTGAGAAGATCGTCGATGTCCAGGAGATCTTTGGCAAGGTCTTCAACGCCGGTACCGAGTTTGCCCGTGACGGCAGCCAGTTCGATCAACTCTTCCGTGAGGGCGACACTTTCCGTATCGGCAACCTGGAAGGCCGGGTGCTTCACACTCCGGGCCACACACCGGCCTGCCTGACCTACGTGATCGGTGATGCGGCCTTCGTCGGGGATACCCTGTTCATGCCGGATTTCGGCACGGCCCGTTGCGATTTTCCCGGTGGCGATGCGCGCACGCTGTACCGCTCCATCCAGAAGGTGCTGTCGCTGCCCCCGGAAACCCGTTTGTTCATGTGCCATGACTACGGCGCGCCGGGCCGTGACGAATTCCTGTTCCAGACCACCGTGGCGGAGGAGCGCAAAGCCAACATTCACGTCCACGAAGGGGTCAGTGAGGACGACTTCGTCAAGATGCGCACCGAGCGGGACGCTACCCTGGACATGCCGCGCCTGATCCTGCCGTCGGTACAGGTCAACATGCGGGCGGGCCACATGCCGCCGGCCGAGGATAACGGACAGGTCTACCTGAAAGTTCCGGTCAACCTGTTCTGAGTACCGAATGAATCTGATCAAGCGGTACCTGCCCATTCTGCAATGGGCCCCCCGGTATGATCGCGATCAGGCCACCAGTGATCTGGTGGCCGCGGTCATCGTTACGGTCATGCTTATCCCCCAATCCCTGGCCTATGCGCTGCTGGCAGGTCTACCGGCGCACGTGGGTTTGTACGCCAGCATTCTGCCACTGGCGATCTATGCGGTGTTCGGCACCAGCCGAACCCTGTCCGTGGGCCCGGTAGCGGTGGCGTCGCTGATGACCGCGGCGGCGCTGGCACCCATTGCCGAGGCGGGTACCGCTGCCTATGTGGCGGGTGCCGTGTTACTGGCGGTGATGTCAGGCCTGATGTTGACTCTGATGGGGGTGCTCCGGCTGGGATTCCTGGCCAACTTCCTGAGCCATCCGGTGATTTCGGGGTTTATCACCGCCTCCGGCATCGTCATTGCGGCCAGCCAGTTCAAGCATATTTTCGGTATCCAGGCCTCCGGCCATAACCTGGTGGAGATTACCGAGTCCCTGCTGGCTTCGATCAGCACCACCAATTTCTACACCCTGGCCATCGGTGTTGGCGCCCTGGTGTTTCTGCTAGCGGCGCGCAAGCATCTGAAACCGCTACTGATGAAGCTTGGGGTGAAACCGAGGCTGGCGGATATCCTGACCAAAACCGCGCCGATTCTCTCGGTCCTGGTGACGACACTGGTGGCCTGGTACTTCCAGCTGGACCAGAAAGGGGTGCGGCTGGTGGGCGAGGTGCCTTCCGGATTGCCGGAATTCACCATGCCGCCGATGGATACCGGCCTTTGGTCGCAGCTGGCGGTCAGCGCCCTGTTGATCAGCATCGTCGGCTTTGTCGAATCGGTGTCGGTGGGCCAGACCCTGGCTGCCAAGCGCCGCCAGCGGATTGACCCGGACCAGGAGCTGATCGGCCTGGGCACGGCGAATCTCGGTGCCGGCTTTTCCGGTGGCATGCCCGTCACCGGCGGGTTTTCCCGCTCCGTAGTCAATTTCGATGCTGGCGCGGAAACGCCGGCGGCCGGTGCCTACACAGCTGTCGGTATTGCCCTGGCCACGCTGTTTCTGACGCCAGCGATAGCCTTCCTGCCTCAGGCCACCCTGGCGGCGACCATCATTGTTGCCGTCGCCACCCTGATCGACCTGCCGGCGCTCGGGCGGACCTGGCGCTACTCGCGCACGGATTTCGGCGCGATGCTGGCGACCATCCTGCTGACCCTGGTACACAGCGTGGAGGCCGGCATTATCGCCGGGGTTGCGCTGTCCATCGGTTTGTTCCTGTACCGCACCAGCCGGCCCCACAGTGCGGTGGTTGGCCGGGTTCCGGGCACCGAGCATTTTCGTAACGTGCTGCGCCACGATGTGCAGCTGTGTCCGAAGGTCACCTTCCTGCGGGTGGATGAGAGCCTGTATTTCGCCAATGCCCGGTTCCTGGAGGAGACGGTCATGGACCTGGTGACGCGGGAGCCGGAACTCCGGGAGCTGGTCCTGGTTTGCCCGGCGGTGAACCTGATTGATGCGTCGGCCCTGGAAAGCCTTGAGGCTATCAACGAGCGGTTGAAAGATGCGGGCGTAAGCCTGCATTTGTCCGAGGTCAAGGGTCCGGTCATGGACCGGCTCAGGGACACAGAATTCCTCGCCCACCTCGGTGGCCAGGTGTTCCTGAGCACCTTCGATGCCTGGACCACACTCACCAATCGCCGGCAACCGGTGGCACAGACCGCCTGAGTCAAGCCCGTCTTGGCAACGGGGCAGGCTCACCCGCTATCATTGTTTCTGATTGTTGGCTGAATTCATGATCCGGGGATGGGCGCGCCATGGGCATGACGGAAAACCTGTTATCGACCGGCCAGTGGCTGGTGACCGCAGTGCTGTTTCTGCTGATCCTGGTGGCGGCTGCCCGCACGGTCGACTGGCGGGCGTTCCGGAAGGATAACGCCCTCCAGCACTCCTTCTTCGGGGCCGCCGTGGCGTTGGGGTTCCTGTGGCAGCTGCGGGCCGGAATCTCGCCCGGTCTCGCCATCCATATCTTCGGGATTACCGTCATCACCCTGATGCTGGGCTGGGCGCTGGCGGTGTTCAGTGGTCTGCTGGCATTGGTCATCACCGTGATCACCGGACGGGAGCCGGCGATGATGTTCGCGGTCAACGGGCTGGTCACCGTGATGGTACCGGCGCTGGTGAGTCACGCGATCATGGTGTGGGAGCGTCGCCGCAACTTCCGGAATTTCTTCGCCTACATCTTCTTCTGCGGCTTCTTCGGCGCCGGGTTGGCGGTGGCTGCGGCCGGCATCGTGATGTGCCTGATGCTGTGGTCCAGCGGGGTCTATACCTTCGATGAGCTGATCCACGAGTATATCCGTTATCTGCCCCTGATCATGCTGCCGGAAGGCTTCGTCAACGGCACCTTCGTGACCGGGCTGATGGTCTTCCATCCGGACCGGCTCACGACCCTGGATCAGCGCCGTTACCGGCCCTAGCGGGCACTGCCTCAGATACCGTCACCCTGGACAAGTCGGTCCTGGTCCAGCCCCTGCTGTTTCCGGGCGTGCCAGCGGCGGGCCCACTTCAGGACCTCTCCCGCCGGTATGGGCGGGGCAATGCCGTAGCCCTGGATCTGGTTGCAACCCATTCGGGCGAGGGTTTGGGCTTGATCAGGGGTTTCCACCCCTTCAGCCAGAACCGGATGTTTGAAGCGCTGGGCCAGGAAGATCACGCTTTCGACGATGGCCTTGTCGCCCGGACTGTCCATCATGTTGCGAACGAAACTCTGGTCGATCTTGATCAGGTCGATGGGCAGGGTTCGCAGGTAGGTCAGGGATGAGAAGCCGGTCCCGAAGTCATCCAATGCCACCTGCAGGCCCAGCTCCCGGCAGCGTGTCAGTACATGATTGGCCTGTTTGGTATCTTCCAGCGCCGTCGACTCCAGCACTTCCAGGGTGACCCGGGCCGGATCCAGTTCCGGGTGGCTGTGCAGGTAGCTTTCCAGGTAATCGGCAAAACTCCGGTCCAGCAGATGCCGGGCGGTGATATTGATGCTGACGGTCAGGTCCTCGCCTGCCTGCTGCCAGGTGTTCAGCTGGTGGATGGCCTCCTTGAGGACCCACTGGCCGAGGGGCACTTCCAGGTGGCTGTTTTCCACATAGGGCAGGAAATCTCCGGGGCTGACCAGTCCTGCTTCGGGCCGGTTCCAGCGGATCAGGGCCTCGAACCCGGCCAGGGAGTAATCCGGTATCCGGACCTGGGGCTGGAAAAACAGTTCGAATTCCTGGTGCTCCAGGGCCCGGCTCAGTTCCGTCAGCTGTTGCCGCCGTTTCTGCCGGTGCTGATCGAGATCCGGATCAAAAAAGTGGAACTGGTTGCGGCCTCTTTCCTTGGCCGAATACATGGCCTGGTCGGCGTGCCGGATCAGGCCTTCGGCATCGGCCTGGTCTTCCGGATAGCGGGTGATGCCAAGGCTGGCGGTCAGTTTAACCTGCTCGCCCCCAACGGCTACCGGCTCGCCGATGACGGACAGAATTCGGTGGTAAACCGCGTTGGTGTCGTCGCTCTGCAGCAGCAGGACAAATTCATCGCCGCCCACGCGGGCAACGGTATCGCCGCTGCGCAGGGTGTGGGCCAGTCGTTCGGCGAGGGTACGTAACACCTGGTCTCCGGCACTGTGGCCAAGACGGTCATTGATCGCCTTGAACCCGTCCAGGTCCAGGCAGCATACCGACAGTCGCCGGTTGTGGCGCTCGGCATGGCTGCAGGCCGAGCGCAGTCGTTCCTCAAGTAGCTGGCGGTTGGGCAGGCCGGTCAGGTCATCGTAATTTGCGGCGCGGTCCAGTTCGCGGGCGTGGTTTTTCAGGGCGGTAATGTCCGAAAAGGCGGCCACATGGTAATACTGCCCGGGTTCCTCCAGGTGGACCCGGCTGATGGACAGGAGCTCGATGAACTCTTCGCCGTTCTTGCGCCGGTTCCAGATCTCACCGCGCCAATGGTCGGTTTTTTCGATGGAGCGCCACATGGACTGGTAGTACTCCTTCGAATGCCGGCCGGAGCTGAGAATGGCCGGATTCAGGCCGAGGACTTCATCCCGGTTATAGCCGGTGATCCGGGAGAACGCCGGGTTGACGTCCAGGATGCGGTTGTTGTGGTCGGTGATGATGATCGCTTCGTGACTGCGATCAAAGACACTGGCGGCAATCCGCAAACCGCGCTCGCTGTGCTTGCGGTCGGAAATATTGTTCTGGATCACGATGTAGCCCGGGGCGACCCCCTGTTCCCTGCCGATGGGCACGCAGTAACTGTGGACCCAGTAAGGAGTGCCGGAGCGGGTATAGTGCAGGATATCCTCTTCAAAGATATCGCCCAGGTGCAGATGGCGATTGATCCGGGCGATGGTGTCCGGATCGGTGTCCGGGCCATAGAGAACGTCCCGGGGGTGCTTGCCCCGGATGTCGACCAGCAGGTGACCGGTTTGGTGCTCGAAGCTGGGGTTCACCCACTCGATGGTGCCGGCTTCGTCCAGGAACAGGACCAGGTTGGGGGTGTTGGCGGCCACCAGGGCCAGGCGTTCGGCGTCAATGCCCCCGGGGGGCTCTACAACATCCGTCGATTTCGGCATTCAGATTCGCTTCTGCTGGTCTGGCTGATGGATTGCGAGCACGCCTCCCTGTGTGACACTTACTGCAAAGTGCAGTGCAAAGCCGGAGATGCTACCCGAAGTCAGGCCGATTGGCACGGGATGCTGTCCGGCAGAAATTGACGGATGTCAGTTTTCGTGTCGATTCCCGCCTGCGGTTCAGCTACGCCAGCGGGAGTGCTTCTGCAGTTTGCGCTGGAGGGTGCGCCGGTGCATGTTCAGGGCGCGGGCGGTGGCGGAAATGTTGCCGTCATGCTCGTTGAGTACCCGCTGGATGTGTTCCCATTCCATTTCTTCCACGGAGGGTGGTTCCGGCCGCAACTCCGGTGGCGCGTCCAGAGGTTCGAAGCCGTTGACCAGCTGATGCACCGTCACCGGTTTGCACAGGTAGTTGATGGCGCCACGGCGCATGGCTTCAACGGCGGTGGCAATGCTGCCGTAGCCGGTCAGCACCAGAACCTCCAGGTCCGGTCTGCGGGCGAGCAGCTCCGGGAGTAACTGCAGACCGCTCTCGCCGGCCAGGTTGAGATCCAGCACGCAACGCCCGAAATCCCTTGCCTCAATCAGCGCCAGGGCGTCGGTCCCGGTCCTTGCAGGCACCGCTTCGATGTCCTGGCGGGCCAGGGAACGCTGCAGAACCTGCAGAAAGGCTTCATCATCATCCACAATCAACCAGAGGTTATGTTGGCTCATACGCTGTCTCCGTTCGAGTCCGCTTCCGGCAGATCAATGACCATGGTCGTACCGTTTTCATCGGCCCTGGCCCTGAGCGTGCCGCCCAAACGCTGGATGGTAGCGTTGGACAGAAACAGACCGACGCCGAGCCCGTTTCTGGAGTCCACGATTTCCTCCCCCGGCGCGCCTTCAAGGGCAGCCTCCAGGCCCTCACCGTGGTCCTCCACAACAATCTCGATCCGGCCAGGGGCGCCGGTGCGGGCCGCCACACCGACCCAGGCCGGGCTGGCCGTCAGAGCATTGGCCAGCAGGTTGAGTATCGCCTGGTCGAGGGTGGCGTCCACCGCCACCGGGACGTTCGGAAACGGTTGTTGCCAGTGGATCGGACCGGAGGGCCAGAGCAGCGTGGCCGATTCCCGCAGGCGCAATAGCCAGTCCTCCACCGTCAGCGTCTCTTGCTGAGCTGATCGGGCCTCCACCGCTGCCCGGGTGAGTTGCTGCAGATGCTGACTGCACAGCTGGATCTGCTGTTCCATGGTGTCCAGGTCTTCCTTCAGAGCCCCGGAATCCCCGGTGCGGCCAGTTGCCGAGCGGATCTCGTCAAGCAGCAGGGTCATGGTGTTCAGTGGCGTGCCCAGACGGTGGCCGACGGCAGCGGCGGACAGGCCGAGGGCGATGATCTGTTCGTCCCGGAGCCGGTTCTCCCGGAACTGTGCCAGTTGCAGTTGCTGGCTGCGAAGCCGCCGCGCCAGGGTGCCAACCACCAGTAACAGGATGGCCGCTGTCAGGGCGAAGGTCGCCCACATGCCGAACAGGTGCAGCTGGGCCAGATTACCGCTGTGTTGGCCATGGGTGACCGGAGTGTGCCAGAGCACCAGGGCGGTATAGGCGGCAATACCACTGGCAGTGATGGCGATACTCTGGCGCAGGGGAACCAGGATGATGGCCACTGCAATGGGGAGCAGCAGCAGGGAAACCAGGGGATTGGTGTAACCGCCGGTCAGGAACAGCCAGCTGCCGATCAGGGCAATATCGGCTAACAGTCCGGCACTCACTGCCAGGGAGGACGCCGGGGGGCGGCGCGTGAACCAGAGCCAGCCCAGGGTTGCGAGTACCCCGTAAGCGAGGCACAACAACAGGGCCTCGGCCTCGTGCGCCAGGGTAATCATGGTTTCCGCGACAGCCAGCGCGACCAGCTGGATTGTTACGATGGCCAGCCGCATGCCGAGCAAGTAGCGGGCTGCCTGGCGAATACCGGTCTGAGAGTGTGTGAGCCATTCCATGTTCGGAATTCTACCAACAGTGGCGGCGTTCGGCAGATTTGTTTTCAGCGGGCCTGCCGCCGATCAATCCCCGAAGTAGCAGACCAGGCGATGACTGATCACATCTGCGCGCAGGTGCAGGGGCGGATCGTCCGTGGTGGTGACCAGAATGGCATGTTCCGGCCGCGCTTCCGGCCCGGTCTCCCGGGATGCCGGCCCCAGCAGGTCGGGCCGGTAAAGACATTGTTTGTCGTCGGGGAACAGGGCCACGTAAGCCGTGCCGGTTTCCACCAGGTCCTGGAAAAAGTGGGAGCCATAGGACAGATCCGGCACCATTTCTCCGGCTTTCTCCGAGACTTCCACCAGCACCGATACGCCGGTGATGTCGGCAAAACGCACCGGCACTCCCAGTTCGGGACTGCTGGTACCCCAACGGCCCGGACCAATCAGCAGGGTGCGGCCGCTGCCCTCACGCACCGTTTCCCCCACCAGCCGGGCGACCTCATAACGCTGGCCCGTCGTCAGCCGTGAGTAGACCGCGGCGTCGATACGGATCACCCGGTCCAGGGTCAGGTTGATGTTGCCACCCATGAAATGGCCTTCGGTGCGGAACAATACCCGCCCGGCATCCGGCTCTTCCGGCAGGGTCACCGGGCCGGTTTCACCAATGGTGGCCAGGGGGCGGCATTGCACCAGGTTGAAGGACGGTTCGCCCTGACGGTTCAGGTGCAGGGTGAATTCCACGTCCACCGGGTGGCGATAGCCGCCCTCGAGGGTTTTCAGCAGCCGGGACAACCGTTCGACGAAACGGGTCCGCTTCACCAGCGGCGTGAATGTCAGTCGCCAGACCGGTCCGGCGAGGCCGAGTTGTTCTGCCCGCTCAGTGGCGGGGCGATCGACTTCCGCAAGATGCTGCATGGGCAGAGCCGGTACGTCCTCTACCAGTTGGCTCAGGGGGCAGGTGGTGAGGGCACCTTCGTGCAGGTCCAGCAGGTCCACCAGATGCTGGGAGAAGCGATAGCTTTCATCCTGGTTCCGGAACGGGTGACGGCCGGGCTGGTCCAGTGCCATCACGCAGGCGTGATCGCCCTCGATCCGGTCGACGGCCCGGGTTCCCAGCCCCATCACCAGCCGGACCATGCCAGCTTCCGGGTCCATACTGCTGTCCCAGGCAAAGGTATTGCGTGAAACTCCCACACCGGCGGCGTCCGGCAGGTAATAGCGGCCATGAAAGCGTCCGTTCACCCGCTGGATCAGCAGTGCCATGGGTTCTTCCCGCTGATGCAGGCCCCGCTGCCGGCGGTAAACCAGGGCATCTTCACTCATGGATGAGGCATAGACCTGCCGGATAGCATCTTCCAGAGCGGCCAGTCGCTGTTCCGGGTCACCCTGATTGATCAGGAACACGCTGTCGTATTTGCCGGCGAAAGCATTGCCGAACCCGTCTTCCTGCAGGCTGCTCGATCGCACCAGAATCGGATACTGGCCGTAATGGTCCAGCAGGCGTTCCAGCTCCGAACGGATCTCGTCGGGGAAACCGCCCTTGAGGATGCTCTCCCGCAATGCCGGAGCCTCGGCAAGATAGCCAGCCTCCGAGCGCTGGCGCATGACCGACGGCCACAATCCGTTGTGGACCAGGAAGGCGTAGTAGGCATCGGTACCCAGATAGCTGGAATCATGGGGCTCCAGGCAGGATTGCCACGTGTCCGGGTCCTCCTGCAGGAGAATGTTGCGGGCAATCAGCATGCCCGTCGCCTTGCCACCGATGTAGCCACTGCCCACCATGCGGCTGCGAATCGCCAGCAGGTCCTCCAGACCCAGGTAGCGTCTGGCCAGTTCCAGTATCTTGGGATCGCGACTGATGAGCACCCTGAGGACCTGGTCTTTCAGGTCGTCGATGCAGTGTCGGTCGTTGTCGGTCAGGGCCCGGCTGGCTTCCTGGAACAGTTTGTCCCAGTAATCCAGTAGCGGCTGGCGGTGCAGGTACTCCAGCTCCAGGCTGGCCTGGACGCGGGTTGCATCGCTGCTGTCGGTGATGGGCTCGAACCGGCCATCCTGTTCCCGGTGCGGCAGGAACATGGTCGGTGACTGCCGGCGCCAGGCCTTGATGGGATGAATCTGTATCTCCGTGCCTTCCCGGTGCACGTCGATCATCACCTGGGTGGTTTCCCGGATCCGGTCCAGGGTCATGCGGGAATGGCGTTCCGGATGCAGGGCGAACCAGGCGACGGTATCCAGTTCGAACAGGAACGGACACACCACCCGGAAAAAGTTGCCCACCATGGCATCGGTGGCCCAGGCATTGAGCAGCTCGCTGAGGCAGTCACAAACGTAGAAAGCCCCGCGGCCGTGGTCTTCGATCAGACGCCAGATCCGGCTGGTGAAGCTCTCGAAACCGCCGAGGGCGTTGATATGTATTACCCGGACGCCCGGGTGGTCGGAGACGATGGGGGCGTGCTCGCCGAAACGCAGATAGATGATCTGCCGGCCCGCGTGAGCCGCGGCATCGATGAAGGGAAGGACGAACCGGCGATAGTCGTCGAGGTCGGAAACCCGCCAGACCACATTGTCGCCGATTCTGAGGCCATCCAGAACCTCGTCCAGTCCGGCCAGTCCCGTGGAAACCCGGTCGGTCGGCTGGAGAGGCTCGTTGCTGGTCATGGCCGGATCAGATCACACCCATGGCGTTCATCGCTTTGGCAACACGGAGGAAGCCGTTGATGTTGGCGCCCAGCACGTAGTTGCCCTCGGAGCCGAACTCGGCGGCGGTTTCGAAACAGTTCTTGTGGATATCGATCATGATTTCCTCAAGGCGCTTCTGGGTGTAGTCGAAGGTCCAGGAGTCACGGCTGGCGTTCTGCTGCATTTCCAGCGCGGAGGTGGCGACACCACCGGCGTTGGCGGCTTTACCCGGGCCGTAGGCCAGTTTCGCTTCCTGGAAGATGGCAATGCCCTCCGGCGTGGTCGGCATGTTGGCGCCTTCGGCCACGGCGATACAGCCATTCTCCACAAGGGCCTTGGCGTCTTTGCCGTTCAGCTCGTTCTGGGTGGCGCAGGGCAGGGCCACATCGCACGGCACGCTCCAGATGTTGCCGTCTTCCACGTACCTGGCATCCTTGTGGAATTCAGTGTAGGCGCTGATACGGCGACGCTCCACTTCCTTGATGCGCTTGACGGTATTCAGGTCGATGCCCTTCTCATCCACGATGATGCCCTGGGAGTCGGAGCAGGCAATGACTTTGGCGCCCAGTTCATGGCACTTTTCGATGGCATAAATAGCTACATTGCCGGAGCCGGAAACTACGACAGTCTTGCCTTCCAGGGAATCACCACGTGCCTTCAGCATTTCCTGAGTGAAGAACACAGTGCCGTAACCGGTGGCTTCGGTGCGGGCGCGGCTGCCGCCCCAGTCCAGGCCCTTGCCAGTGAAGACGCCGGATTCATAGCGGTTAGTGATGCGCTTGTACTGGCCGAACAGATAGCCGATCTCGCGGCCACCGACGCCAATGTCGCCAGCCGGCACGTCAGTATACTCTCCCAGGTGGCGGTACAGTTCGGTCATCAGGCTCTGGCAGAAGCGCATGATCTCGTCGTCGGACTTGCCCTTGGGGTCGAAGTCACTGCCACCCTTGCCGCCACCAATAGGCAGGCCAGTCAGGGCATTCTTGAAGATCTGCTCGAAGCCCAGGAACTTGATGATGCCCAGGTACACAGACGGGTGGAAACGCATGCCGCCCTTGTAGGGGCCCAGGGCGCTGTTGAACTCGACCCGGAAGGCGCGGTTGATGTGGATCTCGCCCTTGTCGTCCTGCCAGGGCACCCGGAAGATGATCTGGCGTTCGGGTTCACAGATGCGCTGGATGATCTTTTTGTCCGCGAACTCAGGATACTTCACCAGGACGGGGCCCAGTGTTTCCAGGACCTCGTGAACGGCCTGATGGAATTCGCTTTCGCCCGGATTACGGTGCAGTACGTCCTGGAAGATTGGTTCCAGTTTCTCGTCGAGTTTTACCGTCATGGTGATACCTGTTTCGGAAGTTGCTCATTGAAAACGGCGCGGGAAAGTGGCCGTTCGGTAAGAAAATTGGCGTGATTGCACCACAGGAGCGCAGTTTTTGGCAAGCAGTGCCCAGGATTTGTGCAGTAAAGTCCATGCAGAATACCCCTTAAGGGGTGCGGCATTGTGTCCCAAGCCCGTGAACGGATTTGTCTTTATCATTACCGGCAGTTAACCCGCTTCCCGCTCCCTATGATGGTAAGGAACTTCCAGGCATGACCAAAAAACCCCTGGCACGCATTATCGGCCTGATCCTGGCCGGATGTGCCACTGCTCCCGCGTTTTCCCAGGTACAGGACGACGACCAGTTG
The DNA here is from genome assembly GCA_018623515.1 of Marinobacter sp. Lineage (GTDB taxonomy): Bacteria > Pseudomonadota > Gammaproteobacteria > Pseudomonadales > Oleiphilaceae > Marinobacter. The sequence continues at coordinate 26,214 of JAAZVL010000028.1, forward strand.
TTGATCCGGGTCACTGAAGGCCAGTCCGCCGAGGCGGCCCGGTTATCGGAGGCGGCATTGGCCTCAGAGCCGGTGTCCCGGCTGGAATCGGAGCCCTCGGTCTCACTCTCCCGCCTGGGCGGGCGTGGTCTGGACCCGGTGATTCATGGCCAGGGCCAGGAGCGGGTCGATGTGCTGCTTGACGGCATGCGGGTTGAGGGCGCCTGTCCCAACCGGATGGACCCGCCCACCAGCCGGCTCAGCTCCGCGTTACCCCAGGTGCTGGAAGTCCGGACCAGCAACCGAACCCTGCGCTGGGGGCCCATTGCCGGTGGTCAGGTAGTGGCCACGACGGCGGCGCCAGCCTTTGCTGACGGTAATAACACGACCGGTCACCTCACCATCGGCGGGTCCGATAACGGTGAGGGCAAACTGGTCAATGGCAGTGCTGCGGTGGGCGATCGTGACAATTATCTCCGGCTCTCCGCCGGTTACGAGGAAGCCGAGGATTACGAGGACGGTGACGGCAATGAGGTCCGGAGTGCCTTCGAGAACACCGAGGGCCGCCTTGATGGCGCCTGGACGGCGGACAACGGTTTCTACGTGAAAGGTATGGTCAGCCGCCAGGAAGAGCGGGATGTGAAATATGCCTCCGGCATGGATGCCCCGAAGACCGACACCGACATGTACCGTCTGGAGCTGGGCGCGCCGGTCGCCAGCGGCGGCTGGAGTCTGATGGCCTGGCAGGCGGATGTGGACCACGTGATGGACAATTTCAGTCTGCGTGAGCCGCCGGTGATGATGGGCATGCCCATGAAAATGCAGACCCTCTCGGAAACCCGGACCCAGGGTGCCCGGCTGGTGCTGGACCAGACCATCGACTACACCAAGGACATCGCTGTCGGTGTGGATGTCGAGAGCAACACCTGGGATGCCACCATGTACAACGGCATGGATCTGACCAACGAGGCGTCTTTCCTGTGGCCGGACGTGGAACGTGACCGGGTCGGGGTGTTTGTCGAAGCCTTCCACCGTATCCGGGTCAATATGCGCCTGGGTGCGGGCATCCGGTACGACCGGGTGGAAATGGACGCCAATCGTGCCGATGAGTCGTTCACCATGAAGCCCGATGCCAGGCCCATGTCACCGGCATCCATCTACGAGAATGTCTATGGCGTAACCGATACCAAAGCCACCGATGATAACGTCAGCGGCTTCATGACCGGCGAATGGCGGGTCTCGCCGCTCAACACCCTGGAACTGACCGCTTCTCACAGCGTCCGCTCCCCCGGCGTCAACGAGCGCTATGTCACCAAGGGCATGGCCTGGGTCGGCAACCCGGATCTTGAGACCGAGAAACACCACAAGCTGGAACTGAGCCTGGCCGGGCAGAATGACGGCTGGCACTGGCGCCCGGCGGTCTGGGTAGATGAAGTGGACGATTATGTTTACCGGTATGACGTTGAAGGCCCCGAGGGCACTGTCTTTACACGCTACCGGAACGTTGATGCCCGCTTGCTGGGTGTCGAGGGTGAGCTCGGCTGGAGCAACGGCACCTGGAGTGCCACCGGCAAACTGGCCAGTGTCCGGGGAACTAATAACGACACCGACCAGCCGTTGCCGCAGATTCCGCCTGTGCAGTACATCCAGACCCTGGGCTGGCACCACATGGGTCATACCGTTCAGGCGGAATGGATGCTGGCACGCCGGCAGGACCGGATTGATGAGGACTCCGGCCTCGATCCGAGCACTTCCCCGGGCTATGGCGTGTTCAACCTGAACGGCAGCCATCCGCTGATGGAT
>JAAZVL010000115.1 GCA_018623515.1 Marinobacter sp.
CACAGATCACCACCACCTTGGCGGGGCGCAGGCCCAGTAATTTCTTCTCCAGCCAGGCGACGCGGGGGTCTTCCGCCAGCCAGCGCTCCTCGGCCCGGCCGTGCTCGGGACTCAGTCCTTCCAGGCCCACGTCGACGCCGTCATAGAGTTCCGGGCATGGCAGGGGCGCCGGCTCCGGCCGGCGTTCGGGAAAGCCCCGGATCGCCGCACGGGTATTGCGGAACAGGATCCGGCCGGTGCCGTGGCGGTCGAGCAGCGCGTCAACGATGGCCTGGCGGGCATCGCTTTCCTGCTCCAGCCGGTCCAGTTCATCGCCCAGCCAGCCGCGCAGGGCCTCCCGGTCGGTATCACTGATCGCTTCGTCCTGCTGCAGGCGACGCACCACCTGGTTGATGGTTTCGTAATTGGCCTCCTCTTCCCGGAACGTCTCCAGGTCGTGGAAACGGGCGGGATCCAGCAAACGCAACCGGGCGAAGTGGCTGGCGATGCCCACCTGTTCGGGTGTGGCGGTGAGCAGCAGTAAGCCCCGGGTCCGGGCAGACAGGGATTCCACCACCTCGTATTCCGGGCTCGCGGCTTCCGGGGCCCAGGCCAGATGGTGGGCCTCGTCGACGATCATCAGATCCCAGCCGGCGGCCAGGGCATCCTCGCGGGCACCGGCGTTGCTGGTCAGGAAATCGAGGCTGCACAGGACCAGCTGGTCGGTCTCGAACGGATTTTCCGAACTCTCGTCCCCGAAGATGTGGTTCACCAGCGCGTCGATATCATCCTCGTCATCCTTCAGGGCGTCGTAACGGGCCTGGTCGATGATCGAAAAACGCAGGTTGAAACGGCGCAGCATTTCCACCAGCCACTGGTGGATGAGCGAATCCGGCACCACAATCAGCGCCCGCCTGGCGCGACCGGTATGCAACTGGTAATGCAGGATCAGGCCGGCCTCGATGGTCTTGCCCAGACCGACCTCATCCGCCAGCAGGACCCTCGGCGCATGGCGCCGGGCCACTTCCTGGGCGATATAGATCTGGTGCGGCAGGTGCTGGGTCCGCGCGCCAATCAGTCCCTGGGCCGGTGAGGCCCGCAGTCGATCCTGGTGTTGCACCGTGGCGTAACGCAGCCGGAAGGCACCGTTACGGTCGAACTGGCCAGCAAAGAGGCGCTGGTGTGGCGCGGAGAAATTAACCGAACCAGCCAGTTTGACCTCGGAGATCTGGTGGATATTCTCACCATCATCGGCGTGGTACATGAGCACCCCACCAATATCTTCCACCGCCCGAACGACATAGCGGTTGCCGTCAAAGGTCTCTATCTCTTCGCCGATCTGGAACACAATGCGGGACAGGGGCGCATTGTCGACGGCGTAGGTGCGCTCCTCGTCCGCGGCCGGAAAACCCAGGGTGACCCGACGCCCGGAAATATCCGTGACAATCCCCAGGCCCAGCCCGGTGTCGCTGTGACTGACCCAGCGCTGACCAATGACAAAATCCGATGTTTCCAAGAAGCCTCCAAACCAAAATTACTGACAAAACTTATTTGAGAGTTGCACCGTTTTCCCGCACCCAATAGGCCGTAGCGCCGCAGACCGCGGCCGGCACAACCACCAGGTTCAGCACCGGCACCATGGCCGCCAACGCCACCGGCAAGCCGAACCCGAGTGCCGACAAGCGAGTGTCGCCCAACAGCCGCCGCAGGGCGGGAAAGCTGACCTTGTGGTTATCCGCCGGGAAATCCACGTATTGCAGGGCCATCATCCAGCAGTTGAACAGGAACCAGAGCAGAGCCGCCACCAGGTTGACCACGGGAATAAGCCCGATAATGAACAGACCGATGGCGCGCGGCAGGTAATACAGGATTTTCTGAACCTCGCGCCACAGGGCACGGGGAATGTCCTTGATGATGACCGCCCAGCTGTCATCGGTATTGATTTCCTGGCCGGTGAGATGCTTTTCGGTAAGCTCTGCCAGGTAACCATAGAATGGAGAACCGATCAGGTTGGCAACAATGACGAACCCGTAGGCCAGCATCAGCAGGATCACTGCGCCGTAGAGGATCCAGAACAGCCAGTCGAGCGCCTGCAGCCAGGTCCAGTCCGGCAGGAACCCCATGGCCATGGCAATCAGCGCTGCAAAGCCTTCGGCCATGAAATAGAACAGGATGCCGAACAGGAAGATGTTGATAATGATAGGAATGATGACAAACAGACGCAGGCCGGGCTGTCGAATCAGGCGGAAACCCTCCCCCAGGTAACCCAGTCCGCGAAAAAAGTTACCCTTGAGCATGGTCGGCTGATCCTCCGCTTCAATGACAGTGACGGGGCGCAAAGCATATCATGTTGGCAGATCTCCCACAGCCCGAAAGGACTTTCGGAAACTCCCCATGGCATTACTGAAACACTACGGTCAGGCCCTGCTTCAAAACCGGACTCTCTGGCGGGTCGCCCTGGTCCTGTCTCTCGTCGCCATCGTGGTTCTGGCCACCATGGACACCCGTTACCCGATGCCATCCACCCCCAGCGACAAGGTCAATCACCTGATCGCCTTTCTGGAACTCACCATCCTGACCCGTCTGGCATGGCCGGAACTGCGGGCTTTCTGGTACGTACCGGCACTGTTGATGTTTGGACTGGGTATTGAGCTGGTCCAGGCGACCCTGCCCTATCGGGATTTTTCCCTGAGAGACCTGCTTGCCGATGGCATCGGCATCGCTATCGGCTTGCTGCCCTGGCCGGGGTTGCCCAGGGCCGGAAAGCTGGATTTGAGAAATTCGCCTGAATTCTTGTGAGATATTTCTTACATTGATGTGAGAGCTTTCAACAACAGTGGGTGCGTCGGTGCCAGCGAACCCTTTCCGGCCACCGCTAACCCATTGATCTGATTATCAGTGTCCGGAAGTGACACAGTCCATGAACCGGAAAATCTGCGCCCGTCACACGTTCGTCAAAGTTCCCTTGCTATAGTGGAGTTGTCAGGGATGACAGGGAAATGGACGACGCATCGGATGCACCCCGGCACGGATTGCGGGGAGAGGCAGGGACACAGGGACGCCTCGCTTGAAGGATAACTAACCGGAAAGCCGGCTCGGATGCCGGCGCCAGGGAGCGGAGACAAGGACCGGCAACACGGCTGTTGCCCCAGCGCATGGATGCGCCGACCTGTTCCGAAAGGGTGGCCAACCGGTCACCCTTTGTTTTTTCAGCCTCCGGCTTTCGCCCGGTAAATTCTTACCCTGTTGAATTCCTCGAACTCATTCAGATCCGGCCAGGTTCTGGCTTCGATGACTGCCTGTTTTACATAACAGTTGTTCCCCAGGTCCCGGACCCGGGAATCCGCCAGCAGGACCTCCGGTGCTGCCGACAGAAACACGTCCAGCAAGGGGCGGTTGTCCGGGTCATAGAGCACGTCCGCCGCAGTCACCAGATCGATACGCTCCGGACGCCGGTGCCAATCATTACAATAGTCGAGACTCACCCCATTAAGCACAGCATTGGCGGCCGCGGCGTCCAGGGCCGCCGGATCCAGGTCACACGCGATCACCCGCGCCGCGCCTGCCAGCGCCGCCGCCACCGCAACCACTCCCGATCCGGTACCGAAATCCAGGATCACCTTACCCCGGACCACCCCGGGATGTTCGAGGATCCACCGCGCCAGCACTTGGCCGCTGGCCCAGCAGAACGACCAGTAGGCGGGCTCTGCTACTACCGCCTGGGCCTCGTCGTGGGATAAGGGGCCTTCCAGAACCGCCGGGTCAAACAAGTACAAGGGGATGCCCGGACAGCCCGCGGGGCGGGTCTCTGCCACCCGCCCCCGACTCAGGGTCTTGCGCAAATGCTCGTTCAACCGTTCCGGTGCCATCGCCCCTCCAGCTCTCGTTCCCAAAGACCGGCCATTGTACCCGCCCGAAGGCCCGCAGGCAGCGCCCGATGGGCAGAAAGACACCGGATCCGTTATACTCTCGCCTCACATTTTCAACCTCCAGGTCCGTGACATGGCGACCAGACCAGACACCGACGACTACCTGTCCCTGTTCCTCAACGACGTGCCCCTGATGGACGTCCGGGCTCCGGTGGAGTTTGCCAAAGGCAGCTTTCCCAGCGCCGAGAATGCGCCATTGATGAACGATGAGGAACGGCACCGCGTCGGGATCTGCTACAAGGAGAAAGGCCAGGACAAGGCCATCGAACTGGGTCACCAGCTTGTTGCCGGCGACATCAAGGCCCAGCGCATCGAGGCCTGGAAGCGCTTTGTCGCCCGTCATCCGGACGGCTATCTGTTCTGCTTCCGCGGCGGCCTGCGTTCGCGCCTGACCCAGCAGTGGATCAAGGAATCGGGGATCGATTATCCGCTGGTCAAGGGCGGCTACAAGGCTCTGCGCCGGTTCCTCATCGACAGTCTCGAGGAGCTCATCGAGGAAAGTGAGTTCCTGGTCTTGAGCGGCCGCACCGGCACCGGCAAGACCCGGGTACTGCACCAGCTCCCCAACCCGGTGGATCTGGAGGGGCTGGCGAACCACCGCGGCTCCAGTTTTGGCCGACGGATTACCCCCCAGCCCTCCCAGATCGATTTCGAGAACCGGCTTTCCGTGGCCATGCTCAAGGCCCATCACCTGATCGGCGGTCCGATTTACCTGGAAGACGAGAGCCGGCTGATCGGCCGCTGCGCCTTGCCGGAACGCCTGCGGGAACGTATGGCTCAGGCACCGCTGCTGGTGCTGGAACAGCCGATGGAGGAACGTGTCGCCATCATTCGCAAGGACTACGTGGAAGACATGCATGCCGACTATGTCACCCGCGACGGCGAGGAGGCCGGCTGGCTGAACTTCCGGGATTACCTGCTCTCCGCCATGGACCGCATCCGCAAACGCCTGGGTGGAGAGCGCCATAAACAGCTGCGGACCCTGATGGAAGCAGCCTTGCTGAGCCAGGAGCAACAGGGCGACCTCCGCGGCCACGATGCCTGGATCGAAACGCTCCTGACCGATTACTACGACCCCATGTACGATTACCAGCTCAGCCAGAAAGAGGGTCGCATCCTTGTCCGTGGAGGCCCCGAAGTCATCCTGGAGCAAGCCAGAACCGCCCGATCCGCGTAGAACCTCGTTCCAGACCGACCTTCCACCCTGTTACACGCCTGACGTAAATGTCTGCTATAACAAGGCTGGAAGGTACCGGTTTTATCAGCTTTTCCAGAAGCCTGAACTCACTCTGAAAAACTCTAACGAACAAGGAGTCCCTTGATGGAAGATCTCATTGGTGCCAACGGGCGCGCATCCGAACTGCTCGACCAGGCCATTGCCCTGGTGATGACCTACGCCCCCAAGGTGGTGCTGGCGATCATCACCCTGATCATCGGTATGTGGCTGATCAACAAGCTGGTAGGGGTGCTTGACGCCAAGCTCAGCCAGAAAGATCCCACCCTCAACAAGTTCCTCTGTGGCCTGATCGGCGCGATCCTCAAGATCCTGCTGTTGATCTCCGTGGCCTCCATGGTGGGCATTGCCACCACGTCCTTCATTGCCATTATTGGTGCTGCCGGTCTGGCGGTCGGCCTGGCACTGCAGGGCAGCCTGGCCAACTTTGCCGGCGGCGTGCTGATCCTGATCTTCAAGCCGTTCAAGGTCGGTGATGTCATCGATGCCCAGGGCTACCTCGGTTCAGTGCGGGAAATCAGCATCCTGTACACCATCGTCGACACCTTCGATAACCGCCGCATCGTCATCCCGAATGGTCAGCTGGCCAACGCCAGCCTCACCAACCTCAGCGCCTACGAGACCCGCCGCTGCGACATGACCTTCGGCATCGGTTACGCCGACGATATCGACAAGGCCAAGGACATCTGCAAGCGCCTGATCGGGGAGGACGAGCGGGCCCTGAAAGATCCGGAGCCGCTGATCGTAGTGGGTGCCCTGGGCGAAAGCTCTGTGGACCTGACGGTTCGCGCCTGGACCAAGTCCGCGGACCTGTGGCCGTTCTATTGGGATATGCAGGAGCGCGTGAAGAAGGCTTTCGACGCGGAGGGCATCAGCATTCCGTTCCCCCAGCGCGACGTCCATCTGTATAAAACCGAGTGAACCGTATCGCAATTGATACATCCGGTTACTCGCAAACTGCGTAACCTCAACTAAGATGAGCAGTAACGGCAGGGTGTTGAACCGGCGCCCTGCCGGACCCCGTCGGAGCCAGCTTCCTCAACGTTCGTCGGCTCCGGGACGCTGTCATTGCTGGTAGGAGGTTGTCGCTATGCCGGTACAGCAGTTGAAGGATTACCTCGACCAGGCAGGTGTGGAATACATGTGCCTGTCCCACCCCCCGGCGTTCACGGCTCAGGAACTGGCCCACCACGTCAAGATCGCAGGCGACCGCGTCGTCAAGACCGTTATCATCGAACTCGATGGCAAGATGGCCATGCTGGTAATGCCCGCCACCTGGCGCATCCGCTGGGACCGTCTGTCACAGATCCTGGATACCGATTTTGTCGACCTGGCCGATGAGCAGGAATTCCAGGACCGCTTCCCGGAGTGTGAAGTGGGTGCCATGCCCCCGTTCGGCAACCTGTTCGGCATGACCGTCTATTGCGCCGAGTCCCTGACCGAGCAGCCTGAACTGGCCTTTGCCGCCGGCAGCCATACCGAATCGGTGCATATGAAGACCTCGGACTTCCTGAACCTGGTACAGCCGATGGTACTGAATCAGGGCTTCGTGAAACCCGGTGCACGCAAGCCGGCGTGGCTGGTAAAACGCCGTCGGCACCGGGAGGTAGACGAGGAGCGGGTGTCCGGAGCCGCCGGCTACTGACAACCCGGGCCCGGGTTGATCCGGGTCGCTTGTCTGAATGCCGCCATCGCGTAAACTGACGGCAACAGACAGGAACCCGTTATGACCCAAGCATTTGATATTGTCGTTGTCGGCGCCGGCATGGTCGGTGCCGCCCTTGCCACCGGGCTGGGCCGTGAGGGCCTGGCGGTCGCCATGATCGACCGGGCTGCCGCGCCCGAGTTTGACCCCGGGGCCGCCCCGGACATCCGCGTATCCGCCCTGAGTGTCGGTAGCGAACGCTACCTTGACGACCTCGGGGCCTGGTCCCGCATTCTCGACATGCGGGCAACTCCCTACCGCCGCCTGGCCGTCTGGGACGAAACCCCACATCCTCTCACCCGCCTGGTGCCACGCCGGTTGGCGGAAGTCACCTTCGACGCCCGGGATCTGGGCACTTCGCACCTCGGGCACATCGTCGAAAACTCCATCACCCAGCAGGCGCTCTGGCAGACTGCCGAAGCCGAGCCGGGCGTGACTGTAATGGCCGGTTGCGGTGTGGCCAGCGTAGACCAGGGCAAGGATCAGGCGACGATCACCCTCGACGACGGCCAGACCCTGACCGCCAGCCTGGTGATCGGCGCTGATGGTGCCCAATCCCGCATCCGCGATATGGCCGGCATCGGCGTCACCCGGGACCAGTATGGTCAACAGGCCATGGTCATCTCGGTCCGCTACCGTGGCGAAGTGGAAGACATCACCTGGCAGGGTTTCTACCCCTCCGGGCCCCGGGCCTTCCTGCCACTGCACAGTGCCGGCGAAGCCTTTCCCGGGGAGAGCTGGGCCTCGCTGGTCTGGTATGACGCCCCCGAGCAACTGGCGCGCCTGAAAAGCCTGGACAACGAGGCCCTGATGGCCGAGATCCAGAACGCCTTCCCGGGCGATCTGCCGGTGCTGACCCACATTGATACCCGCGCCAGCTTCCCCATTGCCCGTCAACATGCCAGGCACTACTACTCGGGCAGGATGGTTCTGGCCGGCGATGCCGCCCACACCATCAACCCCCTGGCGGGCCAGGGGGTGAACCTGGGCTTCCAGGATGCCCAGTGCCTTCAGGCCACGATCCGGGAAGCCCTCCGCGCCGGCGGCGACCCCGCCAATCCCCAGTGGCTCGCCCGTTACGAACAGGAGCGCCGCCCCGCCAACCGGCGGATGATGCTGACCATGGATCTGTTCTACCACCTGTTCAGCAACCGTATTCCACCGGTCCACCTGCTGCGCAACCTGGGCCTGGGTACCGCCCGCGCCCTGCCCTTTGCCCGCAACCGGGTGGCCCGATATGCCATGGGCATTGACGACCAGTTACCGGCGGTCCTGAGGCAACTCTCCGAACGATTGCCGGGCCTGGGTCGCCATTGAATGATCACCACCAAAAACGAACAAGGAGCCATTATGTCAGAGACAATTTTCGCCAAGATCATCAACCGCGAAATCCCCGCCGACATCGTCTATGAAGACGATATCAGCCTGGCGTTCAAGGACATCAACCCCCAGGCACCGGTGCACCTGCTGGTGATTCCCAAGAAGGCGATTGCCTCTATCAACGAGATCGAAGAAGGTGACCGGGAACTGGTGGGGCACCTGTACTACGTCGCCAGCAAACTGGCCAAGGAAATGGGCTTTGCCGAGGATGGCTACCGGACGGTGATGAATTGCGGGGAGAATGCCGGCCAGACCGTTTTCCACATCCACCTGCACCTGCTGGCCGGCAAGCCGTTTGGCTGGCCGCCGTATACCGACAAAATGAAGCAGGCCTGAGGAGTGAAGACGGGGTCAGAAGAAAGCCTTCTTCTGACCCCAACTTGGCGGCAAATCCCGGGGCTTGAGCATGAAAAAGGGGTCAGATGAAAGCTTTCATCTGACCCCGGCTTAGCGGTAAACCCCGAATCAGCGGCCAACCACCCGCTCAGCC
>JAAZVL010000116.1 GCA_018623515.1 Marinobacter sp.
CGAAGAAGGGGTAGACCAGGGCGACGATCAGGCCGGACCCGATCAGCATCGGGTAGAACTTGGCGCGCTCGGCAATACCGCCGGAGATGATGGCCGGAATGGCAGCGGCGAACGTCATCAGGAAGAAGAATTTGACCAGTTCATAGCCATTGCCGGCAGTCAGCTCGCTGGCTCCGGTCATGAAGTGGCTGCCATAGGCAATGTAGTAACCGACGAAGAAGTAGAGCACGGCGGAGACGCCGAAATCGGTCATGATCTTGACCAGGGCGTTGACCTGGTTCTTGTGCCGGACGGTACCGACTTCCAGGAAGGCAAAGCCGGCGTGCATGGCCAGCACCATGATGGCACCGATGAGAATGAACAGCGTGTTGGCGCTCTCCGTCAGGGTATGTACTGCACTCGTGATGTCCACGGGTTGAGGCTCCTGATGTTGTATTTCCGGTCTCTGCGGACCGCTGCTGCATTGACGGAGGGCACTTCAAGCAAGAGGTGTTCCAAAACAATGCAAATCAAGAGCGGGAGGGGGTTCAGGCTGATCCAGGGCGGTCATGTTCCGGGAAAATGCGTCAAAATCGCACTAAACGGGTGCGTTTTTTTGGGGAATGCACCTATCTGGTGACATCTGTCTCGGTTTCCGCCTGCGCTTCCTGATGTTCTTTCCAGGCGGCGTAACGGTGCAGGTCGGACTCCACCAGTTTCAGGCACAGAGCGACCACGCCGGCATCGTCCAGGAAGCCGAAGGCAAGAATGATGTCGGGAATAAAGTCGAGCGGATTGAGTACATAAAGCAGGGCGCCGGCGACTGCGGCAATGGTCTTCCAGGGCACCGAGCGATAGTTGCCATACCAGTAGTCCCGGATCATGGAGAACATCAGCTTGATGTCCGCACTGAAGCGCCCGAGTTTGCCGCTGCCTTTGACCTTTTCTTCGATCGCCCGTTGCCGGTCCAGCAGCGCTTCCAGATCCTGTCTGTGGACTTTCGATGCCTCGGCATCCAGCTGTTTCTTGGCGTTTCGCTCGCTGAAGAGCGCCATGCTCCTACCTCGCGTTATTTTCCCGTCGGTGGATCTTTATCATCGCTGATCGTTCCGGGTCATGTCACGGGCGGATCGGGTCATCGGTTGGGGTCAGTACCGGTATTGCAGGTGTTCCGGGACCTGGTCGATCAGGCGCTGGACCAGGGCTTCGAACGCTTCATCGATCGGGCGAGTGTCCAGATCGGGCTCGATAATGGTTAGCAGATGACGGACCGCCTCGGCGGTCGATAGCTGGCCCTCACCCGGTCGGCGGCGGATCCGGTAGCGCCCCGGCGGCGGTTCCGGGAAGTGGAAAGCGGGCAGTCGGGACAGCTCCGGATTGAGATGAAGGAGCTTTGCCGCCTTTCGCCAGGTACCGTCGAGGACGATCCAGTGGCTGATTCCCGCCGCGTCCCGGGGTGTCACCGGTTGGCTTCCCGGGCCCGGGAACAGGAGGGCGGCGGCTCGTGGCAGCGCGTCCGGAGGCAGGCGTTCGGCCACCTGCACTGACAGATTGCTGAGCGTCTGCCGGAGCACCCGAACAGTACCCTTGCTGTGGCCCGCTTCACTGGGGTGCTGAATGATGGTGATTGGTGTTGCGTTCGGCACCGGCCGGCAAACATCGCAGACGCAGATGCGCTGGTGCTGGCCACAGTGTTCACAGACTGCTCTCGGCATGGGATCAGCCCACGAAAATCCGTTTGGCCAGACTGGCCCCGCGCCACCCGCGGATGGCCAGCGCGGTGATCAGGCCGCTGATCATGGCTCCCACTACACCACAGGTCAGGACATCCTGTCCGGTCAGGTACAGCCCGGGGATCGGGGTTTTCGGCCGCAACCAGTCCTGTTCGAAGCGTTCGGGGTTGTGGTCAAGGCCGTAGAGCTCACCCCGGCCGTAGCGACAGAACCAGGCCGTGGACAGGGGAGTCGAGGTTTCGACGTAATCCACTTTGCCGCGCAGTTGGGGCAGTTTCTGGTACATGATCTCCAGCAGCTGGTCGGTGATCCGGGCTTTCAGTGCCTCGTACTCCTCGCCCCGCTTGCCCCAGATGGTGTCCTGCCAGGGCGCGAACATGTCCCAGGTGGTGGGGGCCACGATCTCGATGGTGGACGTGCCCGGCCAGCGGTTCTGATAATCGGGGTCTTTGGCGGCGGGGAAGGAAATGTAGACCACGGGGTAGTCACTGTGGTCCGGGTCTTTCAGAAATTGTTCCACGTTGTCGTCGTGGTGGGCACTCGGGTAGATCCAGTAGTTGGTCCGGGGCAGGCCCAGCTGGTCCGGCGTGCCTTTCAAGCCGATGTAGAGGCCGATGTGGGGCATGGACGGCGTGATATGCTCACGCTTGCTCCGGTACCCGGCGAGCTCGCGACCTTCCTCTGGCAGCAGCTTTTCGAAGGTATTGATGATGCCCGCATTGCTGATCACCCGGGGAGCCCTGATTTCCTCACCGTCCGCCATGCGCACGCCAACCGCGCGGCCCTTCTCCAGCAGGATGTCGGTGACATCGGCGTAGGTGAAGACCTCACCGCCGGAGGCCTCGATCACCGGAAGGATGGTTTTGGCAATCTCGGAAGCGCCGCCGACCGGGTAGAAACCGCCATAGAGGTAGTGTTTGGCGATCAGGGCGTGGACCATAAAGCTCGAATGGCTCGGCGTGACGCCGCAGTCGCCCCACTGGCCGGTGATGGCTCCGATTAGTTCCTCGTTGTCGGTGAGCTCACTCAGAACGTCACGAGTGGTGCGGTTGAAACAGTCCGGCAGGGCAACGTCCAGCCCCTTGTGAATCAGCGGGTCCAGGATGCCGGGCGTCAGCTTGGACAGGGTGTACCATTGCATGCCGTCGGCGACCTTGCCCAGCAAGCGAATGTAGCCGTCAATCGCCTCACGCTCGTCTGGAAAGGCCTGAAGCAGGGACTGGCGCAGACCTTCCTTGCCGGCCCGCAGGTTGACCACCTTGTCGCCCAGGTAGAATCGGTCGTAGACCTCGTCCATGGGGGCCCAATGCAGCTTGCCATCGGTGATGTAATCGAACAGGCGACGGCCCAGGGTGTGGGGCGAGCCCATGTCGCCGATGTAGTGTACCCCCACGTCCCACTCGTAGCCGTTGCGGGCGTAACTGTGAGTGTAGCCACCGGCGGTGTAGTGCTGTTCCAGGACCAGGACTTTCTGGCCGGCTTTGGACAGGCAGGCTGCGGTGGTCAGGCCACCGATGCCGGAGCCGATCACAATGGCATCGTAGGGTCCATCGAGGCGGTTGGCCCGGTAGCGGCGGCCGATGCGGATGGTACTGGGTTTGAGTGTCTTCGATGACGGGCTGGTTACCACCACGCCTTCCCCCACATTTCCGGATTGGCCCAGTTATCGGGATTGTTCCAGGCCCGCTTATGGTTGTAGGTATCCAGGTTGTACGTGTAGAGCGTGAGCGGGCCTTCGTCGGTGTCGATCTCGGCGTGACGCCGGAAACCCAGGCCGATGAAGTCGGTAAAGGCCCAGCCGGGTGTTTCGCCTACAAGGACGGCAATCTGGTGCGTACCGAAGTTACGCAACTGCCCGAGCAGAAGGGCGCCTTCGTCGAAGGGCAGTTGCTCCAGGGTATCGGTGACCAGGGCAAGGTCCTTGACGGTATCCGGCGGCAAACCCGAATTGGGGTCCGATGTGTCCAGGACTTGCAGATGGGTGTCCGGTTTCTGGTCACACCAGAGCCTGGCGACATCCAGAGCGGTTGTGCCGCAGCAAAGAACACTGCCGGGCTGCGCCGTATCCATGATGCGGGCGAGAATTGCGGCGGCAGTCGCATTTGGTTCAGGATTCGTCATGACAGGGGCCAGTCAGCTGCGTCAACGGTATGGAGTCCCACGGGTTGGTCGGCATGGCCACCCCAGCGATCGATGAAGGTGCCGCAGGGATCGTACTGGTTCGCCTGTTTTTCCAGATTGAACTGACGCAAGCCCCGTGGATCGGCACCGACACCGGCCAGATACTGCCAGTTGCCGTAGTTACTGCCTACATCATAGTCGATAAGTTGTTCCTGGAACCATGCCGCGCCGTAGCGCCAGTCCAGTCCCAGTTCGTTCACGAAACAGCTGGCGACCAGTTGCCGGGCGCGGTTGCTGATGTAGCCGGTTTCCCGCAGCTGGTTCATGGCTGCGTTGACGATCGGGTATTCCGTGTTGCCCTCACACCAGGCCTTGAACCGGTGGCAATAAAAGGTTGCCGGCCGACGCTTACGCTGTACACCATCCCGGCGGAACAGGTTGGCGCCATGCTTCAGGGCATACCAGAAGAAATATTCCCGCCACAGCAGCTCGAACCAGAGCCAGTAGGTAGATTCGTTGCTGGCCTCCCTGCGTTCGTACTCGGCAATGCTTTCGGCCACTTCCCGCACTGACAGGCTGCCATTGGCGAGCCAGGGTGAAAGCTTGGAGGAGGCGTCCCAACTGTCCAGGGCGTTGCGGGTTTCCTTGTAACGGGCGATGCCGTGATTGATGAACAGGAACTCCCGGAGCCGGTTGAGCCCGGCGTCCTCGCCACCGGTAAACTGCAGTGGATGCACCGGTTCCGGGATAGGCGGGCACTCGCCCCGGTTGTCCTCGGGAAAACCGGGTGCTGGCGGTAACGCGGTCAGGGTGCGGATGCGCATCTGTTCGCTGTACCGGTGCCCGGTTTTCTCCACCTGTTTCCGGAACTGCGAGAAGGTGTCGGGCAGTTCCGACAGGGGCATCGGCAACGCCCCCTCGGTGAACAGGGACAGGGTTTCGAATTGCTGAAATACCGTCTCGGGCAGAGTCTCCTTGAGGGCCTGCCACTGCGCCGCTTCCTCGGTACCTGGTAGCCGCGAACGTACCACCCGGCCAATCCCGTGAGCATGGACCAGTTCCGGAATGACCCGTTCCGGTTGGCCAAAGGCAATATGCAGACGCTGGCCGAGGGGGCGCAAGCTGCGCTCCAGCGCCATCAGGCTCTGCCACAGGAAACGCCAGCGATGGCTGCCCATGGCTTTGCTCTGAAGACCGCCGGCGGTAAACCAGCGCGGATCCACCACGTAGACACACAGCAGCATGTCCGAGCGTGAGGCGGCCAACAGGGCGGCGTTGTCGTGGAGCCGCAGGTCCCGCGTAAACCAGTAAAGTGTTTGCAACGTATTTCTCCCCCTTCTACGGAGCAATGTCCCGTAAGTACGGCCCACAGGTCAAACAGGATTGGCCGAATCAGGTTTGGTGCTACAGTAAGTTAATCTCATCCCAACAAGGAGCCCAGATATGATCAAATCCCGCGCAGCGGTGGCCTTTGAGGCCAACAAGCCGCTTGAAATCGTCGAAGTGGACGTAGAGCCGCCCAAAGAGGGCGAGGTGCTGGTACGCATCGTAGCGACCGGCGTCTGCCATACCGATGCCTACACCCTGTCAGGAGCGGATCCCGAGGGTCTGTTCCCGACCATCCTGGGCCACGAGGGCGGCGGCATTGTCGAGGCGGTTGGCCCCGGCGTAAAAGACCTTCAGGTCGGCGACCACGTGATTCCGCTCTACACCGCCGAGTGCGGCAAGTGCAAGTTCTGCACCTCCGGCAAGACCAACCTGTGCGGCGCCGTGCGCGAGACCCAGGGTAAAGGCGTGATGCCGGACGGCACCTCCCGCTTCTCCTACAAGGGCCAGCCGCTGTATCACTACATGGGCTGTTCCACCTTCTCCGAGTACACCGTGCTGCCGGAAATCTCCCTGGCCAAAATCCCCAAGGAAGCCCCGCTGGACAAGGTCTGCCTGCTCGGTTGTGGCGTCACCACCGGCATCGGAGCGGTACTCAACACTGCGAAGGTTGAGGAAGGTGCGACCGTGGCCATCTTTGGCCTCGGCGGCATCGGCCTGGCGGCGATCATCGGTGCCAAGATGGCCAAGGCCGGCCGCATCATCGGCGTCGATATCAACCCGGGCAAGTTCGACATTGCCAAACAACTGGGCGCCACCGACGTGGTCAACCCCAACGACTACGACAAGCCGATCCAGGAAGTGATCATCGAGATGACCGACGGCGGTGCCGATTACACCTTCGAGTGTGTGGGCAACGTCAAACTGATGCGTGCCGCACTCGAGGCCTGCCACAAGGGCTGGGGCGAGTCCACCATCATCGGCGTCGCTGGTGCGGGCGAGGAAATCAGCACCCGCCCGTTCCAGCTGGTCACCGGCCGGGTCTGGCGTGGTTCCGCTTTTGGCGGCGTGAAGGGGCGTACCGAATTGCCGGGCTATGTGGAAAAGGCGGAGAAAGGCGAGATTCCATTGGATGTGTTCATCACTCATGAGATGAAGCTGGAGGACATCAACAAGGCCTTTGACCTGATGCATGAGGGTAAGAGCATTCGGTCGGTAATTCATTTTTGAAGATGCCGACAAGAAGGGTTGGCTGAAGCCTGCTCGTCTCATTTCTTCCGGTTAATTCACAGAGATTCTCGTTCTTAGCGGGAATCTCTGTTCGTTTTCGGGAACAGCCAGAATGAAAACCATCTTGTCATTCTGGGCATCAATACATAGCTCATTAATACCATCACCACGACCGTGACCAGCATCGTGCGCAGCAGCAATGGTACCTGTGCCAGCAAATCCCCGAATAATATGAACACCAGGGTTACCGCCGGGTAAAGCGCCAGCCAGCTGACAAGGGTCATCTTCCATTTGGGTGGCGGTTGTACCGGGTTCTGGCCCGGCAGGGTGAACCAGGTCACGATGCCTGAGGTGACTTCCCGTTCGCTCGGCTGTACCAGAAGGCTTTCGATCTGCTCCAGCAATTCGGCCCGTTCTTCCGATTCTTCCCAGTTGGTCAGCGTTTCCCGATCGCGGAACTTGAAGACGATACGGTATTCCGGGTCATCAGGGGATGATGGCCGGAACAGGGCGGCCCCCAGGTAGCCCGGGAAATTCGCTGCCCGTTCGGTCATCTGGCTGCTGAGCTGCTCGAACGCGCTCTCTTCTCCTTTTCTCACCCTTCGTGAGACAACCACCGTAAGCGGCTCTCGGCTCTGGTCTGTGGGCTGAGATGTGTTTTCGCCTACTGACATGTTTTTCTCGCTTGTAATCCAAAAAGGGGCCCGCACAGGCGGGCCCAACAGAGGAGCAACAATGAATGGCAGATCAGCTGCCGGTGGCGCGCAGGTACTGCACGTTAAACATGTTGGTCGGCGTCAGCTCCGGATCGACCTGGCCTTTGAACTGGCCGGTGGTGCAGTGGCTGGCCTGCACATCGATCATGCTGAAGCTGTCGTCAATGGACACGCCGCTGCCCTTGTTCTTGGGCAGATGGTGGTCAGGGTGGGCCTGGCCAATGGTGAAGGTCTTCCACAGGCTGCCCTTGCGGTCGTAGGACACCGTGCGGGGGATGGTGAACGTCTGTGCGTCCATGAAGTGCACACGCTTGGACAGCGGGTGGCTTTCATCGACAGGCACGGATTCCACTTCATACACCTTGCGCAGCTGCCAGGTGATGTTCGGGAAGCAGCCGCCCTTGCCGCTGAAGGCCACGACCTGGTAACCGTCATCATCCTGGTGGGTTTCGCTGTCCAGGGTCAGCTCGTTGTGGTTGTAGAACGGCATCAGCATGTACCGGGTGCCCTTGTAGGTCCAGTTCATGTCGGAGATGCGGCCGTTGTAGCCCTCGAAGTCCTCGATCATCAGGTCGGAGCCCAGGAAGGCATCGGTGACCTGACCGGTGGCCAGGCGACGGACCCGACGCTGGAAGCCCAGATACAGCCAGGAGTTGTCGCGCTTGAGATCGTCCGCGGCGCGGTGAATCAGCAGCTGGGTGTCCCGAACGTCCGCCGGATCCAGTACCTGAACATAGATGGCACGGAACAGGTCGGACGGGTTCGGGGTGATTTCCGGGGTCGGTTCCTGGTTCACCCGGCCCTTGTAGTTCAGGAAGTGGAAGTTGAACTTGATGGTCCGCTCGACATCCCCGGAGTCCATATCCCGGTACTTCCAGTAGAACGGATAGATGGCGGCACTGTCGCCCCAGTTGTACCCGTACTTGTAGTTCCAGGCCAGCTTTTCGCCTGCGCGGGGATCATCGGCGCTGGGCTCTTCCGGGAAGGGACGACCGGCCTGCCAGCCGTTGATTTCACCCACCTTGTCGCCAAGCGAGACCTGGCCAAGAGAAGCTCGGGTGGCTTCGACGTAATTGGGATGAAGGTCGAAAGATGTGGTCTCGCCCACGGTAATGGTGGTCCAGCCTTGCTCGATAAACCGGTAGAAGGCGGGATCGATTGCATCCTTGAACTGGGCCACGTTGTCCTGGTTGATCACCATCCCCGGTTGAAGCCCCTCGAACTGCGGGGTTTCGGTCTTGTAGGGATAGAACGATTCGGTAATGACCGCTTCCTCTGCGAGGGTGGTGGTGGCCATCAGGCCGGCGGTGCAGCCGGCAATCAGTGTACGCGTCAGGGTGTTCATTTTGTTGTGTTTCATGGTTTACCTCGTGATCAGAAGCTGTAGCGAACGGTCAGCTGGACTTCATCTTCTTCCTGGGCCATACCGATCGGGCCGGACTTGAAGCGGCCGAGGGGCTCATAGCCGGACAGGCCTGCGGATTCACCCGGCTGGTGATCCGCAACACCGGGGGCCTGGGTGAACGGATCCCAGGGGTTACAGGAACG
>JAAZVL010000117.1 GCA_018623515.1 Marinobacter sp.
CCAGGGTATGATTGATCATGCCTTCGGTGGAGTTCTCCACCGGCACCACACCGTAGTGAGCGGCTCCGGACTCCACCTCACGGAAGACTGCGTCGATGGCCGGCAACGGAACACTCACAACGGAATGGCCGAAGTGTTTCAGCGCCGCCGCCTGGGTGAAGGTGCCGATCGGCCCCAGAAATGCAATGTGCATCGGCTTTTCCAGCGCCAGGCAAGCGGACATGATTTCACGGAACAGCCGCGCCATCTCCTCGGCGGCCAGTGGCCCCGGATTCTGCTCCTTGATCCGCCTCAGCACCTGCGCCTCACGCTCGGGACGGTAGAAAAACACATCCTCGTCCGGATTGGCGGCCATCTTCACATGGGCCACTTCCTGGGCGCAGCGCGCGCGCGCACTGATGAGGTCCATGATCTGCTGGTCAATATTGTCGATTTCGTCCCGAAGTTCGCCCAGACGGGTCTTCTCATCCGTCATGATCAGCCACGCTCCTTCGCAAATTCCGTCATGTACTGGATCAGCGCGTCGACACCGGCTTCGGGCATGGCGTTATAGATGCTGGCGCGCATCCCGCCAACGGAGCGGTGACCCTTGAGATTCAGGAGGCCCCGGGCATCCGCACCCTTGAGGAAGTCATCATTCAGGGCATCGTCGGCCAGGGTGAAAGGTACGTTCATCCAGGAACGGAAGCGCGGTTCAATCGGGTTGGCGTAGAAGTCGTTGGCATCGATGAAGTCATACAGCTTCTTTGCCTTGCGATAGTTGATCTCGCCCATGGCCTTGACGCCTCCCTGCGCCTTCAGCCACTTGAAAACCAGTCCGGCCAGGTACCAGGAATAGGTCGCCGGGGTGTTGTACATGGAGCCATTGTCGGCGATGACCTGGTAATTCATCATCGTCGGCGTTTCCTTGCGGGCCTTGCCAAGCAGGTCCTTGCGGATGATGACCACCACCAGGCCGGACGGACCAATGTTCTTCTGGGCGCCAGCGTAGATCAGCCCGTAGCGGGACACATCCACCGGCCGGGACAGCATGGTGGAGGACATGTCTGCCACCAGGGGCACATCACCACTGTCTGGTGTGAAATCGAATTCCAGGCCACCGATGGTCTCGTTCGGGGTGTAATGCAGGTAGGCGGCATCGGCATTGGTGGACCAGGTAGACTGTTCCGGCACGGTGGTAAAACCGCTGTCCTCGGAACTGGCCACCACGTTCACGTCACCGTAGCGTTTGGCCTCGGCAATCGCCTTTTTGGACCAGATCCCGGTGTTGACGTAATCCGCCGTGGTCTTGTCGCCGAGCAGGTTCAGGGGGATGGTGGAGAACTGGCTGGAAGCTCCACCCTGCATGAAGAGTACGGCGTAATCATCTGAAATTCCGGCCAATTCACGCAGATCTTTCTCGGCAGTTTCGGCAATGGCCACGAACTCGTCGCTGCGGTGGCTCATTTCCATCACCGACATGCCGGTACCACGCCAGTCCAGCATCTCGTCCCGGGCCTGTTTCAGCACGGGCTCCGGCAAGGTAGCCGGACCCGCGCAAAAGTTGAACGCCCTGCTCATTCTTCGCTTTCCTCGCCTTCTATCTCTTCATCATCGGATTCCGCGATCCGCTCAACACCGACCAGGCGTTCATCTTCCTGGGCCAGGCGAATCAGACGCACACCCTGGGTATTCCGGCTCAGGACGGGGACCTCGTCGGTGCGGGTCCGCACCAGCGTGCCCTTGTCGGAAATCAGCATCATTTCGTCACCATCAAACAGTTGGAGCGCGGTGACCAGATCACCGTTACGCTCGGAGCACTGCATGGCGATAACGCCCTGGCTGCCCCGGCTGTAGGTGGGGAATTCGTCAATCGCCGTGCGCTTGCCGTATCCGTGTTCACTGGCGGTCAGGATTACACCGCCCTCTTCCGGAATGATCAGGGAAACCACGTGCTGGCCTTCCGGCATCCGGATGCCGCGCACACCCCGGGCAGTCCGGCTCATGGGACGCACCTGGTCCTCGGTGAACCGCACGGCCTTGCCGGCGCTGGAGAACAGCATGACCTCGGCATCACCCTTGGTGATGGCAGCGCCAACCAGGGTATCGCCCTCGTCCAGGTTCAGGGCAATCAGGCCGTTGCTGCGCGGACGAGAGAAGTTTGGCAGCGGAGTCTTCTTGACCACACCGTTGGAGGTGGCCATCAGCACAAACTGGTCTTCCGGATAATCCTTCACCGGCAGGAAGGTGGTGATACGCTCACCCTCGTCCAGCGGCAGGATGTTGACCATCGGACGACCCCGGGAGCCACGGCTGCCACGGGGAATCTCGAACACCCGGAGCCAATAGACCTTGCCACGGTTGGAGAAGCACAGGATGGTGTCGTGGGAGTTGGCCACCAGCAGTTTCTCGATAAAGTCTTCATCCTTCATGGAGGTGGCGGCCTTACCACGGCCACCGCGGCGCTGGGCCTGGTAATCTTCTACTGCCTGGGTCTTGGCGTAACCACCGTGGGAGATGGTGACCACCAGGTCCTCTTCGTCGATCAGGTCCGCGATGGTCAGGTCACGGCGGGAGCTGGTGATTTCAGTACGGCGGTCGTCGCCGTAGTCGTTCACAATCGCTTCCAGCTCTTCACGGATGACCTGCAACAGGCGCTCCGGATCGCCCAGGATGTCGAGCAGATCGGCGATCTTCTCGAGAATTTCCTTGTACTCGTTCTGCAGCTTCTCGGTCTCCAGACCGGTCAGGCGGTGCAGACGCAGGTCCAGAATGGCCTGGGCCTGTTCCGGCGACAGATGGTACAGGCCTTCGCGCAGACCGTAGATCTCCGGCAGGTCGTCCGGACGGCAGGCATCTTCGCCGGCACGCTCGAGCATCGCCAGCACATCGCCCGGCGCCCAGCCCCTGTCCATCAGCTTTTCCTTGGCTTCGGCTGCGGTCGGGGACTGCTTGATCAGCTCGATGATCTCGTCGATGTTGGCCAGGGCAACGGTCAGGCCTTCGAGAATATGACCGCGCTCGCGGGCCTTGCGCAGTTCGTAGATGGTCCGGCGGGTCACCACCTCGCGGCGGTGGCGCAGGAACGCATCCAGCATTTCCTTAAGATTGAGGGTCTTGGGTTCGCCGTTGATCAGGGCAACCATGTTGATACCAAACACAGTTTCCAGCTGGGTGTGGGCGAACAGATTGTTGATCACTACGTCCGCGTTCTCACCACGGCGCAGCTCGATCACAACCCGGATACCTTCCTTGTTGGATTCGTCCCGCAGTTCGGAAATACCCTCAACGCGCTTCTCTTTTACCAGCTCAGCGATCTTCTCGATCAGGCGGGCCTTGTTGAGCTGGTAAGGAAGCTCGGTGATGATGATCGATTCGCGACCGGTTTTCTTGTCCACCTCGATCTCGTGACGGGCACGGATATAGATGCGGCCACGACCGGTGCGGTAGGCCTCGACGATGCCGGCACGGCCGTTGATGATGCCCTGGGTCGGGAAATCCGGGCCGGGGATGTACTCCATGAGCTCATCCACGGTCAGATCCGAATTGTCGATCAACGCCAGGCAGCCATTAACCACTTCGGTCAGGTTGTGGGGCGGGATATTGGTAGCCATACCCACCGCGATACCGGAGGAGCCGTTCACCAGCAGGTTCGGAACCCGGGTCGGCAGCACATCGGGAATCCGCTCGGTGCCGTCGTAGTTGTCGACGTAATCAACGGTTTCCTTGTCCAGATCCGCCAGCAGCGAGTGAGCAATCTTCTCCATGCGGATCTCGGTGTAACGCATGGCCGCCGCGTTATCGCCGTCGATGGAACCGAAGTTGCCCTGACCATCCACCAGCGGGTAACGCAGGGAGAAAGGCTGGGCCATACGCACGATGGTGTCGTAGACCGCAGAGTCACCGTGGGGGTGGTATTTACCGATAACATCACCCACCACACGGGCGGATTTCTTGTACGGCTTGTTCCAGTCATTGCCCAGCTCGGACATGGCGAACAGCACCCGACGGTGCACCGGCTTCAGGCCGTCGCGCACATCCGGCAGCGCCCGGCCAACGATGACGCTCATGGCGTAATCGAGGTAGGACTGCTTCAACTCGTCTTCAATGTTTACCGGCAGGATCTCTTTGGCTAACTCACCCATCGAGAAAGGTTCCTTTGCGTTATCTGGAAGTCGTGCGGGAGCCGTTTCCGGGCCCCGTATTTATTCTTCAACAAGCCGCCAAGCATACCACAGTCCGCCCTTTGCCGGGGCACTTGTGGCCAAGGCTTAATCAAACACCACGGTCTTGTTTTCGTAGGTAATCACCCGGTCCTCCACATGCGCCCGCAGGCCGCGGGCCAGCACGTTTTTCTCCACGTCTTTGCCCAGGCGGACCATATCTTCAATGGAATCGCTGTGGTTGATACGGATGACATCCTGCTCGATGATCGGACCCTCATCGAGGTCCTGGGTCACATAGTGGCAGGTCGCCCCGATCAGCTTCACTCCGCGACTGTAAGCCTGGTGGTACGGGCGCGCACCGGCGAAGGACGGCAGGAAGCTGTGGTGGATGTTGATCACCTTGCCGGCGTACTTCTCACAAAGCTCGGCCGGCAGGATCTGCATGTAGCGGGCAAGCACCACCACGTCGGTCTCATACTGTCCGAACAGCTCTTCGATGTGGGCGAAGGCCTCGGCCTTGTTCTCCTTGCTCACCGGCACGTGGTGGTAGGGGATTTCATGCCATTCGACCATGCGGCGCAGATCATCGTGGTTCGAGATCACCGCGACGATCTCGGCATTCAGTTCCTTGCTGTGCCAGCGGTGCAGGAGATCCGCCAGACAGTGGGATTCCTTGCTGCACATCAGGATGACCCGTTTTGGCCGCGCGGAATCGGCAATATGCCAATTCATATTGAACTCGCGGGCAATGGGCTCGAACGCGGCACGGAACTGGTCCAGCCCGAAAGGGATGGACTCGGCCTTGATCTCGTGACGCATGAAGAACCAGCCGGTCTGAGTATCCGAATGGTGGCTCGCCTCGGTAATCCAGCCATTGTAGGTGGACAGGAAGTTACTCACCTTGGCAACGATTCCGACCCGGTCCGGGCAGGAAATCACAAGACGATAGGTATGCTCCATGAAAGCCTTTCCTTAACTTGAATCCGGGAAAGCAGGTGCGACGGGGAACCCGGCGGAAAAACACAAGGCGGGCAATCGGTACGCACCATCAAAAATGACCGGCTATCATAGCCTATCTGAACGCCTAAAACGAGGAATGGACGCATGCGGATAATCGTGTTTTTAGTAGTGATGAGCTGGCTGCCAGCGGCAGGGGCCCAGGCGATTCTCGAGGGTGAGCGCTTTAACCCCGTCCAGGGCAAACACGGCATGGTCGCCACCAGTCATACTCTCGCTACGGAAGTGGCACTGGAGGTACTCAAGAGCGGCGGCAATGCTATCGATGCCGCGGTTACGGCGGGCTTTGCGCTGGCCGTGACCCAACCCCGCTCCGGCAATATTGGCGGCGGCGGTTTCATGCTGTTTTCACCGGGTGACGGCAGCGCGCCCGAAGCCATCGATTACCGGGAGAAAGCGCCCGCCGCCGCCAGCGAAACCATGTTCCAGGACGAGGACGGTAATGTCGTCACCAACCGCAGCCGGTTTACCCACCTGGCCGCCGGCGTACCCGGCACCGTCGCCGGACTGGCGCTGGCCCTGGAGCGCCATGGCACTATCAGCCTCAAGGAGGCACTGGCACCAGCCATCAAGCTCGCCCGGGACGGTTTTATCGTGCCCCACCGGTTCACCGAGGGCCTGGAACAGGCCAAGGACCGGTTGCAGCGCTGGCCTGCCACGCTGGAAACCTTCTACAAGGAAGACGGTTCGGCCTGGCAGCCGGGTGAGCGGTTCCGCCAGCCGGAACTGGCTGCGACGCTCCAGCGGATTGCCGATAATGGCATCAAGGGTTTCTACGAGGGCGAAACCGCCCGCCTCATCGCCGGGGAAATGCAGCGCAATGGTGGCCTGATCACCGAACAGGACCTGCGGGACTACGAGCCGGCCATCCGCGAGCCTGTGCATGGCACCTACCGCGGCCATGACATCTACTCCATGTCGCCACCCTCCTCCGGTGGCACCCACATTGTGCAGATCCTCAATATCCTGGAGGGCTACCCCATCGCTGACTGGGGCCACAACTCCGCCAGCACCATCCATCACATGGCCGAGGCCATGAAGCTGGCCTACGCCGACCGTTCGCAGTATCTGGGGGATACCGACTATGTGAAGGTCCCGCTCGAGGGCCTCACCAGCAAAGCCTATGCTGAGGGTCTTCGTGAGACCATCAACCCGGACCAGGCCCGCCCCGCCAGCGAGATTGGTCCCGGCGAACCCGCCGCCTATGAAAGCCCCGAGACCACCCATTTTTCCGTGGTGGATCGCTGGGGTAACGCAGTCTCCAACACCTACACCATCAACTTCAGCTACGGCTCGGGTATCACCGTGGCCGGTGCCGGGTTCCTGCTCAACAACGAGATGGACGACTTCAGTGCCAAGCCGGGTGTGCCCAATGCCTACGGCCTGATTGGCGGCGAGGCCAACAAGGTGGAACCGGGCAAGCGCATGCTCAGCTCCATGTCGCCCACCATCGTCCGCAAGGATGGCAAGAACTTCCTTGTCACCGGCAGCCCGGGCGGTTCGCGGATCATTACCACCACCTTGCAGGTAGTAATGAACGTGATTGACCATAATATGAATATACAGACAGCGGTAAGCGTTCCCCGGGTGCACCATCAATGGCTGCCGGACGAGATCCGCATTGAACAGGGCATCAGCCCTGATACCGTTCAACGGCTGCAGGACAAGGGCCACACGGTGGTGACCAAATCCGCCATGGGGGCCATCCAGAGCATCCTGATCGGGCCGGATGGTACGCTGTATGGAGGCGCCGACCCGCGCCGTAGTACCTCATCCGCCATGGGGTATTGAACGAAACCGATTGATCCGGGTCACTGATCCGAGAGGAGGTAACATGTATCTTTCAGTACAACTGAGCTGCTATCCGCTCAAGGATGACTACAAACAGCCGATCTGGGATCTGATCGCCCGACTTGAAGAATCCGGGCTGGAGGTGTATTCCGGACGTATGAGTACAGAAATCTTTGGCGAATACGATGAAGTCATGAAGGTACTCTCGGATACCATGAAGTGGTCGTTCGAGACCTACGGCAAATCCGTGTTCGTCGCAAAAATAATGGAGGGTGATCGGAGGCCCAGATGACAGCACCACAAGGACCGGAACAGCAGAAACCGGGCAACAGCAATCCGCAACCCGCGATTCCCAACCAGTTTGCCTTTCTCTGGTTGAGCGCCGCCATATTTCTGATGGTGCTGTGGTTGCAGGACGGGGACCAACCGCGCCAGCAGGAGCTTGCCTATTCGGAGTTCAAGGCCGCCGTAGCCGAACGCCAGGTTGCCGAAGTCACCCTGAAGTCCGAGGCAATCGTCGGCACCTTCAATGATCAGGGCATGACCGACTTCAGCGCCGAAAGCCAGGCCCGGCAACCGACTACCGGCTTCCACACGGTACGACCACCCATGGAAGACCCGGAACTGCTGCCCCTGCTCGAGCAGAATAACGTCACCATACGGGCCACGAGCTCCGAGCTTCCCTGGTGGCAAGAGCTGATCCAGGCATTCCTGCCGTGGATTCTGTTGCTGGCGCTGATGTTCTGGTTCTGGGGCGCCGCACAGCGGCGGATGACCCAGGGCGGCGGCCTGTTCGATTACGCCAAATCCAAGGCCCGGCGGGCCCGCCCGGAAACCTCCCATACCACTCTGGACGATGTCGCCGGGATTGAGTCCGCCAAACGGGAGATCACCGAGATCATCGACTTCCTGAAAGCTCCGGAGCGGTTCCGCCGGCTGGGCGCCGTTATGCCCAAGGGCGTGCTGCTGGTTGGCCCGCCGGGGACCGGTAAGACTCTGCTGGCACGGGCCATTGCCGGGGAAGCGGAGGTGCCGTTCTTCAGCATCAGCGCCTCGGAATTCATCGAAATGTTTGTCGGCGTGGGCGCGGCCCGGGTCCGGGACATGTTCCAGACCGCCCGGAAAGAAGCCCCGGCCCTGATTTTCATCGATGAGCTGGATGCAGTCGGCCGTTCCCGGGGAACTGGCCTGGGCGGCGGTCACGACGAGCGGGAACAGACCCTGAACCAGATCCTGACCGAAATGGACGGCT
Organism: Marinobacter sp.; assembly: GCA_018623515.1. GTDB lineage: Bacteria > Pseudomonadota > Gammaproteobacteria > Pseudomonadales > Oleiphilaceae > Marinobacter. The sequence goes on from JAAZVL010000117.1 coordinate 8,206, forward strand.
TCGAGGAGCACGAGAATATCCTCGTACTGGCCGCCACCAACCGGCCGGACGTACTGGACAGCGCCCTGCTCCGCCCCGGGCGCTTTGACCGCACCATTACCCTCGACCGCCCCCACAAGGATGCCCGGGAAGCCATTCTGAGCGTCCATGTCCGCAAGGTTCCTCTTGCTGACGATGTGAACCTGACGGAGATCGCCGCCCGCACCATCGGCTTCTCCGGGGCCGACCTGAAGAACCTGGTAAACGAAGCTGCCCTGACCGCAGTCCGGGAAGACAAGGACAAAGTGGACGCCCAGTGCTTCGACGAGGCTAGGGACCGCCTGACTCTGGGTGAGGAACGGGATGCCCGGCTGACACCTGAGGAAAAACAAGCCGTGGCCTACCACGAAAGTGGCCACGCGATCATGGCCTACTTCATGCCGAAGG
>JAAZVL010000118.1 GCA_018623515.1 Marinobacter sp.
CCTCCCGCAGCCAGATGAACTCGGCCATCGACAAGCTGGTTTCGCTGAACATCCAACCTTTGATTCGGAAGATTCCCAAAGAGAGCTGACGTCGTCTATTGGTGGAAGCACCTTTCGGGTCTCCAAAGCTGGCCCTGCTCCCAAGTAAAGACCTCTTGAATTCCCACCATAAGCCTCCATAACTTCGGAATACCAATTTCAAACAGGCAATTGGAGCCCCAATGACTACCATTCTCTCTGTCCGGCGAGACGACGAAGTCGCCATGGGCGGCGACGGCCAGGTTTCCCTTGGCAATACCGTGATGAAAGGCAACGCCCGCAAGGTACGGCGTCTCTATAACGGCAAGGTGATTGCCGGTTTCGCGGGAGGGACCGCGGACGCCTTCACCCTGTTCGAACGGTTCGAAGCACAACTGGAAAAACACCAGGGCAACCTGACGCGGGCCGCGGTTGAACTGGCAAAAGACTGGCGAACGGACCGGGCCCTCAGAAAGCTTGAAGCCCTGTTGGCCGTGGCAGACAAGACCGCCTCCCTGATCATCACCGGTAACGGTGACGTCATCGAACCCGAGCAGGGTCTGATCGCCATCGGTTCCGGCGGCCCCTTCGCCCAGGCTTCGGCCCGAGCCCTGCTTGAGAACACCGAACTGTCCGCCCATGAGATTGTGGAGAAAGGTTTGGATATCGCGGCCGACATCTGTATCTACACCAACCACAATTGCACCGTTGAAGTGCTACCCACCAAAGATTGATCCGGAGCGACCATGTCTGCAATGACACCCCGAGAGATTGTCCACGAACTCAACAAACACATTGTGGGTCAGGAAGAAGCCAAACGCGCGGTGGCCATCGCATTGCGTAACCGCTGGCGCCGGATGCAGCTGGACAGCAGCCTGCGGGACGAGATTACCCCAAAGAACATCCTGATGATCGGTCCCACCGGCGTCGGTAAAACCGAAATTGCCCGTCGGCTGGCCAAACTGGCGGATGCCCCCTTCCTGAAGGTGGAAGCCACCAAGTTCACCGAGGTGGGCTACGTGGGTCGTGATGTAGAATCCATCGTCCGAGACCTGGCGGACATGGCAGTTAAGATGCTGCGTGAGAAAGAAATGAAGCGCCACGAGAGCCGTGCCCTGGATGCTGCCGAGGAACGGATCCTGGATGCTCTGCTGCCGCCACCCCGCGACTTCAATGAAGAGAGTCAGCGGGCCAGCAGCGACTCCTCGACCCGCCAGCTGTTCCGCAAGAAGCTGCGGGAAGGTGAACTCGATGACAAAGAGATCGAAATCGACCTGCGCAGCGCCGGTGCCGGCGTTGAGATCATGGCGCCTCCGGGCATGGAGGAGATGACCAACCAGCTGCAGAGCATGTTCTCCAACCTGTCTTCCGACAAGCGCAAAACCCGCAAGATGAGGGTGGCCGACGCTCTGAAACAGGCCAAGGACGAAGAAGCCGCCAAGCTTGTGAACGAGGAAGAAATCAAGCAAAAGGCCATTCAGGCGGTCGAGCAGAATGGCATCGTGTTTCTTGATGAGATCGACAAGGTAGCGAAGCGCTCTGAGAACACCTCTTCCGACGTTTCCCGGGAAGGGGTGCAGCGGGATCTGTTGCCGCTGATCGAAGGCAGCACGGTGAGCACCAAATACGGTTCAGTGCGCACCGATCATATCCTTTTCATCGCTTCCGGTGCCTTCCACCTGTCCAAGCCTTCGGACCTGATTCCGGAGCTGCAGGGCCGTCTGCCCATTCGGGTTGAACTGCAAGCGCTCACGCCGGATGACTTCAAGCGGATCCTCACGGAGCCTGATGCATCACTGGTTCAGCAGTATGAAGCGCTGATGGCGACCGAGGGCGTGAAGCTGACCTTCGGTGAGGATGCCATTGCACGCATTGCGGAGGTGGCCTGGAAGGTCAACGAGACCACCGAGAACATTGGCGCCCGTCGTCTGCATACCGTGCTGGAGCGGTTGCTGGAAAGCCTGTCCTACGATGCCGGGGATGCGGTGACCGAGAGCTTCGAGGTGACTGCGGAGTATGTAGACGAGAAGCTTGGGGAGTTGTCCGAGGATGAAGATCTGAGCCGGTATATTCTCTGAGGTGACGATGGGGTCAGATGAAGGCTTTCATCAGACCCCCGACTGGACTTCAACCCCGAGCTCTGGCGGAACCCCCGGGGTCAGATGAAAACCTTCATCTGACCCCTTTTTCATTCACTCACCGTGCCTTTGAGAACAGGTGTGTCACGTTCCCAAGACTTGCAGCAATCTTTCCCTTCTCCGCCTGCTTCTTCCTGCCCTTCGCCACATACAGCGGCAACATCTCACCATACAGACTGGTACTGATGGTTCTCTGTTCGTCCTCGAGGCGGTCCCGACGCAACTTGATGCCGTAACGGGCCAATTTCGGCTCGAGCTCATCGGCCCGGTTGAGCAGATCCCGGCGGGTCATCTGGTAGGCGTGCTCGCATACCATCCGGCGGCTCTGGAAGCTGAACACGTTGGAGAAAAACAGCTTGGCATCGTCCCGGGTCGGCTCGAACAGGAGTATCTCCTTGTCCGGATAATCCCTCGCGTACTGGGCAATGCCGGACTGCATACGGGAATACACCATGGTCCGGAGTGTCTGGGACAGCAGGTTGGGCATGCCTGAGCGGGTAAGCTCGCCCGGCTTCATGGTGCCGGCCCGTACGGCGGCACTCGCGTCGATGGGCACCTGGGGGTTTACCGCGAACACCACATCGGCGCCGTCCTCGAAGGCAACCGAGGCATGCAGACCTTTGCGCAGGGTGCCATCCACATAGTAGCGACCGTCGATTTCCACCGGCACATAGAGCCCGGGTGATGAGGTGCTGGCCTGGATGGCCTTGGAAATCGGCACATGGTCAAACCCGGGTGCACCGAAACACACCGCTTCGGTGCTTTCCACATCGGCAGCCACCACATACAGACTGCGCTTCAGCTCCCGGAAATCGTTGGTGCGCCCGAGCATGGTAAAGGCGCGCTTGAGATAGTCGTGCAGCCCCTCGTTATCGAACAAACCGGCCGGGGCCACCTGGGCCAGAATGGTCAACGCCTCAAGGAAACTCTGATCGTAGGGTTTATTGATGAACCGGCTGACCGCCGTGGACATCAGCCCTGGCACCGCCAGCAATCGGCTACCGATCTCCCGGAATGCCGGGCGATAGAAGACCTCCGGATGAAACGGATGCACCTCTGCCTCATTCCGCACAAAAATCCGGCACAACTGTGCGGTGGTCATCTGGTTCGCCAGGTTAGCAGCGACAAAAGACCCGGCATTCACGCCAACATAGACGTCGATGTTGTTGAAATCGAGACCGTCCAGCGCCTCATCCAGAGCCCTGAGCGCACCGATCTCGTAAATGCCGCCCAGCGGACCACCGCCACCAAGGGCGAGGCCGATTCTGGGCTTCGGTTTGAGTTCTGTTGAGGCGCTCATAGTCAGTCAGTCTCCGGACCCTGTCGTTGTCGGTATCCCTATCCCTTGGCCACAACATAACAGTCGAATTTAGAAAACACACCCTATATTCCAGGCGCGGGACCGGACGTCAGGAAACGGCCTGTTCGGAGAAGGCCATGGAAGAGGTCCGTCCCGGGCGCAGATAGCGGCCGAAGCCGGCATTCCGCAATGCCAGATCCACACAGCTCTTGATCACATGGGGCGAATCCAGCAACAGGACATCTTCCAGAAGCTGAATGGCCCACTCACGGCTGATGCTACGGATTACCGACTTCACCTTGGGCAAACTGGCGGCGTTCATGGACAGGGAGTCATAGCCCATCGCCATCAACAGCAAGGCGCCGCCGGGATCACCCGCCAGCTCACCGCAGATGCCCACCGGCTTGCCGACCGCGTGGGCGTCCTGGGCGATCCGCACCAGGGCCTGGAGTACCGCCGGGTGGTAGGAATGGTACAACTGCGCCACCCTGGGGTTGTTGCGGTCCACCGCCAGCAGGTACTGGGTAAGATCGTTGGAGCCCACGGACAGGAAATCCACCCGGTCCGCCAGCTCGCGAATCTGGTAAACGGCCGCCGGAATTTCCACCATGACACCAACCTTCGGCATATGGATGTCATAGCCTTCTTCCCGGACCTCGTGATAAACCCGGTAGATCAGATGGAGGGATTCCTCGACTTCCGAGATGTTGCTGATCATCGGCAGCATGATCTGCAGATTGTTCAATCCCTCGCTGGCCTTGAGCATGGCGCGGACCTGCACCAGAAAAATCTCCGGATGGTCCAGGGTGACACGGATACCCCGCCAGCCCAGGAACGGGTTCTCCTCATTGATCGGGAAGTAGGTCAGCGCCTTGTCACCACCGATGTCCAGGGTGCGCATGGTGACCGGGCTGGGGGCGAATGCTTCCAGCTGTTCCCGGTAATATTCCCGCTGTTCCTGCTCGGAGGGGAAGCGGTCCTTGATCATGAACGGCACTTCCGTGCGGTACAGGCCAATACCCTCGGCACCGTGGGAGAGAGACCGCACCACGTCCGTCATCAGGCCGGTGTTCACCAGCAGGGAGACCCGGTGGCCATCAGTGGTCTCACAGGGCTTGTCACGAAGCGCCTCAAGGCCCCGGATCAGCTCATCCTCTTCGTCACAGATGGCCTGGTAGAAGGCGCGGAGATCCTGTGAGGGCGAAGCGAAGATCTGGCCCTCGAAGCCGTCAACAATCAGCTCCTTGCCATCGAGCTGGTTGACCGGGATGTCCACCAGGCCCATGACAGTGGGCACACCCATGGCCCTGGCCAGGATCGCCACGTGGGAGTTGCTGGAACCCTTGACCGAGACCAATCCAACCAGCTGGCCCTTGGGCACCTCGCCAAGCATCGCGGGAGTCAACTCCTCGCTGACCAGCACCGTCCTCTCCGGGTAGACAAGGTGCTTCTGCTCGCCTTCCTGCAAATGGGATAGCAGGCGGCGGCCGAGATCCCGGATGTCCACCGCCCGCTCCTGCAGGTAGTGATCATCCATCATCTCGAAGTGGCGGACATACTGCTGCACCACCTGCTTGAGTGCCCCCTGAGCCCAGGTGCCCTCAGCTATCTTGTTGGCCACCTCTCCGGGTAGCGCATCGTCCCCGAGCATCCGCAGGTAGACGTCGAACAGTGCCTGTTCTTCCGGCCGCAGCTGGCTCGCCAGTCGCTTCGCCACGCGCTCAATATCTTCCCGCACCGCCTTGACCGCGGCCTTGAACAACTTCAGCTCGCCGTCGATATCTTCCGTGGGTTTTTCCGGAACCACATCGAGATCCGCCGCCGGATACACCACCACGCCGGCGCCAATGGCAACCCCGGGGGCGCCGGGCACACCATTGAAGCTGACATCCCGGGCTTCCTCACCGGTCAGGGACAGGCCACTGATCGCCCCGGTCGCTTCGCTGTGGGCAATCACCCCGGCCAGCTGCGCGGAAACGGTGACGAGGAAGGCTTCCTCACCCTCGTCGAAACAACGGGAACTTTCCCGCTGCTGAACCACGAGAACACCGAGCACCCGGCGATGGTGGATAATGGGAACCCCCAGGAAGGAGCGGAAGCGCTCCTCACCGGTCTCGGGGAAATAACGGTAACGGGGATGGGAAGGTGCGTCTTCCAGGTTGATGGGCTCCTCCCGGGAGCCAACCAGACCCACCAGACCTTCCGAATAACCCAGGCTCACCTGTCCAACCGCCTTGCGGTAGAGGCCCTCGGTGGCCATCAGGATGTAGCGGTTGGTGGCGGGGTCGAGCAGATAGACGGAGCAGACCTCTGTATTCATGGCCTTTTGCACCCGCGATACAATGATATCCAACGCCTCCTGCAGGTCGCGGGCGCTGTTTACCTCTTGTACAAGACTTCGCAGTATGCTCAGCATGGCAGGGTCAGTCCGTCATCTTGAGTGATCCTTCAGGCGCCGGTACTGCTCGGCTTTCCGCCACTGTTCCATGTTGTAGAACAGTCGCGGAGCCAGCTCCCGCAGCGCGCGTCTGTATACTTCTCTTTTGAATGAAACCACCTGGCCCAGCGGATACCAGTAGCTAACCCACTGCCATCCGTCGAATTCCGGTGAATCCGTGCCGTCCACACGCACTTGCGCGTCCGGCGATAACATCCTCAGCAGGAACCATTTCTGTTTTTGGCCCACACACACAGGGTGTGAGTTATGGCGCACCATCCTCCGCGGAAGACGGTACCTCAGCCAGCCCCGGGTACAGCTGATGATTTCCACATCGCTGGCTGTGAGGCCGATTTCCTCTCCAAGCTCCCGGTACAGTGCATCTTCGGGTGATTCGTTGTGCTTGATACCACCTTGGGGAAACTGCCAGGAGTCCTGACCTATTCGCCTTGCCCAGAGAACTTCGCCCCTGTGGTTGGCCAGAATGATTCCGACATTGGGTCTGAAACCGTCTGAATCGATCACGGCACAGTCCTCGCAAAAGTCGGCCGCCGGTCAAAATTTGACCGGCGAGAATTGTCCAAGTTGCTCTCATTCTTACAGAAACCCAAGGGTTCGGCAAACGGAGCCGATACCGACAGGTCATGGTAGACTGTGGGCCTTCCTGAAAGCCCTTGTACTAGCGGAGGACACCCTTTGACGCTCGCACTTTTTGATCTGGACAACACCCTGCTGGCTGGCGACAGCGACCACGCCTGGGGCGAATTTCTGGTGGAGGAAGGTCTGGTCGATGCCGAGGAATATCGCAAGGCCAACGACCGGTTTTACCAGGAATACCTGAACGGCGAGCTGGACATCTTCCATTACCTCCGCTTCGCCCTCCAGCCGCTCGCCCGCCACGACATGGACGAACTGCAGGCCTGGCGCGAAGCCTTCCTTGAGAAAAAAGTGCGCCCGATGATGCAGGACAAGGCGAGGGAACTGCTGGACCAACATCGTGAGCAGGGACACACCCTGATGATCATCACCGCCACCAACCGGTTTGTCACCGAACCGATTGCGGAGCTGCTGGGCGTCGAGCACCTGATTGCCACCGAGCCCGAGCTGGTCAACGGTCGCTACACGGGCGAAGTGGCGGGGACACCAAGCTTCCAGGACGGCAAGGTGACACGACTGAACGACTGGTTGGAACAACACGGCCGGACCCTCGAAGGCTCCTGTTTCTACAGCGACTCGCACAACGATGTGCCGCTTTTGAAGCAGGTGGAAAACCCGGTGGCGGTGGATCCCGATCCGCGGCTGGAGGCGCTGGCGAAGGAGTCGGGGTGGCCGGTGATTTCGTTGCGGGGGTGATATCGTGAAGGTGGGGTCAGAAGAAGGCTTTCTTCTGACCCCGGGAATCAGGACCCCAGGATTAGATTGGGGTCTGAAGAAAGCCTTCTTCTGACCCCGTTTTCAGGCCCTCACATGAAGCCGGTCAGCGAACGCACGAAGCAGGACTTGATGTAATCCGTCTCCGGAATTCCCGGAATCACCGGATGATCCGGTGCCTGGTGACCCTGCTCCAGCAGCTGCACGAACCGGTCAATCTTCCGGCCGCTGCTGCGGATGATGTCGATCAGCTTTTCCTGGGACAGATGCATGGAGCAGGACGCCGAAATCAGCAAACCATCCCGCTCAAGCAGCCGCAATCCCAACTGATTCAGACGGGCATACGCCTGCTCACCGGCTTTCTGGTCCCGGCGACGGGGAATCAGGGCCGGTGGATCCAGGACCACGATGTCATATTTCTCTTTCTCGTCCGCCAGCGCCTTCAGCGCTTCGAAGGCATCGCCCTCAATGGTCTCGATATTATCCAGCCCATTGATCTTCGCGTTGTGATGCACCGCATCAATCGCCGTTGCCGAGGCGTCGACACAGGTAACCTGGGTCGCACCGGCACAGGCCGCCTGCAGCCCCCAGCCACCGACATAACTGAACACATCCAGCACCCGCTTACCCGGCGCATAGGCCTGGAGGCGCTGCCTATTCATCCGGTGGTCGTAGAACCACCCGGTTTTCTGGCCGCCAGCCAGCGGCACCTCGAAGCGAACACCATTCTCCTCGACCTGCAGAAGATCCGCCTCCGGCCCATGGGCCTGCTCGACATAGGTCTCCAGCCCTTCCACCTTCCGCATCTTGCCGTCGTTTTTCAGGATGATCGCATTGGCATGCACCAGACGCTGAATGGCGCGAACAATCGCCTCCTTCATCAACTCCATGCCCGCCGTGGAAATCTGCACCACCACAGTATCCCCGAACCGGTCAACCACCAGCCCGGACAACCCGTCGCTGTCACCGAACACCCAGCGGTAGAACGGCTTGTCGAACAGCCGCTCCCGCATTGCCAGCGCAAGCTCCATCCGCTCGGTCAGCCGTTGGGGCGTCATCCCCTGGGAAGGATTCCGGCTGATCAGCCGGCCACAGATCAACGCATGAGGATTCACAAATACCGTGCCCAACGATTTGTCATTGGACGCCCGCAACTCGGCCTGATCACCGGCCTGAAACTCCGTCAGCGGCGAACGGCGGGTATCGACCTCATTGCTGTAAACCCACAAATGGCCGGCACGGAGGCGACGTTCGGCGCCTTTTCGAAGATACAAGATCGGGAAATTCATCAGATACACCAGCCAAACAAGGAATCAAAAGATGCGAGATTTCAGCCAATTGGCCACTGCACCCAGAC
>JAAZVL010000119.1 GCA_018623515.1 Marinobacter sp.
ATTACCCAGTTCTGTCGAAGCTATTTGTGCGTCAGCGGTCGATACACCCGTTACTCGCAGAGTGACAGAGTCATACTTAGGCAAGCCTTCGGCATTCAGAATACCGTCACCGATGTAAATGAATACATCCATGTTCTGAGTCGCAAGGTCATCACCCAGAATGGAATCGTAGCGGACCGTATCGCCCAGATCCCCATCAAACCGAAGAAATCTGGCGGCCCATTGCTGGAGCTGATCCTCAGATACTTCTCCAAATGGGGCAGTGCCATCTACGCCACCCGCCAGGCCATAGCGCCAGACAGTGCCGTCCCACCAGGCTTCGAGTGCATCTGATTCACCTGCTGGGTCACCCTCGTCGTAACGCGCAATAGTGTACGGAGCGAAGGAGTCGGACAGCATATAGCCAAACACGCCCTGCACTACAGTAGATCCTGCGGCCTGGTTATCCACCATACTGAAATGGTTCGGTGTAATTGCCCCGTATGCGCCGTCCAAACGGGCGTCAGTGCCACTGAAGATATACGGAGTTTTGTCACCTGAACCACCTGTATCCTGCGGCGGGAACAGACCGGCTGCGGCGTCATCGAAGAAACCGGGATCGAAACGCTCCCGTGACCCATCATCAAAGGCCTTGGGCGAGAAGGTGGCATACCTTTCAGGAACCCAGACCTCGATGTCCGGAGCGCCGGTTTCACCCTCGAAGAATTCCCTAGGCACCATGTTCCGCAGCTCGAAAGCCACGCCGTCTTCTTCGAAGCTGAAACGTTCGAATTGGTCACCTACACCGTGGCCAATCTCGACGTTGATACCGACCCAACGCTCATCCGAGTTATTGATAACTTTCTGAATGGCACGATAAATCCGGCCAATGCCATATTCTTCGCGGAAGGCTTCCAGCGCCTCACCACGATCGTCAGCGGGATCTTTCACCCCGCCGTAGCGGATGTCTTTCATGCCCACGTCAAAGACCATATCCACTGGCACGTCGGCTTGCCGGATTTCCAGGAAGTAACGCTTGGAACTGCTGGGGGGATCACTACAGGTTTTCGGCACAATGGTGGGCTCTTCGGTATCGCCGCCATCAAACTCTCGCTCACCAGAAGCCATGATGCAATTGTTGGTGGGGAATGCGAAATCGTCGGTCACCACCTGGATTCCCGGCGCGCGACCACTGCCGTCGTCGAGCTCGTAGTATACGGCTGCAGGGCTACCCGCCCACAGTTTGTCTTCTAGCTCCGGATCATCTGGATTGGTGGACAATGCGTCCGCAGCGGCTTACTTCGCGGCCTCACTTGTATAGATATGCGTCCTGGCAGACGCGCCGGAGTATCCATCAATACCCGGTTCGACGTTCAAGATAGTTAACCTCATTCCACTCGGTCAACTGCGGCACAGGAACGTCTACGAAAGTATTTGGCGTCGGCTCCTGCGCAACCGTCGTGCCTGCCACCAGGCCCGCGGCGAGGATGCCTGTCGTTATGCCACTTTTCCGGAAAACCGGTTTTTTACCCGTGCTGCCGACGCACGACCTGACTCGACTACTCATGCCCATAATCAACCTCTTTTTCACGTCCTATGTATCAAAAAGAGAAGAGAATCCATGGCTACAACGGGTAATCCTCAACCCAGACTCTGTCTTCGTATTCGCAGGCTAGCGCAGCTGTTCAAACTGTAACCTGCTCCAGACCAACATAGCTTAAGATTTGATCGATGGCACCAAAAAGAATATGCGATTTAGTTATGGAACGCGGAGGAAATAATGGGGGGGGTTGAAGGGGAAAATTCCACTCCCGCGGGCGCGGGAGTGGGGCAAATCAGCGCTTACTTGATCTTCGGATCCAGCTCGCCAGCCGCATACCGCTCGAACATGCGCTCGAGATTGATTGGCTTGATCTTGCTGGCGTTGCCGGCGGTGCCGAAGGCTTCATAGCGGGCCACGCAGACTTCGGTCATAGCCTTCATGGTTTCCTTCAGGTATTTGCGCGGGTCGAACTCGGCCGGGTTTTCGGCCAGGAAACGACGGACTGCGCCGGTGCTGGCCAGACGCAGGTCGGTGTCGATGTTGACCTTGCGCACGCCGTGCTTGATACCTTCGACGATTTCCTCGACCGGTACACCGTAGGTTTCCGGGATCTCGCCGCCGTATTCGTTGATGATTTTCAGCCATTCCTGGGGGACGGAGCTGGAGCCGTGCATGACCAGGTGGGTGTCGGGGATCCGGGCGTGGATTTCCTTGATGCGGTCGATGGCCAGGATGTCGCCGGTGGGCGGACGGGTGAACTTGTAAGCGCCGTGGCTGGTGCCGATGGCAATGGCCAGCGCGTCCACGTGGGTTTTCTTGACGAAGTCAGCGGCTTCTTCCGGGTCGGTCAGCATCTGGCTGTGGTCCAGGGTGCCTTCGGCGCCAATGCCGTCTTCTTCACCGGCCTGGCCGGTTTCCAGGGAGCCCAGGCAGCCCAGCTCGCCTTCCACGGAGACACCACAGGCGTGGGCCATTTCGACGGTGCGGCGGGTGACGTCGACGTTGTATTCGTAGTCGGTCGGGGTTTTGCCGTCTTCACCCAGGGAGCCGTCCATCATGACGGAGCTGAAGCCCAGCTGGATGGAGCGCTGGCACACGGCGGGGCTGGTGCCGTGATCCTGGTGCATGACTACCGGGATGTGGGGGAATTCCTCGATCGCGGCCAGGATCAGGTGGCGCAGGAACGGGGCGCCGGCGTATTTGCGGGCACCGGCGGAGGCCTGGACGATGACCGGGGAGTCGGTCTTGTCGGCGGCTTCCATGATGGCGCGCATCTGTTCGAGGTTGTTTACGTTAAAGGCTGGCACACCGTAACCGTGCTCGGCGGCGTGGTCCAGAAGTTGCCGCATCGATATCAGGGCCATGGGTTGTCTCCTTCGTTGGATTTTGGGTAGTTGAATTCTGTGTTCTGTGCTTACGCGCCGCGCTCTTCCAGTACTGCTACTGCCGGCAGTGTCTTGCCTTCGACGAATTCGAGGAACGCGCCGCCGCCGGTGGAGATGTAGGAGATTTTGTCAGCAACGCCGTACTTGTCAACGGCGGCGACGGTGTCGCCACCACCGGCGAGGGAGAAGGCGTCGCTTTGGGCGATGGCTTCGGCCAGGGCTTTGGTGCCGTTGCCGAACTGGTCGAATTCGAAGACGCCGACCGGGCCATTCCAGAGGATGGTCTTGGCGTTTTTCAGCAGTTCGGCGAATTTGCCGGCGGTTTCCGGGCCGACGTCGAGGATCATGTCGTCTTCGGTGACGTCAGCGATCTTCTTGGTGGTGGCCGGAGCGTTCTCGCCGAATTCCGGAGCGACTACGACGTCAGTCGGTAGCGGAATTTCCACGCGGGAGGCGATGTCCTTGGCGGTGTCGATCAGGTCGTGTTCGCACAGGGATTTGCCCACCGGGTTTCCGGCTGCGGCCAGGAAGGTGTTGGCGATGCCACCGCCGACAATGATCTGGTCGCAGACTTTTTCGAGGGCGTTGAGCACGTCCAGCTTGGTGGAGACCTTGGAGCCGCCGACGATGGCGACGACCGGTTTGGCCGGGTTGTCCAGGGCCTTGCCGAGGGCTTCGAGTTCGGCGGCCAGCAGCGGGCCGGCGCAGGCTTCGGGGGCGAAGCGGGCGACGCCGTGAGTGGAGGCCTGGGCGCGGTGGGCGGTGCCGAAGGCGTCCATGACGTAGACGTCGCACAGGGCGGCGTACTTCTTGGAGAGTTCTTCGTCGTCTTTCTTCTCGCCCTTGTTGAAGCGGACGTTCTCGAACAGGACGACTTCGCCCTCGGCTACGTCCACGCCATTGAGGTAATCTTTGATCAGGCGGACTTCCTCGCCGAGGACCTGGGTCAGATGGTCGGCGACGGGCTTCATGGAGGAGGCTTCGTCGTAAACACCTTCTTCCGGACGGCCCAGGTGGGACATCAGCATGACTTTGGCGCCGGCGTCTTTCGCTGCCTTGATGGTGGGCAGAGAGGCGCGGATGCGGGCGTCGCTGGTCACCTTGCCGTCTTTGACCGGCACGTTGAGGTCTTCGCGGATCAGGACCCGCTTGCCGGCGAGGTCCAGGTCGGTCATTTTCTTGATGGCCATTTGTTCGTCCTTAAATTTTGCGGTTGTTCAGTGAACTTGGGGTCAGATGAAGGTTTTCATCAGACCCCTGAGGTACATCAGACCCCTTTTTCAGTCTTTTCCAGCCAACAACGGCTGACATCCAGCATCCGGTTGGCAAACCCCCACTCGTTATCGAACCAGCAAAGCACTTTCACCATGGTGCCGCCGGTTACCCTTGTCTGGCCGCCGTCGACGATGCCGGAGTGGGCGTCATGGTTGAAGTCGGAGCTGGCCAGCAGTTCGTCGGTGTAACCGAGGATACCTTTTAATGGGCCCTTTGCGGCGTTCTCTAACAGCTTGTTAACGGCCTCGACAGATGTAGCTTTGCCGACGTTAACCACCATATCGATGGCCGAGACGTTCAGGGTGGGCACTCGCATGGCCACGGAGCTGAACCTGCCTTCCATGTGGGGCAGGAGGCGTTCGATGCCACGGGCCAGGCCGGTATCCACCGGCACGATGTTATGCAGGGCGCTGCGGGTCCGGCGAAGGTCCTGGTGGTGGTACGCATCGATTACCGGCTGGTCATTCATTGCGGCGTGGATGGTGGTGGTACTGCCCTGCTTCACGTCCAGGGCGTCATCCAGCACCTTGATCACCGGCACCAGGCAATTGGTGGTGCAGGAGGCAGCCGCGACAATCACGTCCTCACCGGTCAGTTCGGCATCATTGACCCCGAAAACCACGGTGCGATCCACATCCGACTCGGCGGGCTGGGAAAACAACAGCCGTTGGGCTCCGGCATCAATGTGCTTCTGGGCCGTCTCCCGGTCCGAAAAGGAGCCAGAACATTCCAGCACCAGGTCCACATCCAACAACCGCCAGGGCAGATCGGATGGATCCGGGTGGCGCAATACGCGGATGCGGTCGCCATTGACTACCAGGTCATCGCTCTCGACCCCGACCTCACCCCGGAACCGGCCGTGGGTGGAGTCGTAACGGGTCAGGTGGGCGATGGTGTCGATGTCCGACAACTCGTTGATCGCGACCACCTGGAGGTGGTCGCGATAGCCGTTTTCATACAATGCCCGCAACACGCACTGCCCGATCCGGCCGTACCCGTTGATGGCGATGCGAAAAGGCTTTGAGTTGCTCATCAGGCGTCCAGCAGTTCGTCAGCCACTTCCAGGATGTTGTCGACAGTGAAGCCGAATTCCTTGAACAGCTCACCCGCCGGCGCGGACTCACCGAAGGTGGTCATGCCCACCACGCGGCCGTCGAGACCCACATACTTGTACCAGTAGTCGGCGATGCCGGCCTCGATGGCTATGCGGTTGGTCACTTCCAGCGGCAGAACCTGCTGCTTGTACTCGGCGCTCTGGGCGTCGAACACGTCGGTGGACGGCATGGAGACAACCCGGACTGCCTTGCCCTGCTCACGCAGTTTGGCGGCGGCGTCCTGGGCCAGGCCGAGTTCGCCACCGGTGGCGATCAGGATCAGTTCCGGGGCACCCTCGCAGTCAGACAGGATGTAACCACCACGGGCCACGTTGGCCAGCTGCTCGGAGGTGCGGTCCTGGTGCGGCAGGCCCTGGCGGGAGAAGACCATCGCCGTGGGGCCGTCCTTGCGTTCCAGGGCAGCCTTCCAGGCCACCGCGGATTCCACGGTATCAGCCGGGCGCCAGGTGCTCATGTTCGGGGTGGTGCGCAGGCTGGCCAGTTGCTCGACCGGCTGGTGCGTGGGGCCGTCTTCACCCAGGCCGATAGAGTCGTGGGTGAACACGAAGATGGAGCGCTGCTTCATCAGGGCCGCCATGCGCACCGCGTTGCGGCAGTATTCCATGAAGATCAGGAAGGTGGCGCCGTAGGGCACGAAACCGCCGTGCAGGGCGATGCCGTTCATGATGGCGGCCATACCGAACTCACGCACCCCGTAATAGATGTAGTTACCGGAGGCATCTTCCTTGGTCAGCCCCTTGGTGCCGCTCCAGATGGTCAGGTTGGAACCGGCCAGGTCGGCAGAGCCGCCCATCAGTTCCGGCAGCAGGGGGCCGTAGGCATTCAGGGTGTTCTGGGAGGCCTTACGGGAGGCGACGGTCTCGCCCTTGTCCTGGCATTCCTGGATGTAAGCCTGGGCCTTCTCCGCGAAGTCAGCAGGCAGATCACCCGCCATGCGACGCTTGAATTCGGCGGCCAGCTCCGGCTCGGCCTTCTCGTAGGCCGCAAACTTCTCTTCCCAGGCCTTCTGGGCTTCTGCGCCCCTCTCTTTGGCGTTCCAGGCGGCGTAGATGTCTTCCGGCACTTCGAACGGGCCGTATTCCCAGCCCAGCTGCTCGCGGGTCAGGGCGATTTCGTCTTCACCCAGCGGGGCGCCGTGACAGCTTTCCTTGCCCTGCTTGTTCGGGGAACCGAAGCCGATGATGGTCTTGCAGCAGATCAGGGTGGGCTGCTCGGTGTTGGCACGACCGGCTTCGATGGCAGCGCGGATCGCCTCGGCGTCGTGGCCGTCCACGTTCGGGATGACCTGCCAGCCGTAGGATTCGAAACGCTGCGGGGTGTTGTCGGTGAACCAGCCTTCCACTTCACCGTCGATGGAGATGCCGTTGTCGTCATAGAAGAAGATCAGCTTGCCCAGGCCAAGGGTGCCGGCCAGGGAGCAGACTTCGTGGGAGATGCCTTCCATCAGGCAGCCATCGCCCAGGAAGGCGTAGGTGTAATGATCAACGATGTCGTGTCCCGGACGGTTGAACTGCGCAGCCAGGGACTTCTCGGCAATGGCAAAACCGACGGCGTTGGCGATGCCCTGACCCAGCGGGCCAGTGGTGGTCTCGATGCCCGGTGTGTAGCCGTATTCCGGGTGGCCCGGGGTCTTGGAGTGCAGCTGACGGAAGTTCTTCAGGTCATCAATGGAAACGTCATACCCGCTCAGGTGCAGCAGAGAGTACTGCAGCATGGAGCCGTGACCGTTGGACAGCACGAAGCGGTCGCGGTTGGCCCAATGCGGGTTGGCCGGGTTGTGGCTGAGGTAATCGTTCCACAGCACCTCGGCGATATCTGCCATACCCATGGGCGCACCCGGGTGGCCGGACTTGGCTTTCTGAACCGCATCCATGCTCAGCGCGCGAATGGCGTTGGCGAGATCTTTACGAGACGGCATTGACGTTTCTCCAGTGTTTTGCAGGAAAAGAATTCGTGGTGATTCAAAGGGTGATCAAAAATAAGGCGCGTATTTTCGCCGATTACTGTGTGCCGGGGCAAATCAGCCTGCTTCCTTTTCACGATTGTTTGCCTGTGGATTCCCGAAACGGCTGATTTCAAAGAACGATAAACCTATATCAAAAAATTTTGATATGGCTATTGATTGACCACCACAACCCACCTAAACTTCGCTCCCATGACTTCATTGAATGCACACGCAAACCAACTGGCCTCGGTGGAGGCCCTGGCCCCGATCTTCAAGGCAAGCGGCGACCCGCTGCGCCTGGAGATCCTGCGTGTGCTGCGCCGGGACACCTTCGGTGTGCTGGAGCTGAGCCAGATGTTCGACATGCGCCAGTCCGGCATGAGTCATCACCTGAAAGTGATGCACAAGGCCGGGTTGCTGGAGCCGCAGCGGGAAGGCAATGCCATTTTCTACCGCCGCCCCCTGCATCTGGACAGCGACAAGCTCACCGACCAGACCATCCGGCAGATTTTCGAGACGGTGGACCGGGTGCCCCTGGCCGAACCGCTGCAGAAGAAGATCGACGCAATTCGCGAGCAACGGGCAGATCAGTCCCAGGCGTTCTTCTCCCGGCACTCCGAACAGTTCCGGGAGCAGCAGGAGCTGATCGCCGCTTTTGATTTATATGCCGAGCCGACGGCCGAACTGATTCGCAAGCGAGCCGGCAAGCAGGACTGGCAAACGGCCCTGGAAATCGGACCCGGCGAAGGCGCTTTTTTGCCGGTGCTGTCCGGTCTTTTCGGGCACGTGGTGGCCCTGGACAACAGCCGGGACATGCTGGCCAAGGCTACGCGCACGTGCATCGACGAAAAGCTGAACAACGTGGACCTGATCGAGGGCGTAACCGATACCCTGCTGGCCCGGGGCGATTCGTTCGATCTGGTGGTGGCCAACATGGTGCTGCACCACGTACCCAGTCCGGCGGACATCTTCCTGGATGCCGCCGCGCTCATGA
Organism: Marinobacter sp.; assembly: GCA_018623515.1. Classification (GTDB taxonomy): domain Bacteria; phylum Pseudomonadota; class Gammaproteobacteria; order Pseudomonadales; family Oleiphilaceae; genus Marinobacter. The sequence goes on from JAAZVL010000119.1 coordinate 8,237, forward strand.
ATAACGGCGGCTGCTTCGTAATCAGCGACCTGTGCAGCCACGACCAGGACTGGGCCAAGGAAAACTGCGGCGACCTCTGGCTCGGTTTCGAGCCGGAGGAACTGACCAGCTGGGCAACCGATGCCGATCTGGTCGCCGGCGAGCAGCTGTTTATCGGCTTGCGCAACGGCTTCCAGGTACAGGTACGGGAATTCTGGAAAACCTCCAGACCGGCCTGAAAGAACGGCAAAAACAGGAATATCAAAAATTTTTGATATGGGTGTAGGTAGTTTTACGTATGCCCTGACAACCATCAACAACCAGGC
>JAAZVL010000120.1 GCA_018623515.1 Marinobacter sp.
GCTCCCCTGAGGCTTCTGTGGTGCTCCAGACGTCCAGGCACACCCGCTTGTCACCGTAGTCGTGGCGGATACCAATGACCGGCTCCAGGGAGGCCTCTGTGAGGCTAAGGCCGGTTTCCTCGGCGATTTCCCGGACCAGGGCCTGCTGGACGGTTTCTCCCGGCTCAACCTTGCCTCCGGGGAACTCCAGAAGCCCGCCCTGATGCACGTGGTCCGGGCGACGGGCAATCAATACCCGGCCGTCCCGGACAATGACACCAACCGCCACATGAATCTCCCGGACCGGGCTCTGGGTTTCCGCCATGGTCAGGTCCGGTACTCCGCATTGATGGTCACGTAATCGTGGGAGAAGTCACAGGTCCAGACCGTCTCCCGGATATCGCCCCGCTTCAGGTCGATGGCGATGGTGATTTCCTCCCGGTCCATCACTGCCTGGCCCCGCTCTTCGGAGTAATCAGCGGCCCGACCACCTTCGCGCACCAGGCAGACATCCCCCAGGAAGATTTCCAGGGCATTGAGATCCAGGCCCGGGACACCGGCGCGACCCACCGCCGCCAGGATCCGGCCCCAGTTCGGATCGGAGGCAAACAGCGCGGTCTTGACCAGCGGCGAATGGGCAACGGTGTAGGCCACATCCAGGGCTTCCTGCTGACTGGCCGCGCCGCTGACATCGATGGTGACAAACTTGGTGGCACCCTCGCCGTCACGGACGATGGCGTGGGCCAGATCCAGGTATACCTGCTGCAACGCTTCCCGCAATGTCGCCAGTTCGGGGCTGTCGGCGGTGATCTCCGGGCCGCCGTACTGGCCGGAAGCCATCAGCATACAGGCATCGTTGGTGGAGGTATCGCCATCGATGGTGATCCGGTTGAAGGATTTCTCGCCAAGCTCCGAAGCCAGAGTCTGCAGGACGTCGGGGGCAATGCGCGCATCAGTGGCTATGAAGCCGAGCATGGTGGCCATGTTCGGGCGGATCATGCCGGCGCCCTTGCTGATTCCTGAGATGGTCACGGTATGGCCGTTGAGTTCCACCTGGCAGGAGGCGCCCTTGGGGCGGGTATCGGTCGTCATGATGCCGCTGGCCGCCTCGGCCCACCGGTTTTCTGCTGTGCTGGCGAGCACCTCGGGCAGGGCCCCGACAATCTTGCCAACCGGCAGGGGCTCACCGATCACCCCGGTTGAGAACGGCAGCACCTCGTCGGCACGGACACCGGCGTTGTCCGCCAGCGCCTGACAGCAGGCCGTGGCATCCCTCATGCCCTGCTCACCGGTACCGGCATTGGCGTTGCCGGTATTGATGAGCAAATACCGGGGCGCCGTCCGGGCCAGGTGTTGGCGGCTGACGGTGACCGGTGCGGCACAGAACTGGTTCTGGGTGAAAATGCCCGCCACACGACTGCCGGGGGCGAGCTCGAAGACCACCACATCCTTCCGGCCGGGCTTCTTGATACCTGCGCTGGCAATGCCGAGCTTGACGCCGGCTACCGGGAAAAACTCGGGTAAGGTGCCTGGACCTACCGCCATCCTGCCTCTCCTCTCACTGAATCCAGATACAAACTTTCAAAACGCAAAAACCCGCAGCCTGCGCTCGTCAGGTTGCGGGTCTTTGACCGGTCTCAGCGCCCCGGGGTCAGCTGACCTTGCCGCAGCACTGCTTGTACTTCTTGCCAGACCCGCAGGGACATGGCTCGTTTCGTCCCACCTTGCGTTCCTGGCGAACGAAGGTTTCCGGCGTTGCGGACTGCCGCTCACCGCCACCCTGGCCCTCGCCTTCCGCCTGGCTCTGGGCGGTGGCGCTGGTCTCGTCGTGGCGCATGCGGGCACGGGCCAGCTCTCTCTCGAGCTCGGCCTTGCGGCGGCGCTCCACCTCTTCCATTTCCTCCGGGGTCTGTACGCGGACATGACACAGGATACGGGTAATATCCCGCTTCATGGTCTCCAGCATGTCCTCGAACAGGTTGAAGGCCTCGCGCTTGTATTCCTGCTTCGGGTTCTTCTGGGCATACCCGCGCAGGTGAATACCCCGGCGCAGATGGTCCATGTTGGACAGGTGCTCTTTCCAGAGGGTATCCAGCACCTGCAGGAACACCTGCTTCTCGAACTTGCGCATGGCTTCGGAGCCGGCGATTTCTTCCTTCGCCTCATACGCGGCCACAATCTCGTTGAGGATCTTCTCCCGGAGGTTTTCCTCGTAGAGTTTGCTGTCTTCCTGCAGCCACTGCTGGATGGGCAGATCAATGGCCATCTCGGACTGCAGCTGGGACTCGAGACCCGCCACATCCCACTGTTCCGGCATGCTCTGGGGCGGGATGTACTCGTTGATGAGCTCGCTGACCACATCCTCGCGAATGGTCTTGATCATGTCCGAGATATCCTCGGAGGACATGACCTCGTTGCGCTGATCGTAGATCACGGTCCGCTGGTCGTTGGCCACGTCATCGTATTCCAGCAGGGTCTTCCGCATATCAAAGTTGCGGCCTTCCACCTTGCGCTGGGACTTCTCGATGGCGTTGGTGACCATGCGGTGCTCGATGGCCTCGCCCTTCTTCATGCCCATGGCCTGCATCAGGCTCTTCACACGGTCCGGGGCGAAGATCCGCATCAGATTGTCCTCCAGGGACAGGAAAAAGCGGGATGAACCCGGATCCCCCTGACGACCGGCACGGCCGCGCAGCTGATTGTCGATCCGGCGGGACTCATGCCGCTCGGTACCAATGATGTGCAGGCCGCCGGCCTCCAGCACCTGGTTATGCCGCTCGGTCCACTCGGCCTTCATCTTGGCGACAGCTTCCTCGGTAGGATTTTCCATCGCTGCGACTTCGTATTCCCAGTTACCACCGAGGACGATGTCGGTACCCCGACCGGCCATATTGGTGGCAATGGTCACCGCGCCAGGGCGACCGGCCTGGGCCACGATCAAGGCCTCGGACTCATGCTGCTTGGCGTTCAGGATCTTGTGGTCGATCCGGGCCTTCTTCAGCAGCATCGACAACAGCTCGGAGGCTTCGATGGACGCAGTACCCACCAGGATCGGACGCCCCTCGGCGGTAACATCCTTGATCTCGTCAATGATGGCGTGGAATTTCTCTTCCTGGGTGAGATACACCAGGTCGTTGTAGTCGATACGCTGGATCGGCTTGTTGGGCGGAATCACCACCACGTCCAGGCCGTAGATCTGGCGGAATTCGAACGCTTCGGTGTCCGCGGTACCGGTCATGCCGGCGAGCTTCTCGTACAGACGGAAGTAGTTCTGGAAAGTGGTCGAGGCCAGGGTCTGACTCTCGGCCTGGATCCTGACACCTTCCTTCGCCTCGATGGCCTGGTGCAGGCCCTCGCTCCAGCGACGGCCCGGCATGGTCCGGCCGGTATGCTCGTCAACGATCACCACCTGGTCGCCCTGGACGATGTAGTCGACATCCTTCTGGAACAGGTGATGGGCCCGAAGTGCCGAGTGCACATGGTGCAGCAGGCTCAGGTTGGAGGCAGAATAAAGGCTCTCGCCCTCGTTCAGCAGGCCGCGACTGAGCAGCAGTTCCTCGACCTTTTCATGACCAGCCTCGGTTAGCTCCACCTGGCGGGCTTTCTCATCGATCGTGAAGTCGCCGGAAGGCTCGCCCTCTTCGGACACCTCCCCTTTCTCGAGACTCGGCACCAGCTCATTGATGGCCTGGTAGAGCCTGGAGCTGTCTTCGGCGGCACCGGAAATGATCAGCGGTGTCCGGGCTTCATCGATGAGGATGGAATCCACCTCATCGACGATGGCGAAGTTCAGCCCCCGCTGGACCTTATCCTCGGTGCTGAATGCCATGTTGTCGCGGAGATAGTCGAAACCGAATTCGTTGTTGGTACCGTAAGTGATGTCCGCCTGGTAGGCCGCCTTCTTCTCATCGGGCGCCTGACCGGCAACAACCACGCCCACCTGCAGGCCGAGGAAGCGATAGAGTTTGCCCATCCAGTCAGCGTCCCGGCGGGCCAGGTAGTCGTTGACTGTGACCACATGCACACCCTTACCTGACAAGGCGTTGAGGTAAACCGGGGCAGTCGCCACCAGGGTCTTACCCTCACCGGTTTTCATCTCGGCAATCCGGCCTTCGTGCAGGGTGATGCCACCAATCAGCTGGACGTCGTAGTGCCGCATGCCCATGACCCGGCGGCTGGCTTCGCGAACCGTGGCGAAAGCCTCGGGTAACAGGGCGTCCAGGCTCTCGCCCTCTTCAAAGCGGCGACGGAACTCAGCGGTCTTGCCCTGCAACTCGGTGTCGGAAAAATTGCCAAACTGTTCTTCAAGTTCGTTGATGCGCGCAACCTGCTTTCGCATCCTCTTGATTTCTCTGGCATTTTTACTGCCGAACATCTTGGTTGCAAGCTTTGTGAACATAGACCACTGCTTCTTTAATTAAACGAGGGAAGCCGGCATTCTAACCTTATTTCCCGGCAGGACAAAAGGCACACCTCACAAGTGCGCCATTGAAAAGGCCGGAATGCCAACGACTTGCCCTACAGGCGAGCAAACACCTCGCCCGCAGGGATACGAGAGGAGAAACGGAGAAACCGTGACACCGCAAAGCGAGTGATCAGCGATCAGCCCGGGCGATGTACTTCACAGGATCCTTGGTGCGACCGTCCTGCAAGACTTCGAAATGCACATGAGGCCCGGTGGAGCGCCCGGTGCTCCCCATCAGGGCAACAACCTGTCCCTTCTGGACAACATCGCCGACCCCGACTTTGACCGTCTTGCAGTGCGCGTAACGGGTAACGAGGCCATCGCCATGGTCGATTTCCACCAGGTTGCCATAGCCGTAACGCTCGCCTGCCCAGGTGACCACACCACCGGCCACAGCAATGATATCACTGCCATCCTTGCCGGCGAGATCAACCCCGCCATGCCAGGCACGTTTCCCGGTGAACGGGTCGGAACGGTAGCCATACTTCGAGGACAACCAGCCCCAGGTGATGGGCCGGCCCTCGACGTACATCTCTTCTTCCAGCTTCTGCCGGGAAGCCAGCTTGTCCAGTAAGCGTAACTGTTGTTCCCGGTCGGCCAGCTGCAACTCCATGCGCTCGATCATGTCCGTCAGCGCCGGCGCGGAAAAGGATTCCCGGGTTTCAGCCCCTTCAGGACCACCGACGGCCGGCGGCTCATCAAAGTTGAACTCTTCACTGGCGACCAGCCCGGATTCCACAAACCTCTGCCCCAGGGCATCAAGACGCAGCATGCGGCCCTGAAGTTCGCCAAGGCGCAGGGTCAGGGCATCAACCTGTTCACGAACCCGTTCTTCAACGGCAGCCAGTTCCTGTTGCTGGGCTTCCAGCTTGCTTTTCCAGTGCGCCACCAGCTCCGATGGCGTTGGCTCCTGGGCTTTGGCCTTGCTGACCGCTGCCTGGTAGCCACCCCAGACTGCTGCGCTGATCAGCGCGAGCACCAGGACCAGCATACCGGCCAGAAACTTGCCATTGAGGGCGACAACGCGGGACTTCCCGTGGTGTTTGCCTACGAGGATAATGTTCATATCGTCTTCTGGTTGCATCGGGGAGCCGCAAGTCTGATCCTGCGTGTTGCGGCCCGGGATGTCCGAATGGGTCTGGCCTTTCCCTGGCGACAACTACGTACTGAATAATCGCAGCGCCCGCTGGACATAGGTATTTGTGACAATGTAAAACGAGTCTGAAGCGGGCACTACCCTCAAACCGTGCCGAAGTGTAACCAATCGTAAACGGAACCGTCGAGTAAAAACGCGTCAATGAGTCGGAAACGTGAACAGAAGATGACCTTCGACAAGATCGGTGGCAACCCGGCGCTGCGCGATCTCGTGGCCAAAGCCGAACTGCACCGGCAGGCGGAAGCACAGATCCTGAGCGCCCTTCCGAAAGAACTGGCCAACGGTGTTCGCTTTCTCAGCTGCCAGGAGGGCGAACTGGTACTGTCTGCCGACAACGCCACGCGGGCCAGCCAGATCCGTTTCCGCCAGCACGAAATTATGGCCAATGTCCGGGAGCACGAACTGTTCCGCTACGTATGGAAACTGAAGGTAAAGGTAGCGCCGCCGCGTTTCAGGGAGAAAAAACGCGCTGAAAAGCAGCCCCTGAGCAAAGAAAATGCCCGGCTCCTCGAAGAGGAAGCCGGGCACACGAAGGATAAAGCTTTACGCGAGGTTCTCGAAAAACTCGCAAGCCACGCCCGCGATTAAGGCCTCCCGCCTTAACCCTGAGCTGCCAGCACAGGCTTCATGTAGGAAATGGGGGCAGTTGCCTCGTCGTCGAAGGTAACCACTTCCCACGCTTCCTCTTCAGCCCTGAGCTTACGGAGCAGCTTGTTGTTCAGGTCGTGACCGGATTTCACACCGCGGAACTCACCGATCAGGCTGTTACCGAGCAGGTACAAGTCACCGATGGCGTCCAGTACCTTGTGCTTGACGAACTCATCGTCGTAACGAAGACCGTCTTCGTTGAGGATCTTGTAGTCGTCAACCACGATGGCGTTATCGACCGAGCCGCCCAGTGCCAGGTTCATCGCCCGCAGCTTCTCGATATCCCGCATGAACCCGAAGGTCCGGGCGCGGGAGACTTCCTTCACGAAGGAGGTACTGGAGAAGTCGACGGTCGCGGTCTGGGCACGGCCCTTGAACACCGGATGGTCGAAGTCGATCCCGAAGGAGACCTTGAACCCTTCGAAGGGCAGGAAGGTCGCTTTCTTGTCGCCCTCTTCCACGGTAACTTCGCGCTTGATGCGGATGAAGCGCTTGGCCGCATCCTGCTCGGCAATGCCGGCAGACTGCAGCAGGAACACGAACGGTCCGGCGGAGCCGTCCATGATGGGCACTTCAGCGGCGCTGAGCTCCACGAAGCAGTTATCAATACCGAGACCAGCCATGGCTGACAGCAAGTGCTCTACTGTTGCCACACGGACACCGTCTTTTACCAGCGTCGTGGACAGCATGGTCTCACCCACATTCTCCGCACAGGCGCGGATCTCGACCATCGGTTCCAGATCCGTCCGGCGGAAGATGATTCCCGAGTCTACCGGAGCCGGCTTCAGGGTCAGGTAAACCTTCTCCCCTGAGTGCAGGCCAACACCGGTAGCCCGGATGGTGTTTTTGAGTGTCCGTTGTCTGATCATCGGTTCATCATTCCGTCACAAAATGGCGATATTCTGGGCAAAAAACTGCCCGGAGAATATCAGAAATTAAGACTGAGTACCATTTGACCAAGGGGGCTTTGCCTCAAATTTACACAAAGCCAACACTCGGCACTCAGCGCACGTAATTTCCGGCGGTCAGGTTCCCTTATTCGGCAAAAAAGCCCGAATGGATTCCCGCATGCGTTACCGGCTCACAGTTGCGACAGATTATCAATCAGCTTGTCGGCGAAGGAATGCGGGAATATCGAGATAGTCCACGCCCTGCTCTTCGCTCTCCTTGTTCTGATCGATAGCCACGTTGCCACTGGACACGGCGCGACGACGCAGAACCGCTGGACGATCCAGCTGGTTATAGTCGGTCTTGCCATCCAGGGTACGGGTGTTGTCGACAACCTTCGTCGGCTTTTCGCGATCACCGCCCAGACCGGTGGCCACAACCGTCACCTTGAGCTCGTCGGTCATCTCCGGATCGATCACGGTACCGACCACGACGGTGGCGGAATCGGACGCGAACTCACGCACAATGTCGCCAACCTCGGAGAACTCGCCCAGGTTGAGATCCATGCCGGCGGTGATATTGACCAGGATACCCTTGGCGCCCTGGAGGTTGATGTCCTCGAGCAGCGGGCTGCGCACGGCGGCTTCTGCGGCTTCCCGGGCACGGTTCTCGCCGGTGGCGCGGGCAGTACCCATCATCGCCATGCCCATCTCGGACATGACCGTCTTCACGTCCGCGAAGTCAACGTTGATCATACCGTTGCGGGTAATCAGGTCGGCAATGCCCTGCACCGCGCCCAGCAGTACGTCGTTGGCCGAGGCAAAGGCATCCAGCAGACTGGTCTTCTTGCCCATGACCGCCAGCAGTTTCTCGTTCGGGATAGTGATCAGGGAATCCACGCTCTCTTCGAGCTCCTTCAGCCCCTCTTCTGCCACGCTCATGCGCTTGCCGCCCTCGAACATGAAGGGCTTGGTGACCACGGCCACCGTCAGGATCCCCAGCTCACGGGCCACCTCGGCCACAACGGGAGCGGCACCGGTACCGGTACCACCGCCCATGCCCGCGGTGATGAAGACCATATCCGCGCCCTGCAGGGCCTCTGCGATACGGTCGCGATCTTCCAGGGCAGACTGACGCCCCACCTCCGGATTGGCGCCGGCACCCAGCCCCTTGGTGATGTTGCCACCAAGCTGGATCACCTGCCGGGCATCCAGGTCGGTCAGTGCCTGGGCATCGGTGTTGGCGCAGATGAACTCCACACCTTCAACGTCGCTGTTAAGCATGTGACGTACGGCGTTACCACCGCCACCGCCAACACCGACGACTTTAATGACAGCATTTTGCTGGACATTATCGACGAGTTCGAACATTTCCCC
>JAAZVL010000121.1 GCA_018623515.1 Marinobacter sp.
CCTCGACAACCGCGGGCTCCACCGGCTGCTCACTCTTGCGCCACACCGGTTCCTCTTCCGGCTCGCTGGTGGAAGTGCGGGGTGGCTCAGGGGCTCTGGTTTGCTCCCCGCCACCAATCGGCACGTAAATGGAGCCAGGACCACTGGCACAGCCTGCCAAAGCGAGAAAGGCGCCCAGGGCGCCCGCACGGGTCAGCACAGATACTTTCATCGGAACAATCCTTCAAACCAGCCTTGAATTCGACGCTGCAGATTACCAGAACAGGACACTTCCTGATCCGGCTCACTGCCGGCAATGAACGGAACAAGGCGCGCATTATCGCAGTATTCGTCGGTAAGAGCCTGCCGCTCGGCATTGACCCAGTGATAGTTTACACCGTCCGGCACCACCGGTGAGAAACCATGCTGAGGCACGCCGGCCATGAACCGGGACCATATCGGCAACGCCCCTGAAGCACCCGACAGCGACGTCGGGCCATTGTCATCCCGGCCCACCCAGGCAACCGCCAGCAGGTCACCGCTGAAACCGGCAAACCAGGAATCGCGGCCGTCATCGGTGGTTCCGGTCTTGCCGGCAACGGTCAACTGCTCAGGGATGGTGTAGTACGCCGAACGCCCGGTGCCCTCCTGCATGACTTCCTGCATCGCATACTGCACCAGATGAACTGCTGCCGGATCGGCCACCTGGTCCACCTCCAACGGATAGCGGTTCAGTGGTTCCCCCTGTGAATCCGTCACCTCACGGATGGTGCGCAAGGGCGTGTTGAACCCAGAAGTGGCCAGCCCCTGGTACATCTGGGCCACGGTAACCGGCGTCATGGAAACCGATCCCAGCAGCATCGACGGGTAGCGGGAGATCGACGAAGTGACGCCAAACGCCTGCAGGGTCTCGGCCACCACATCGACACCGATATCCAGCCCGACCCGAACCGCCGGCAGGTTATAGGAGTTGGACAGCGCCTTGTGCAGGGGCACCTCACCGCGCTCCTCCTTATCGTAGTTTTTGGGCTCCCAGCGCCGGCCATCGTCAAACTCGAGAACAAAGGACTTGTCATTCACGGGCGTGATGAGGGTGTAACGATCCGGTTGCGACAGGGCGGAAAGATAAATGAACGGTTTGATCAGGGAACCAATCGGTCGCTCCGCATCCAATGCCCGGTTGAAGCCTGCAAATCCGGGGTCCTTGCCGCCAACCAGAGCCAGCACTTCGCCGCTGTCCTTGGCGGTTACCACCAGGGCGGCCTCCAACGCTTCCCGGACTTCACCGCTGGCAAGCCGGGGCACGGTCTCTTCCACGGCGTATTCGGCGGCATACTGGATGGCAGGATTCAGGGTAGTGAAAATCCTGAGGCCTTCACTACGCAGGTCTTCCTCCCGGTAATCCCGGGCCAGGTGCCGACGCACCAGGTCGATGTAGGCCGGGTAACGGTTCTCGGAGTATGAAGGCTGTTTACTGACACCCAGGGGCAAACCCCGGGCCCGGGCCGCCTGGCTCGGATCAATTAATCCGGCCTCTTCCATCTCGGAGATCACCAGGTTCCGGCGCTCCGTGGCCCGTTCCGGATTGCGGCGGGGGTTGTAGTAGCTCGGCCCCTTGACCATTCCCACCAGCAGGGCGATCTGGTGAGTCTCGAGGTTGTTAAGGGACTCCCCGAAATAGAACTGACTGGCCAGACCGAAGCCGTTGATGCTGCGGGTGCCAGCCTGTCCCAGGTAAACCTCGTTCAGGTAGGTTTCAAGGATATCGTCTTTCTCATAGTGCCATTCCAGCAACACCGACATCAGGGCTTCGTTACCCTTGCGCAGCAGGGTCTGCTCCCGGGTCAGGAAGAAGTTTTTCACCAGTTGCTGGGTCAGCGTGCTGCCCCCCTGTACGATCTCTCCTGCCCGGAGATTCACTAACATGGCGCGGGCGATGGACAGGGGCGCAATGCCAAAATGGTCATAGAAGTGCTGATCTTCCACCGCCATCAGGGTTGCCGGCAGCAGCTCCGGTACCTTCTCCAGCTCGACCAGGATGCGGTCTTCCTTGTGGGTCGGATAAATCCCGCCGATCTGCGCCGGCTCCAGGCGTATGATCGGTGCCGGGTCGCCACTCAGAACCCGGAAGTTCTCGACCCGGTCACCGTAAATTCCAAAGGCTACCCGGCGGCGCGGCTCCTCGCCATCCGGGAAGCGGAACCCTCGGGTGCTGATCACGAAGCGATTACCATTGCGGCTGTAGCTGCCGGCCTTGTTCCCGTCCCCACGCCGGAAGCCGGAGAGCTCCAACTCCCGCTGCAGGGCCGAAGTGCTGACGCTGGCGCCGTCATACAGTTCCAGGGGCCGTGCGTATACCCGGGAGGGAATCTCGAACCGGCGGCCTTCGAAGCGGGAGGTCACCACGGCGTCCAGGTACACCATCCAGCCGGCGAGCAACACCAGGCCAATCAGGGAAATTCGGAAAAACAGGCGCCAGAACCCGGGCCGGCGGCCGGATTTCGGGGATTTGCGGGAGGATTTTCGGGGAGTCTTTGATTTTGCCATGGCGCGATTATAGCGAACGGACACCCCGGTAAGGCAGGCCCGCTGTGTGTTATTTCTGTAATCTGCCCGTTATGATAGGGCTTCAAAAATCAATGAGTTCAGGGAACGCGAGGAGAACACCGTGAGCGAGATGTCCGGCAATACGCTGATTCAGGCACTGCAGAATCCGGCGCTTTATGACCACCCTGTCCGGGATTTCCGGGTGATCGAAACTCACATCTCCCAGGTTCTCCTCACCGGCGATTACGCCTACAAGATCAAGAAGCCCATGGACTTCGGCTTTCTCGATTTTTCCACCCTGGCGCGGCGCAAGCACTTCTGCGAGGAGGAGCTCCGGCTCAACCGCCGGCTGGCCAGCAAACTCTACCTGGAGGTACTTCCCATCACCGGCACCCCGGAACAACCGGTAATCGGCGGTGAAGGAGCCCCCTTCGAGTATGCAATCCGGATGCGCCAGTTCGATCAGGACAAGCTCTTTGATCGCCTGCAGGAGCGTGGCCAGCTGACACCGGAGCTACTCACCAGCGTCGCCCGCCAGGCAGCGGAATTTCACGAACAGCTTCCGCCGGTGGCTAAGGACAAGCCACTGGGCACGCCAGAAGCGGTTTATGCCGCCATGCAGGAGAACTTCGACCAGATCCGCCCGTTGATCGACGACAAGACCCTGCTGGCACAACTTGACAATCTAGAAGCCTGGACACAAACCACTTTCGAACGCCACCGGGACCTGATCGCCCGGCGCCGCGCCGACGGTTACGTCCGTGAGTGCCATGGCGACCTTCACCTGGCCAACATCACGGTGTTCGAGAACGAAGTCACCGTGTTCGACTGCATCGAGTTCAACGAGCCGTTCCGCTGGATCGACGTCATCAACGACCTGGCATTCCTGTTGATGGACCTGGAATCCCGCAACGAACCGGCCCTTGCCAACCGGGTACTGAACACCTACCTGGAATATCGGGGCGACTTCGAGGCCCTGCCGCTGCTGCCCCTGTACAAGGCCTATCGCGCCATGGTCCGGGCCAAGATTGCCCTGTTTACCCTGGGCAACCCGGACCTGAATGAGGATGAAAAGGCTGACCTGATTCAGCGCTACCGTGGCTATGCGCAACTGGCCGAGGATTACAGCACCATTCCGAACCGATACCTGTTGGCCACCACGGGGCTTTCCGCCAGCGGCAAGAGTTGTGTCAGCGCGGCCATGGCCGGTGAACTGGGCCTGATCCGGCTGCGCTCCGACGTCGAGCGAAAGCGCCTGCATGGCCTGGGGCCGCTGGCGGACAGCAAGTCCGACACCGGTGAGGGACTTTACACAGCGGAAGCGACAACCCGGACCTACCAGCGTCTGGCTGATCTTTCAGGTCAACTGCTGGCTGCGGGTATCCCGGTCGTGGTCGATGCCGCCTGTCTTAAGCAGTCCGAGCGAGACCTCTTTGCCTCGGTTGCCGAGGAGCAAGCCGTGCCCTTTGCCCTGCTGCACTGCGAAGCGCCCGAGAACCTTCGCCGGCAGTGGATCCGGAGCCGCTCCGGGGATGCCTCCGAGGCCACCGAAGAACTGCTGGATGCCCAGCAAAGCTGGTTCGAACCGCTCACAGCCATGGAGAAGGCCCACACCATTCACCTGCACACCGATCAAGAGCATGTCGCCGAGGCGGTGGCGGACCGCATCCGCCAGCATTTCGGCCTGCACGACCACTGAGGTGGCAGCGAGGAACTCTCATGCCTGACAGCAACAACCCCTGGCAATCGGTCTGCAACCGGGCAGACCTGCAGCCGGGCGAATTCATCGAATTCCGGCTTTCCGTCAAGGCCCGGGAGCCGGAAGGCATGCCCCTGACCGGCTTCCTGTTTCTCGATGAAGGCCAAGCCAGGGCCTACCTGAACCAGTGCCCGCACCTGGGCATTGAGCTGAACTGGATGCCGGGCCGGTTCATGGATTCGGACAATCTCTTTCTCCAATGCTCCACTCACGGCGCCCTGTTCAAGACCGGCACTGGCGAATGCATTGCCGGCCCCTGCCAGGGCGATGCCCTGACCGCCCTGGAAGTTCGGGACAAGGACGGCCAGTGGCAGATCAGGCTTCCAGACTGACCGGAATCGCCTCGGTCAGCGTCAGACAGCCTGAAGGTTCGCGCTCACTATTTACGAGCGCGGCCCGGTAAGCGACCACTTCGACGCCGGCGGCAACCGCCTCCCGAAGCAGACGCCCGTATGTCGGATCAATGTGGTCGGCCGGGCGGACTTCGTTGATGCCGGTATGGTTGACGACAAAAAACAATACCCCGCGCTCACCCTGAGCCACCTGCCCCATCAACTCCCGCAGATGCTTCTGGCCGCGGGTGGTGACGGCATCGGGAAAATACCCGGCGCCGTTCTCATCCAGGGTCACGTTCTTCACTTCCACCCAGGCGTCGGGCCGGCTTTCATGGCCGGACAATAACAGATCGATACGACTTTTCTCCCCGCCGTACTTCACTTCCGACCGACATTCGGCATACCCGGCCAGCTCGACCACCACGCCGGTTTCAATCGCATGCCGGGCCTGGGAATTGGGCCGGGCGGTATTCACGCAGGCCAGTACCCCCGGCCGGGTCTCAACCAGCTCCCAGGTATACCTCAGTTTGCGCCTGGGATTGTTACTTTCGCTGAGCCAGACCCTTGCGTTTTCCGGCTGGCAGCCGCGCATGGAACCGGTATTGGGGCAATGAGCCGTCACTTCGGTGCCGTCGGGCAGCCGCACGTCCGCAAGGAAGCGCTTGTAGCGACGAATCAGCCGGCCTTCGACCAAAGGTTCAGAAAACTTCATGTCATCTCCGCAAAAGTCAGTGCCACAAGGCTGGCACCCCCGTAACTAATCTGCTATTTTCCGCAAATTCCCGTTTCAGGACGAACGCTTCATCCAGGGTACAATCGCTCAGCCAAGGGGCTGGCACGATGGGAAGCAAAGCGTTCTTGTGAAGTACAAACAAGAGGCCGGGTTCAATGGCAAATACTGCAGAACAGTCACGCGAACGTTTTACCAACTTCACCCCCTATGAAATGAAGAAGGGTGAAGAGTACATGAGTGCCGAGATGTTGCAGCACTTCAAGGATCTGCTCCTGCAATGGAAACAGGAGCTGATGGAAGAAGTGGACCGCACCATGCACCACATGCAGGAAGACGCAGCAAATTACGCGGATCCCAGTGATCGCGCAACCCAGGAAGAGGAATTCAGCCTGGAACTGCGTACCCGCGATCGTGAGCGCAAGCTGATCAAGAAAATCGACCAGACCATCGACCGGATCGACAAGGACGACTACGGTTTCTGCGATCAGTGTGGTGTCGAGATCGGTATTCGCCGCCTTGAGGCTCGCCCCACTGCCACCCTGTGCATCGACTGCAAGACGCTCGCCGAGATCCGTGAGCGCCAGACAGGCATCTGATCCCGACAATACCCGTCTGCCGGTAACCGCAAGGCGACCGGCAGACTGACTTTCCCATGACCAATCCACGCTACCGGGGCCGTTTCGCACCCTCCCCTACGGGCCCACTGCACTTCGGCTCCCTTGTTACCGCTGTTGCCAGCTATGTCGAAGCCCGGGTCCACCAGGGCCAGTGGCTGATCCGTATTGAAGACCTGGACCCGCTCCGGGAACCCCCGGAGGCCACCGGCCAGATTCTCCGGAGCCTCGACGCCCACGGCCTGTTTCCCGATGAACCGGTTCGTTTCCAGTCCCGGCGCCATGACGCCTACCAGGATGCCATCAACCGGCTTCTGGCCAGCGGCCGCGCCTATCGCTGCCCCTGTTCCCGCAAGGAACTACAGGCCAATAATGGCCGGCACCCACGCCACTGCCGGGAAGCCGGTCTTCAACCGGGTGACCGGCCCTTTGCCGTCCGGTTTGCCCTGCACGATGAGCAATGCCACTGGCAGGATGCGTTACTTGGCCCCCAGCACCAGGAGGTGCAGGCGGAACTCGACGACCCGGTCATCCTGCGCAAGGAGGGCTTCTACGCCTACCAGCTGGCCGTGGTGGTGGATGATATCGATCAGGGAATTACCGACGTGGTCCGGGGCTCGGATCTGCTCGACATGACCGCCCAGCAACAACAGATCTTCCGGGCCCTGGGTGCCGAGCCGCCCCGCTGGCTCCACATACCGGTGATCCTCAACGAACAGGGCCAGAAGCTCAGCAAACAGACCCATGCGCCCGCGCTTGACGATGACCGGGCCTCCGAGAACCTGTTCCGCGCACTGGACGCCCTCGGCCAGGAACCGCCGGCCTCACTGCAAACGTCCAGCCCTGATGAAATCCTGGCCTGGGCCTGCAGCCACTGGCGCCGGCGGGCAATCGACCTGACAGCCCGCTAACAGGCATGGTATAAAGCCCTTCTTACACTTCAGTGCGGACCTTGAGCCTGATGTACATCTACCGTCTGGTCTTTCTGCTGGTTCTGGCCATATACATTTTCTCTCCCAACATCCTGGATTGGTGGACTGCGCCCGGCAACGTCTGGTACAGCCCCTACGTCATCTGGGCGGGACTGATCGCCATCGGCTTCTGGCTGGAGTGGCGGCGGGATCCCAATGAGTTTTAGTGCTACCGGCCTGGTTCTGGCGAGCCTGGTTTATCTGCTCCTGCTGTTCGGTGTCGCCTGGATCACCGAACAGGGCATGCTGCCCAAGCAGTGGGTACGCCATCCCCTGGTCTACACCCTGAGCCTGGGTGTCTATGCCGGCATCTGGGCGGTTTACGCTGCCATCGGCATGGCCGCTGAAACGGGTTACGGCTTCCTCGCCTATTATCTCGGCATCAGTGGCGCCTTCCTGCTGGCACCGGTGTTGCTCAACCCCATCATGCGCATCGCCCGAGCCTACCAGCTGACCTCCCTGGCCGATCTCTTTGCCTACCGTTACCGCAGCCAATGGGCCGGCACCCTGGTGACTCTCTGCTCCGGAGCGGCCATCCTGGCGCTGTTGAGCATGCAGATCCAGGCAGTGGCAGTCTCCGCCAGCATTCTGGCCCCGGACACCTCGCCCAAGGCGATGAGCCTGCTGTTCTGCCTGATTGTGCTGCTGTTCGCCATCCTGTTCGGTGCCCGGCGCAACCAGAATTCGGAAAATCACCAGGGGCTGGTGCTGGCGATCGCCTTTGACTCCCTGGTGAAAGTGGGCGCGCTGCTGACCCTTGGCGGCGTGGTCCTGTTCCAGGTCTTTGACGGCATGGCGGGCCTCGACACCTGGCTCGCTGCCAACAAGGCGGCCACCGGAACCATGACCCTGGCCATAGACGATGGCAGCTGGCGCGCCCTGATGCTGATGTCATTCGCGGGCGCCCTGGTACTTCCCCACATGTACCACATGACGTTCAGCGAAAACCCGTCACCCAAATCCCTGGCCAAGGCCAGCTGGGGCCTGCCACTTTACCTCCTGCTCCTGGCCCTGCCAGTTCCCGTGATTCTCTGGGGTGGCCAGGCTCTGGACGTGGGCACCGCCCCCAATTTCCATGCCCTTGGCGTCGCCCAGGCGCTGGACAGCCCCCTGCTGTCGTTGCTCATGTACATTGCCGGCCTGTCCGCCGCCAGCGGCCTGATGATTGTCAGCACCCTGGCGCTGGCGGGCATGGTTCTTAACCACGTGGTGCTGCCGGTCAAGACACCCCGGGACCAGGCGGACATCTACCGTTGGCTGCAGTGGGTCAAGCGGCTGCTGATCGCGGTGATTATCTTCTTTGCCCTGCTGTTCCATGAAACCGTGGGCCAGGAACTGGACCTGGCGATCCTGGGAGCCATTTCGCTCTCCGGGATGCTCCAGTTGCTGCCCGGTGCACTGGGCGTCATCTACTGGCCGGAAGGTAACCGGCGGGGCCTGATTGCCGGCCTGGCCACCGGCTTGGTCATCTGGCTGGCAACCCTGGTTCTGCCCTTTTCCCAC
>JAAZVL010000122.1 GCA_018623515.1 Marinobacter sp.
AGGAACAGGATGCCGTATGCCGACAGACCGGTACCGAGAATGGCGTTGGTCACAAACTCCTGGCCACCCTGCAGGATGTAGAAGCCAACGAAGACGGAGGCACCGAACATGATCCACAGCACCATGGCGGAGGCCTTGGCCGTAGTCACGGAGGCTTCCTTGAGACCGCCGATGGAGAACTTGCCGTGCATCATGGCAACTACAATGGCGCCGAAGGAGCCGATACC
The DNA here is from genome assembly GCA_018623515.1 of Marinobacter sp. Taxonomy (GTDB): domain Bacteria; phylum Pseudomonadota; class Gammaproteobacteria; order Pseudomonadales; family Oleiphilaceae; genus Marinobacter. The sequence goes on from JAAZVL010000122.1 coordinate 228, forward strand.
CGCGGCTTCAACGGGCGTGGCAATCCCGCCAAACAGCAGACCCAGCACCAGGAACACCAGGATCAGCGGTGCAATCAGGTTTTTCAGCAGAACGAGCTTTTCCATTAAGGAGATGCGCTCTTCCACCGGCACAGGCGGCCCCAGCTTGGGATTGATCCAGCTGCGGATCAACACATAGGCGATGTACAGGCCGGACAGCAGCAGGCCCGGAACGACAGAGCCCAGGTACAGTTCACCTACGGACTGTTGCGCCACAACGGCATACAGGATCGCCAGGATCGACGGCGGAATCAGGATACCGAGGGTACCACCGGCCATGATCGAGCCGAGTGCGATCTTGTGGTCGTAGCCACGTTTAAGCATTGCCGGCAAGGCGATGATACCCATGGTGACCACTGCGGCCCCGATAACACCGACCATGGCGGCCAGAATGGTTGAAGCCAGAATGGTGGCTGTTGCCAGACCACCACTGAGGCCACCCATCCACTTGTAGACCACGCTGAACATTTCCTCGATCAGGCCAGCCCGTTCGAGCATGGAGGCCATGAAGATGAACAGCGGTATCGCCGCCAGGTCGGAGTTAGTCATCATCGGGAAGATGCGGCTCGGCACGATGTTCAGCATCAGCGAGTCGCCAACCAGGTAGATGAACATGACCCCGAGGCCACCGGTCACGAACGCCAGCGGCAGGCCCATCATCAGGGCCACGGCCAGAGAACCGAACATCAGATAGGTCAGAGGCCCGATCTTGACGTCCGAAAGACTGCCCGACAGCTTGAACAGGAATTTCTCATCGCTGAACGGGTCGTAGAAAAGAATGTTGATCATCTCAACACAGATAACAAATGCCAGCCCCACAGTGGCGGCAATCATCAGCCAGGTACTCAGCTTACCGATCAGGTTGCTGCCCGGCGCGGTTGTTGTGTTTGTGCTCATGCAGTGCGCTCCCGGCCAAGACGGACGAACAGGACGATATCCTTGATCAGCTTGGATATGCCTGACAGTAAGAGAAGGAATGAACCCAGTACCATCATGCCTTTCACCGGCCAGTACTGGATGCCCCAGGTCTCAACCGTGGTTTCATTCATGGAGTAGGAGTTCTGGAAGAAGGTCCAGGAGGTAATCAGCAATACCAGGGCGAACATAAAGAAGAACATGGAGGTAAAGATATCCATGCCGACCCTGCCCCGCACCGGCAACATGTTGTACATCACGTCAACCCGCACATGGGCGCCGTGAAGCATGGCGAACGCACCGGCCAGCAGGTACTGCATACCCAGCAACAGGAAGCTGGATTCATGCACCCAGATGGTCGGCATGTTGAAGAGGTAGCGCATGACCACTTCAAAGAAATAGAACACGACGGCGTTCACCGTCCAGAACGACACGAACAAACCGGACTTGTCACAGATCCAGTCAACCACCTTGGTAAACCAGTTGCCTTCGAACTGGAGATAGATCAGCGGGTCGTCCTCTTCCGCCTGCAGCTCGCCCGGTGTCAATTCCGGTTCGGCAGTCTCGCCTCCATGGCCACTACTCCACTTGTCCCAGGCCATCATGATCAGCGGCATGACCGCAAGCCAGCCCCAGTAGAACCAGTGCGGCATTACGAATCCGAAACCTTCAAGATCAGACATGTTGTTGCATCCTCAGCCACAAAACGGGGAAGGCGGAACCTCTCCTTCGGAGCTGTCCCTGTCCTTCCCCTGATTTCTTTTTTTATTGGTTCAAGAAGGCGTTACCGGCCCGGCACACCTTCAAGATCAGACTCGTCAACATAACCTACAGTCTCGTTCATCATGTATTCGAGCTGCATGTCGAAGATGGCACGGGCGTCGTCGTCCTTGTTGGCCCACTTGTACCAGATCGGGATGGCCGCGCGACGGAATTCCTGCAGGTCTTCCTGGCTCAGGCGGGTAACGGTGTCGCCCGCTTCCTTGAACTTCTCCATCGCCTCGATGTTGCGCTTCTGGATGGTCAGGTAGTGTTTCTGGGAATAGTTACGTACTTCGTCCTCAACCAGCTGCTGAAGTTTCGGATCCAGGGCATTCCAGGCGCGCAGGTTGACGGTAAGGTCCATCAGATCCACCGGCTGGTAGACAGACATGACACCGGGAGGTCCGAACATGATGTAGTCGGTCACCTGGGAGAAGCCCAGTTCCCAGTTCACCGCCGGACCCACGTAGTCAGCCGCGTCGATGGTGCCTTTTTCCAGGGCCGGGAAGATATCGGAACCCGGCAGGCTCACGGTGGATACGCCGAACTGCTGGAATACTTCAGCGACCATGCCCCCGGGAACACGGATCTTCATACCCTTGAGATCTTCAAGGCTGTTCACCGGCTTCTTGGAGTGGATGATGTTGGCGTCATGCTGGATCGGGCCAACGTAGAACAGGCCGTACTTCTTGTAGATTTCCCGGGTCTTTTCGAGCATGCCCATGGAATAGAACATGGTGTCCCACTGGTGGGGCTGGTCAGGACCGGCCGGGTAGGAGGACAGGAATACGGAGGCCGGAATCTTGCCGGACCAGTACAGAGTGAACGGATTCATACCCTGGAGTACGCCGTTGCGAACGGAATCGAACAGGGCGTTGTTGTCGGCTGCAACGGCCTTGGCCGGGAACGGCTTGAAGATCAGCTCGCCACCGGACTTCTCTTCCATGCTGTTGCACCACTCTTCAAACAGGTCATAGCCGACGGTACCGGCATCCCATACGGACTGGATCTTCCAGGTGGTGGCGGCGTGGGCCTGACCGGCGCCCATCATCATTGCGCCCGCGAAAGCGGCGCCGACGGCAGCGGTTTTCAGGAAATTGCGGCGAGGTGGGGTCCCGCCGGTGTCACAGTTATTACGGATGTGCTTGTTCGAGGTCATCGAGACGTCTCCGTTAGCATTGTTTTTTTAGTCAGCGTCAGGTCTAACGCCGGCGCACAGGCCGACATTACAAAGATATTCGTAGTCAAATCGTGATTAGTCCAGTCAGGTCCCTACTGGTCAGACCAGTTTTTCCTGTATGGTAAATGGACGGAATCCACTCCATAAGCCATATTTACGGGGCTTGGGAGCACATCGGTTGACGGACCAATCACAGACAATTACAAGGGTCACTGGTCAGACCACGATTCACAGGCAGGCAATCCCATGGCTATTTCCCAGGAAATCTCGTATCGGCTGGAGCGCCTCATCCTTGATGGCGGGCTGGCTCCGGGGCAGAAGATCCCGTCTGAACGGCAACTCGCGGCGCGCCTGCGCGTGTCCCGGGCCATCATCCGGGAGGCACTGCACGAGCTGCAGGGTCGGGGTGTGATCGAAACCCGGCATGGCAAGGGTTCCTTTGTTGCCAGCCTGGTCCCGGAGACCGGAGAGTTTGAAGAACAAAGCCCGCTGCTGCAGCTTTACGAGGGGCACCCCCGCACCCTTTATGATCTACTGGAAGTCCGGGAGCAGCTTGAGGGACAGGCCGCTTTTCTCGCGGCCCAACGAGCCACCAGCCTCGACCGCCACCGGATCACCAAGGCCTTCCGGGCGCTGGAAGATACCGACCCCCTCAGTAATGCCAAACCGGATCACGGCTTTCATCAGGCCATCGTCGAGGCCTCACACAATCCGGTACTGGTCCACCTGTTGAGCGGCCTGAAAAGCATGATGCTACTGACGGTCCATGCGGCGGTCGCCAATCTCAACCCCCGGGAGGAGATGCGCAAGACCATCGTGCGCCAGCACCGGCAGCTCTATGATGCCATCATGAACTGTAAGCCGGCGGTAGCCCAGAAGGTGGCGACTGCCCATGTGCGTTTTGTCAGCGACGCGCTAAAAGACATGGAACAGCAGGGAAGCAAGGTGATCCGCGCCCAATTGATGCCGAACGGTCGCAATCCTGACCAATCAGGTATTGATTTCGGTCGCCACAGTCCGTAAAACATGCGCCTTTGAACTAAATCTCAGGAGTCACCCATGGCGGACCAAGCTCCCTTGATCTGCAGGGACATTCACAAGACCTTTGGCAAGCTTGAAGTACTCAAGGGAGTGTCACTGGAGACCCGCAAAGGCGACGTGGTGTCCCTGATTGGCAGCTCCGGCTCCGGCAAGAGTACCTTCCTGCGCTGTATCAACCTGCTGGAGACGCCTACCTCCGGCGACATTATCGTGCACGGTGACCCAATCCGGTTCACCACCAACCGCAAGGGTGATCGGGTTCCTGCCGATAACAAACAGGTTGAGCAGATCCGTTCCAAACTTTCCATGGTGTTCCAGAGCTTCAATCTCTGGTCTCACATGACGGTGCTGGAAAACATCATTGAAGCGCCGGTCAACGTGCTCAAGGTCGCCAAAAAGGAAGCCATCGAGCGCGCTGAGGCCTATCTCCAGAAAGTCGGCATCTACGAACGCAAGGATTACTACCCGGCCCAGATGTCCGGTGGCCAGCAGCAGCGCGCTGCCATCGCCCGGGCACTCGCCATGGAGCCGGAAGTGATGTTGTTTGACGAACCCACATCGGCCCTCGACCCGGAACTGGTGGGCGAGGTGCTCAGGGTCATGCACAGCCTGGCCGAGGAGGGCCGCACCATGATCGTGGTCACCCACGAGATGGCGTTTGCAAGGGATGTGTCAACTCAGGTCCTGTTTTTGCATCAGGGCGTGATCGAGGAACAGGGCTCGCCTCAAAAAGTGTTCGATAACCCTGACTCGGAGCGCATGAAACAGTTCCTGGCTCCCAAGTTCTGACGCTGGGTGCTATCTTGATCGGTGTCGGAATAAAAATACCTAAAAAACAGCCCACAAGGCGTAAAATTGGAGAAGTGACACATGAAGAAACTGATTGTTGCAGCAAGTTGTGCCCTGGCCATGGCCGCCGGGACGGTCCAGGCCAAGGATTGGAAAGAAATCCGCCTCGCCTTTGACGTGCCTTACGAGCCGTTCGAGTACCGCGATGAAAATGGCGAACTGACCGGTTTCGAAGTCGAGCTGGCCGAAGCCATGTGCGAGGAACTCAAGGCCGAGTGTGAATTCGTTATCCAGGCCTGGGACGGCATGATTCCGGGTCTGCTGGCGCGCAAATACGACGCCATTTTCTCTTCCATGTCCATCACCGAAGAGCGGGCCGAACGCGTCCTGTTCTCCGAGCCGTACTACATCACTCCGGGTGGCTGGTTCGCCCGCGACGGTTTCTCTGCTGATGTGACCAGCAAGGAAGAGATGGAAGGCAAGGTGATCGGTGTCCAGCGTGGCACCACCATGGACAACTACGTCACCGAGGAATTTGGCGGCATTGCCACCATCAAGCGCTATACCACCGCTGAAGACATGGTCCTGGACCTGGAAGGCCAGCGCCTGGACGTAGTGTTTGTAGACTACCCGGTGGGTGAACAGACCATCCTGTCCCAGGAAGGTTTCAAGGAAGTGGGCAAGCCGGTCAAGCTCGGCCAGGGCGTGGCTGTTGCCATGCGCAAGCGTGACACCGATCTGGCCAACAAGGTGAATGCAGCCCTGAAGAAACTCAAGAATGATGGTACCTACGATGCCATCATGCAGAAGTACTTCAACTACGATATCAAGATCTAAACTGCCCGGGGCGGCCTCGTGGCCGCCCCGCTCTACCGGATTTCCCAATGCTCGACCTCAAAGGCTATGGCCCTGAACTGCTCGACGGAGCAGTGGTCACCATTGAACTGGCGTTCCTGTCCCTGGCCCTGGCTCTCACTCTGGGCCTCATCGGCGCATCCTCGAAACTGTCCGGCAACCGCCTCGCCAAAGCCATTGCAACCTTTTACACCACCGTGGTCCGGGGCATTCCCGATCTGGTGATGATGCTGCTGTTCTATTACGGCGGCCAGGTGACGGTAAACATGCTCTCGGACTGGATATGGGAAGCCTACGAAATCGACTTTTTCTTCCAGTTCGATCCGTTCATCTCCGGGGTGGTCACGATCGGGCTGATCTTCGGCGCCTACATGACGGAGACTTTCCGAGGTGCCTTTCTGGCGGTTGAGACGGGCCAGATCGAGGCCGCGAGGGCATACGGGTTCACGCGCTGGCACACTTTCCGGCGAGTCATGTTTCCGCAGATGCTGCGCCACGCCCTGCCGGGCATCGGTAATAATTGGCAGGTGCTGCTGAAAACCACGGCTCTGGTGTCCATCATCGGTCTGACCGATATGGTCCGGGTCGCGGAGGAAGCCGCCAAGGCAGAACGCATGCCGTTCCATTTCTTCATTCCGGTGGCAGCGGTTTACCTGATTCTGACGGCGGGCTCCGAGCTCTTTATCAAGTGGCTCAACAAGCGAGCCAATGTCGGCGTGGTTCAGGGGAGTTAAGGCATGCCTGATTTTATTGCCCAGTGGCTGGACCAGAACGAAATCTTTACTGCCATGACCATCATGGAATACTGGAATGGTCTGGTGAATACGGTCCAACTGGTGTTCCTGTCGCTGGTGATCGGTCTGGTGTTCGCGATTCCGCTGGCGATTCTGCGCACCTCGAAGAACCCACTGGTGTCCGGGCCGGTGTGGTTGTACACCTATCTGTTTCGCGGTACGCCGCTGCTGATCCAGCTGTATATCATCTACTATGGCATTGCCCAGATTCCCGGTATCCAGGAGACCTTCTGGTGGGAGATTTTCCGGGAGCCGTTCTACCCTGCCCTGCTGGCGTTCGCCCTGAATACCTGTGCCTATACCACGGAGATTATCCGGGGGGCGATTGTGTCGACGCCGGCCGGGGAGATTGAGGCGGCGAAGGCCTATGGCATGAACTGGTGGTTGCGGATGCGGCGTATTGTGTTGCCGAGTGCGGCCCGGCGGGCGGTGCAGGCGTATTCGAATGAGGTGATTTTCATGCTGCATTCGAGTGCGATTGCGAGTGTGGTGACCATTGTGGATCTGACGGGGGCGGCGCGGAATATTTACTCCCGGTTTTATGCGCCGTTTGATGCGTTTATCTTTGTGGCGCTGCTTTATATGGCGCTGACGTTTATTCTGGTGTTTGCTTTCCGCAAGCTTGAGAATCATCTTTTGCGGCATCAGAGGCCTGTGGGTTCTTGACCCTCCCACGATAAAGAGACCACCTGGCTTTTGGTGCAAGGTCAGTCGGCCTATTTCCTTCCGGGAACCGCTACGAGCACGTCCATGTGCGCTTGTTTCAGGCCATCCTTGGCCTTCAACATTCCCGGAAGGAAATAGACCGACTGCCCCCAAACTCGTCACGGGGATTCCGCTATGTCAGGTTTCAGTGTGCTCTTTGATCCTTCTTCTGATTGGCTCGCACATACCCTGGCCAACTCTTCTTCCGAACTGACCCCAGCACTAACTCGACTTCCCGACGGAACTGACATTGTTAGGCCATCCGTTGGAGTTCTGGAACTGACTCCAGCCGCCACGCATACCAACCCAAACCATGAAGCCCTGATTGTTTCTGCCGGAGTGCACGGCAACGAGACGGCGCCGATTGAGGTGTTGAATCAGCTCCTGAACGAACTACTTGCCGGGGAGTGGACGCTCACTTGCCCGCTGCTGCTGATCCTGGGCAATCCGCCGGCCATGGTTGCCGGTGAGCGCTTCATTGACGTCAACATGAATCGTTTGTTTGCCGGTGCCCATGGCCGGGACGAATACCGGGGGCTGCCTGAGGCCAGCCGTGCTGCCGAGCTTGAGCAGTTGTGCCGGGAGTTTGCCCGGAAGCATTCGGGGTTGGCGTTGAGCCATTACGATCTGCATACCGCGATTCGCCCTTCCCTTCGGGAGAAGTTCGCGCTCTATCCGTTTGTCGAGGGGCGGGAGGTTCCTGGCGAGCAGTGTCAATTCCTGCTGGAGGCGGGGGTGGGAACGCTGCTTCTGCAGCACAAAGCGGGTACGACGTTTTCGTCGTTCACGTCCTCGGAGCTGGGGGCGGAGAGTTTTACGGTGGAGCTCGGGAAGGTGCGGCCGTTCGGGCAGAATGATCTGGCCCGGTTTGCCGGTATCCGCGATGCGCTGCGGCGGCGGTTCCGGGGTGAGCCTGCGCCCGGGCCATCAGCCGGGTATGAGCGCCTCACCATCTTCGAGGTGGTTCATGAGATTCTGAACACCGGCGACGATTTCCGGTTTCATATTCCCGACGACGTGGCCAACTTTACCGAGTACGCGCCCGGCACGGTGATCTGGGAGGATCGAGAGACCTGTTACCGGGTGGGCGATGTGCCGGAGGCGATTGTGTTTCCCAACCGGGAGGTGCCGGTGGGACAGCGGGTCGGCTTGAT
>JAAZVL010000123.1 GCA_018623515.1 Marinobacter sp.
GGTGCAGGGATCGAACCTGCGACCCTCGCCTTGTAAGGGCGATGCTCTCCCAGCTGAGCTAACCACCCGGGAAAAAGTGGCGGAGCGGACGGGACTCGAACCCGCGACCCCCGGCGTGACAGGCCGGTATTCTAACCAACTGAACTACCGCTCCGCATCAATTCAGCCCGTGGGCTTGAACCTGAAACCGGATGGGGTGATCCGGTGATGCCTGTGAAAGACTCTGAAAGTGGTGGGTGGTGCAGGGATCGAACCTGCGACCCTCGCCTTGTAAGGGCGATGCTCTCCCAGCTGAGCTAACCACCCACTTCCAACCTCGAGAGGCTTTCAAGTCCTTGCTGTCTCAAGCAAGTGAGACGCGCATTTTAAGCATTTCGCTGACGGTGTCAAACCTTTTCCGGGAATTTTCTGAAAAAATCTGCAAGCCATTCAAAATCGGGCGATTTTCAACCAAAACCTGATCAGAAACCGGTCATTTACCGGAGCGGTTTTTCGTCCCCTTCTCGACCAGCCGCTGGCCCGCCTGCTCGGCCTTCTGGCGCAGGGACAACTCACTCACCCTTGAGCGCCGGTCATCGGGGATGGACCGGCTCGCCAGCGAGCAATTCAACTCATCCAGCCGCCGGCGAACATCCGCGAGGCCCTGAATGGCCAGGGGCACCATATCATCGGCCAGCTTTTCCAGCCGGCCCTGCAATCGATCCTTCAAAGACATCGTCCTGACTTCCTGATTCATTTCACTGAATGCAGTGTAGTAACCAGTTCCGGCATTCACAATTGTGAAACCGCTCCTGCGCCCTGTCGATTCAGCCAATGTTCAGAAGATCCACCAACCTCCGGATTCGGCCTCTTCCCTGCGCTCCCGCTCTTCCTCCAACGCCGCGTAATCCCGCTCAAGCTTCCGGATTTTCCGGTCCGCCTCCACCGGCACCGTCGGGCCACCGCCAAACGGCCAGTACCACGGCGCCGATTCATATTTTCCCTCCTCCTTGAGGCGCTCGATCTCCAGCTCCCGTTCTTCTTCCAGCGTGGCCAACGAACGTTCGTAATCGATATCCTCGTTCACCTCGACAATGGAGGTGGCAGCATGATTGGGCGCCAACAGGTCACTGTTCAGGAACCGGGTCGATACGATCTCCCCGGCCTGCATGGCATAGGCGCGGGTCACCAGCTGAAGATCCCCCTCCGCCAGCGGGTGTTCGGGGTCCAGATCAGGATGGATCTGCTCCGGCTCCGACAGCTCGTTGTAACGCAGGTAATAGATCTTCCCCGCCTCCACCCGAAGCGTGGCATCGGCAATCAGACTGAGACTGAACGAATTCAGCCCCTCCAGCCCCAGCAGAGGCCGGCGCATGGCAATGTGGCGCTCGCCGGGACTCACTTCAAGCCAGGTGTAGCTGTCATTGCGGATGTTGAAATAGTGATGGTCGTCGATGTAGACGCTGGGTGCCTCGATCTCATCCGCTGCCCACTGGGAATGGGTGCGGTAGAAATAAAGAAGAGCGTTATCCCGATCCCACTGGTCATCCGGGATGTGAACGAAATCGGGGCCGGACACCGGATGCAGGAAGGAACCAACGCTCTTGCCGATCGACTGGTACACCGTACAACCGGAACCAAAGATCAGCAGCGACAGCGCCAGAAGGGTTCGTATGCTCATTGTTCTTGCTCTTCATCCCGTTGCGAGTTGCCTGATCATAACAACTGGCCCGCGCCAGAAATGAGAGCTACCGCAAGGGATGAATACAAACTGTTACAAAGCGCCGGGCACCCTGCTTTATCAATACCGGCCAGCGAGATTACTGACCGGACATCCGCGCCTCCAACCGGTCCACCTCATCCGACAACCGCACCAGCCGGGACGTCAGCTGCGCGCGAGAAGCATCTATGGAATCCACTGTCTGCTTGAGCGAAGCCAGCTGGTTACGCAGGGAGCGCACTTCGGAGCTGCCCGCGACACCATCCGTCTTCTTCTCCAGGGCCGCAATCCGGCTCTCCATGCCACTGATCCCCAGCTTCTGCTCCTGCTCGAACCGGCGAATACGGCCCTCGATCACCTGATCCACGTCCGCCATCTGCCGGCTCAGTGTTGTGATCTGCTCCGTGGCCTGAGCGGTGTTTTCCTTCAGGGCGACAATCGACGTCTGCGTCTGCTCCTCAAGCGCACCAATCTCCGAAGACAGGGACGCGCGGGCTTCCTCGAGGGTCGTTTCCAGACTGGCCACCGCCTGCTTCTCTTCCTCCAGAGCCGACTTCAGGGTCGCCAATTGCTCCTCATGCTCATCCAGCCCCGCCTTGTTCCGCTCATTGGCCACCACCCACAGCTTCCGGATCTCACTGGAAGCTTCCTCCAGGCCCGACTTGTTCGACGCGATCTGCTCCTCCAGCGACTGCCCACGCTCCTGAAGATTCTCCCCGGTCTCCGACAACTCACCCTCGAACCGGGCCAACGCCAACTTGCTCTGCCGCGCCCAGTAATCCGCCTCCTCCAGCTGCGACTCCAACGCCTGAATCCGCTGATTCTGGGAATACCAACCGGCCACCCCGGCCACCGCAACCGCAATCAACAACAACCAGACCGCCGCCAGACCGCCCTTGCCGTTGCCTCCGTTGCCATTTCCGTTACCAACCGGCCGCTTCCCGGACCCGCCCGAACCACCGGACCGAGCAGCCGGCGCAGCGGCAGCCTTTTTCGGAGCCGGCCGCTTGCGTTCACTGCTGCCAATGGGCGAGTCTGCTCGAAGTTCGTCGTCATCTGGGCGGATGGAATCCATTACTGCTCCTGGGTCTGGGTTCTGGTTGTTCGTTCTTCTGTTGATCGGATCGTTAATGAGAAATGCCCGACCATCTCTGTCTGAATTATGGCCGCTTTTCAGGTCAACAACTGATAATACATGCACTTTTGACTGCTCCTCCACCTGAAGGAAGAGGATTCCCAATTCACTGAGAACTGGACACGGAGACTGACTCCATGCCACTGACATTCTCTCCAAGGGCTAAGACCGCCAGCCCGGCGGCTTTAATGTTGATAGCGGCATTCAGGTCGCGATCGTGTTTGGCTGCGCACTCTGGACAGGTCCAGTGCCGCACATCCAGTGGCATGGCGTCCATCACAAAGCCGCACGCTGAGCAGCGTTTGCTCGACGGGTACCACTGGTCAATGGCGACCAGTTTTCGGCCAGCCCACTCCGCTTTATACGCCAGTTGGCGAACGAACTCGCCCCAGCCGGCATCGCTGATGGATTTGGCCAGCGAGCGGTTGCGCAGCATGTTCTTGACCTTCAACGATTCGACGCAGATCACTTGGTTCTCGCTCACGATCTTGCGGGACAATTTGTGCAAATTATCCATCCGGCAATCAGAGAGTTTGGCGTGAAGTCGCGCTACCTTCATCCGGGCTTTCGCCCGGTTTCGGGAGCCGAGCTTCTTCCGGCTCAGGCGCCGTTGCGCCTTTGCCAGCCTGGCCGCGTATTTCACCGTATGGCGAGGATTGCCGGTTTGATGCCCATCGCTGGTCACGAACAGGTCTTTGAGGCCCAGATCAATGCCCACCATCTTCGGAGTGACGGGCAACGTCCTGGGATCAAACTCACACAGGCAGGACACAAAGTAGCGTCCGGCGCTGTCTTTGGAGACGGTAAGTGTGGTCGGCTCACAGGGCAGATCCCGGGTCCAGCGAACCGCCAGCGGTTCTTTGGACTTGGCCAGAAACAGTTGCCCGTTCCGGTATTGAAACGCCGAGCGGGTAAATTCCGCCGACTGGCGGTGCCGCTTGCTTTTGAACCGGGGATACCGAGCTCGACCGTCAAAGAAGTTCTTGAACGCGGTTTGCTGGTGCCGAAGGCTTTGTTGCAGAGGCACACAACTGACTTCGTTCAGGAACGCCAGGTCTGGGTCCTTTTTCAAAGTCGTCAGATGGGCGCTGGCGTTCGCATAGCCCACCTTTTCCTGACGTTCGTAAAAGGCGTCGGTGCGATACCGAAGCACCGCGTTGTAGACAAAACGCACACACCCGAACGTCCGAGCAAGCAACTCTGCCTGCTTGGGCGTGGGATAAAACCGGTATTTGTAGGCGCGCCTAGTCATACTGTTAATTTATACAGTGCACCAACAGATAGCAACCACCAAAAGGAGGCAGCGAGAACAGGGTCGGCTCAGGCCGACGCGCTATCCCTCCCCGACCTGAACGACGGGGTTTCTCGCGCAAATATAGTGATGAACAGGGTGAAATGAAGCTCTGCTAATGTCGGTATCGGGCCGGGGTCTGAAGAACGCTTTCTTCTGACCCCTCCTTGGCGGCAACCACGGAGACGGACCTTAAGATGGGGTCAGATGAAGGCTTTCATCAGACCCCTGGGGACGGCCCCTTCTTCAGTGCCCACCCGGCACCATGCACCCCAATAGCCAAGTTGCATGGTAAGTAGCCAAAACATACAATGGCCGGCTTTCCAATTATCTCAGGATGTTGCATATGCAGCCGCTTGTAGGACTCATCATGGGCTCCAAATCCGACTGGCCCACCATGGAACACGCCGCCAGCATGCTCGAAAAGCTCGGCGTACCCTACGAAACCAAAGTTGTCTCCGCCCACCGCACTCCGGACCTGCTCTTTGACTACGCCAAGACCGCTGCAGACCGCGGCCTGAAAGTCATCATCGCAGGCGCCGGCGGAGCCGCGCACCTCCCGGGCATGGTCGCCTCCCAGACCGCCCTGCCCGTACTCGGTGTCCCGGTCCAGTCCAAAGCCCTGAACGGCCTCGACTCCCTGCTCTCCATCGTCCAGATGCCCGGCGGCATTGCCGTAGGCACCCTGGCCATCGGCAAAGCGGGAGCCACCAACGCCGGCCTGCTGGCAGCACAAATCATCGGCACGTTCGATAATAATGTCCGTAAGGCGGTAGAAGAGTTCCGTTCGACTCAGACCCAGACGGTCCTTGATAATCCGGACCCGAGCGATCAGTAAGGCATGCTTTGGGGGAAGAAGCTTGTGAGGCCCTCTGTCCAAAACACGCTACGAGCACGTCCATGTGCGCTTGTTTCGGGCCGTCCCTGGCCCTCAACAGTTTTGGACAGAGGGCCTCACAAGCTTCCCCGACTTTTGGCGAATGCCGTCCAGAAGTAGATAATTGAGGTTGGTCGTTTATCCAACCTTAAACCGAGAAAAATCTTCGGGCTCCTCTGCAGTCTGCTGAGCGGGTTGGGGACCACTTTCCAAAACTGTGCGGAGCCATGGATGGCGGAGCTCAAGCGTCACATGGACGTGCCGCAAGGAGCGTGTTTTGGAAAGTGGTCCCCAACCCGCTCATACTCCAGAAGTCAGGATTAGAACTCTAAACGGCCAAACCATGGCAGGAGAACACAAATGAGAATTGGTGTACTAGGCGCCGGCCAACTCGGGCGCATGCTGGCCCTCGCCGGATACCCGCTGGCCAAGACCTTTGTATTCTACGACATGTCCGGCAACCCCAGCGCCGGACTCGGTGAAGTCATCATCGACCGCGAAGGCCAATACCTGGACGACTTCCTGTCCCGGGTAGACCGCGTCACCTACGAATTCGAACACCTGCCGGTCGAAGTTGCCGAAAAACTGGCCAAGGAAAAGCCCGTCCACCCCTGCCCCCGAGCCTTGCAGGTGTGCCAGAACCGCGAAGCCGAGAAAACCCTGTTCGGCCAGCTGGGCATCCCCACCCCCGAGTGGAAAATCGCCGACAGCGCCGAATCCCTCAAAGCCGCCGCCGAAGAGCTCGGCTGCCCGGTGGTCGCCAAATCCATCACCGAAGGCTATGACGGCAAGGGCCAGGCGGTCCTGAAAGATCCGGCAGACGCCGAAAGCGCCTGGGAAAGCATTGGGCACCAACGCCTGATCGTCGAGAAGTTCGTCAACTTCAAACGTGAGATGTCGATTATCGCGGTCCGCGGTGAAGATGGCGAGCTGGCCTTCTACCCGATGGCGGAAAACACCCACCACGAGGGCATTCTGCGCTACTCCATCGCTCCGGCCCCCGGGCTGGCGAAGCATGTGCAGGAAGACGCCGAACGGTACATCAAGGCGCTGTTGAACGAATTGAACTACGTCGGCGTATTAACCCTGGAGCTGTTCGAGACTGAGGATGGCCTGGTGGCAAACGAGATGGCCCCCCGGGTACACAACTCCGGGCACTGGACCATTGAAGGTGCCATGACCAGCCAGTTCGAGAACCACATCCGCGCGGTCAGCGGTCATCCGCTGGGAAATGTCGCGCCCCGTGGTCTAAGCTGTATGATCAATATCATCGGCGAGCACGGCGACATCGAGCGGATTCTGGAACTGCCCTATGCGCACGTTCACCTCTACAATAAAGGGGAGCGACCGGGCCGCAAGCTGGGACACGTGAACATCCTGGCGGACAGCTACGAAGAGCTGGTCTGGCGGGTACGGAACTGCGCGCAGTTCCTGCCGGGTTGTCCGGATTTTAAAAGCACTTTAACTACAAAGGGTTGATATAGCTCAAATCGCCCTTATATTGCGTGACTGTACATCCACATAAACAGAGAGACAGGGAGAACGACCTCATGGCATTTGAACTTCCCGCACTGCCTTACGAAAAGAACGCACTGGAACCGCACATCTCTCAGGAAACCCTCGAGTACCATTACGGTAAGCACCACCAGACCTACGTCACCAAGCTGAACGGTCTGATCGAAGGCACTGACAATGCCAACAAGTCCCTGGAAGACATCATCAAGAGCTCCAGCGGCCCCGTATTCAACAACGCAGCGCAGGTGTGGAACCACACCTTTTACTGGCATTGCCTGAGCCCGAACGGTGGCGGTGAGCCGACTGGCGCAGCCAAGGATGCCATCGAGAAGGCCTTCGGTTCCTTCGAAGACTTCAAGAAAGAATTCAACGACAAGGCCGCCAACAACTTCGGTTCTGGCTGGACCTGGCTGGTGAAGAAGGCTGACGGCAGCGTCGCCATCGTCAACACCAGCAACGCGGAAACCCCGCTGACTGGCGCGGACAAGCCGGTACTGACCGTAGACGTGTGGGAGCACGCCTACTACATCGACTACCGCAACTCCCGTCCGAACTACCTGGAAGCGTTCTGGAACCTGGTTAACTGGGATTTCGTTAACGAAAACCTGGCATAATCAGCCGATTCCGGCTTTCCAGAGGCGGTCCATCCGGGCCGCCGGCAAACGCCCGCCTCCGTGCGGGCGTTTTTGTATCCGCTCAGCACCAAAAATGAACAAATTGATACAAGCCTGCCGGGAAATCTCTGAAAAAATCATGGATACTCAAGGAAGTAGATTCAGACCAACCATTCAGAGGAGTTGAAATGGGAACGACCCTTATCGGCCTGGCAGTGATCGCTGTAGTCGTGATCTACCTGGTGTTCATCTACAACCAGCTGGTGTCCCTGCGCAATCAGTTCAAGAACGGCTTTGCCCAGATTGATGTGCAGCTGCAACGGCGCCACGACCTGATTCCCAACCTGGTGGAAGCCGCCAAGGCCTATCTCACTCACGAGAAATCCACCCTGACCCAGGTAATGGAAGCCCGCAACAACGCGGTGAGCGCCCAGAAGGACGCCGCTACCGATCCTGGCGACAGCACCAAGATCCAGCGCCTGGGCGGCGCCGAGAACCTGCTGACCAAGGCCCTGGCCAACTTCTACGCCGTGGCCGAGAACTACCCGGAGCTGAAGGCCAACGAAACCATCCAGCAACTGATGGAAGAGCTGTCCAGCACCGAGAACCGGGTCTCCTTTGCCCGCCAGGCCTACAACGACGGTGTCATGAACTACAACATTTTCCGCGAGAAGTTCCCCAACAACCTCATTGCGGGCATGTTCGCGTTCAAGGAAACCGCCCAGCTCCAGCTCGAATCCCCGGAAGCCCGTCAGGCCCCGAAAGTCGCTTTCTGAGGCCTGAGCCATGGCTCATCCCGGATTTTTCCAGCGCCAGGCCCACGCCCGGCGCAACACCGGCCTGCTGGTGTTCCTGTTCCTGACCGCGGTGGTGTTGATCACCCTCGCGGTCTGTGTCGTTGGTTATCTGGTCACCCGCAGTGAAACCTCCAGCCTTGCCTTCCACCACTGGCTACTGTCCAGTCATGGTCTGATCACCGCCTCGGCGGTCGTCGCCCTGATCGGCATCGGCTCGCTGGTGCGCTGGGTCGATCTCGCAGGCGGCGGTGAACGGGTCGCCCGCATGGTGGGTGCCCGAGCCATCGATCCGGACACCCGCGATCCGGACGAACGCAAGCTGCGCAATATCGTTGAGGAAATGGCCATTGCCAGTGGCGTCACGGTGCCGGAGCTCTATGTGATGGACCAGGAGACCGGCATCAACGCCTTTGTCGCCGGTTATACGCCGGGCGAGGCGGTGATGGTGGTCACCCACGGTGCCCTCACCCAGCTCACCCGGGACGAGCTCCAGGGCGTGGTGGGCCA
>JAAZVL010000124.1 GCA_018623515.1 Marinobacter sp.
CCCCGGGATCGAGCGGGCTCGAAAGGATGTCGCAGCATAGTACCCGGAGCTGGCGGTTCTGATAGAAACCCAGGGATAACGTCACACACATGTAGGCACCGGTGACACACAGGTAAGGTGCGGTTACCTGGAGCTTCTCGGGTTGTGCAAGGGCCTGGCGGAGGTACTGCTGCCGGTACCAATCCGCACTGCTGCTGTCTTCCAGCGGCCGGAACCTTGGGTCGAGATTGCTGGTGCCGGCATTGGATACCAGAGTTTCATCGATCTGAATGCCGCTGGCATCCACCAGATAGCAACGGGAGACGGTGGGATGGTTGAGCAGATCCATGCAGGCCTCCGCCATCGAGGCACCGCCCCACATCCGGTCAACGGCTCTCAGGAAGAAGTGCTCGAAAAACTTCACCACCTGCTGCTTCGGATCAAAAGTGATTTTGTTCCGGCGCTTGTAGTCGTCCAGTAACTGCCCAAAATCCGCAGGTGAAGTGTCCATTCTGCCCAGTTCGGTGGTCGGCCTGCGGAAATAGAAGCCCTGGACGAAATCCACACCGGCATCAATTGCGATCATCGCCTGACTCCGGGTTTCCACGCCTTCCAGTAATACCAGGCACGCGGACTGGTGGAGCAGGGAGACGATGCCGTTGAGAATCTGTCTGGCTTTTGGATCCTCGGTGGCCCGTGTCAGCAGGGTCCGGTCCAGCTTGACGATGTCCGGTGACAGGTTCCAGATCCGTTCGAAGTTGGAGTGGCCAGCCCCGAAGTCATCAATGGCCGTCAGGCAACCGAGCTCCCGGTAGTAGGCCACTGTCTCCCGTAGCCGATCGGCATCATCTGTTGGTTGTTCGACGATTTCCATCACGATCCGGTGCGGTGGCAAGCCGGTTTTTTTCAGCAACTGGTCAAAGAAGGCGTCGGACGGATTGCCGGCGGTGGCCACCTTCGGGGAGACATTCAGGAACAGCCAGTTCAGTTCATCCCTGATGCTGCCGTAATTGCGGATGTGCAGGTAGCGACAGAGTCGGTCCAGCAGGAGGTTTTCGAAATCCGAGGATGGCAGCTTGAACAGCTCAACCGGCAGTATCTGGGTCTCTGTGGTGTCAAACGCACGAATGAGGGCCTCATAACCGACGATTCGCTTGTGGGAGATGCTGTAGATAGGCTGCAGGGCGGTTTTCAGGGTCAGGCCCTGGAACTCCGCAGTCCACACATTGCCGTCCCGGTTGAGCATGGAGGAGAGCTGATCGAGCTCGGGGGATCTCAACTTCTGAGGCAATGGATGGGCATGGTTTCTTCGGGTCGTTACGGCACGAGACTGCATTCTTCGGCGGAGATTGCCAAAAAAATGCAGGCATTACCACAACTTCCCTGAAGAAACGGGATTCCGTCGGTGTTCTGAGCCGAATGGCGGGATGAGAGAATGAAAAAAGCGGTCCGAAGACCGCTTTTACTCAGTTGTTGCTGGGAACAACAACGCTTTCGTCGAATTCGAGTTCCATGACGTTTCTCCTGGATTCATCCCGGCTGATTGAAAAGGTATGTGAGAAGTTTATCTTTGTCATAACTTTGAACAATCCGTAGAACCCGTATACGACTAAAGGGATAGAGTAAGGGCGATGATCAGAATTTCTGATGATCGGCAGCAAAACATTTTGATTTTATTCATCATCCGGTCTTTCTAGACTCGCTATATCAACTCAGCGGACAGGGAGTGGTCTCCAGGTAATGCAATTCCGAAACAGCAGTGATCGATATGGTCTGGTCGCAATTATCATCCACTGGTTGGTGGCAGTCGCCGTTATTGGCCTGTTTGCCCTGGGGTTCTGGATGGTGGATCTGTCCTATTACGATGACTGGTATCGTCGAGGGCCCGATATTCACCGGAGCGTGGGCCTGTTGCTCTTTGCAGTCATGGTGCTGCGCCTTCTGTGGCGCCTGGTAAACCCTGCGCCATCGCCACTGTCCAATCACCAACGGATCGAAGTCGTCGCCGCCCATGCCGCACACGGTCTCTTGTACCTGCTGCTCTTTGTTGCCATGGTCAGCGGTTACCTGATATCCACGGCAGATGGCTCCTCCATCAGTGTCTTCGGATGGTTCGAGGTGCCCTCCGTCACCGGGCAGATCAAGGGTATGGAGGACACTGCCGGGACCATTCATTACTGGTCAACCTGGGCGATCGTGGCGCTCGCCGGCGTGCATGGTCTCGCCGCGCTGAAACATCACTTTGTTGATCGTGACCGGACTCTGCTTCGTATGTTGGGAAAATGAGCGGCGAAGCAAGGACTCAAGTGACGCCCTATAACCGGGCTGGTTTATCAAAAGGGAGAAACCATTCATGAAGAAAGTATTGCTTGCATCCGCGGTATCCATGGCCCTGGTCGGTGGTGCCGTCCAGGCTGATGAGCACGGTGGTACCTACGCATTCGATAACAAGGGTACCCACCAGTTCATTACCTTCAAGATTTCCCATCTGGGATACAGCTGGTTGTATGGCCGTTTCAACGATTTTGACGGCCAGTTCGTCTACGATGCCGGGAATCCCGAAAACAGCTCGGTCAACGTCACGATCGATACATCCAGTGTTGATTCCAACCACGCCGAGCGCGACAAGCACCTTCGCAGCGAAGACTTCCTGTACGTGGATGAGCATCCGGAAGCGTCCTTTACCAGCAAGCGTGTGGTGGTTGATGAGGATGGTGAGGCCGATATTATTGGTGACCTGACTCTGCGCGGTGTTACGAAGGAAGTGACCCTGGATGCCGAGATGATCGGCCACGGTGAGGATCCGTGGGGCGGTTATCGTATGGGCTTTGAAGCAGAGACAGAGCTTCGGTTGAAGGACTTTGGTATCCCGATGGATCTTGGTCCGGCTTCCGAGACCGTCGAGATCATTATTTCTGTCGAGGGGATTCGACAGTAATCCTGGCTGACCCTGCCAGATCCGGTTCCGGGCTCAGCCCGGAACCGTCCCGCCCTGCACCGAGTGCTGATTCAAGAAATAAAACCAGGTGTTAGTTAGACCGGACGGAACCTGAGGACTCCCGGGAAGACGGGCAATTCCTGCACAGATGGCGTTGACGCCAGAATTGACCGGCGAAAATTACCAGCCAGATCAGCAGACCCGCCCACAGGTAGGGCTCCGGTACCGCGAAACTCCCGCTGATTGCAAACTCCACCAGGAGCATCAGCGCTACTGCCAGTACTGCATTGACCATGGCTGTCACCATGGCTTGCCCGCAGGCCTTGAGGTTGGGTTTCATAGTGTTCCGCTTGTTCGGGAGGTGAAACGGTCTTCTATTAACTGTTGGTGAGAATACGGTGACCCTTACAGTCTCTCCATGCGGGAATTCCGCTATTGGCGATTCGGCACACTCCACGGGTCACCACCGGATTGGTGTATCCGCCCCTGCGTCCATATAATGTGCCTTCTGCCTCTGCCCCGTGTAATTCGCGGCCGCGGAGGGTAGCATCACAGCCATTCCAAACAACAGGCAATTCAGGCAAAAGGGGCATCCATGCCAGAATTTCAGACCACCGATGAAGGCTTCGAGCGCGTCTCGCTCAGGGATTACACGGAGAAGGCCTATCTCGATTACTCCATGTACGTCATTCTCGACCGGGCGTTGCCCAATGTCGGGGATGGACTGAAGCCGGTCCAGCGGCGGATTGTCTACGCCATGTCGGAGCTCGGGCTCAAGTCCACCTCCAAGTACAAGAAATCCGCCCGTACCGTCGGTGATGTCCTGGGCAAGTTCCATCCCCACGGTGACAGCGCCTGCTACGAGGCCATGGTGCTGATGGCCCAGCCCTTCTCCTACCGTTATCCGCTGGTGGACGGGCAGGGCAACTGGGGCTCTCCGGACGATCCCAAGTCCTTTGCCGCCATGCGTTACACCGAATCGCGCCTGGCTCCCTTCGCGGAGGTGCTGCTGAGTGAACTGGGGCAGGGCACGGTGGACTGGGTGCCTAATTTCGACGGCACCATGGAGGAGCCCTCGGTCCTGCCGGCACGTTTGCCGCACGTACTGCTCAACGGCACCACCGGGATCGCGGTGGGCATGGCCACCGACATCCCACCCCACAACGTCCGTGAAGTGGCCGCCGCCTGTATCCGCCTGCTGGACAAGCCGGAGGCCACCGTTGACGAGCTGTGCGAGCACGTCAAGGGGCCGGATTTCCCCACGCGGGCGGAGATCATCACACCGCGCAAGGATATCCGCCAGATGTACGAAACCGGTCGGGGCTCGCTGCGTATGCGTGCCCGCTGGATCCGGGAGAGCGGCGAGGTGGTGGTCACGGACCTGCCGCATCAGGTATCCGGCAACCGGGTGCTGGAACAGATTGCCCAGCAGATGCAGACCAAGAAATTGCCGATGGTGGCGGATCTGCGGGATGAATCCGATCACGAAAACCCGACGCGCCTGGTCATCGTGCCGCGCTCCAACCGGGTCGACCTGGACGGGTTGATGGCGCACCTGTTTGCCAGTACGGATCTGGAGAAGACCTATCGGGTCAATGTCAACGTCATCGGTAACGATGGCCGCCCGGGCGTGAAGGGGCTGCACGAGATTCTGACCGAGTGGCTGGCGTTCCGTCGCACCACGGTGACCCGCCGTCTCCAGCATCGCCTGGACAAAGTGCTGGCCCGTTTGCACATCCTCGAGGGTTTGCTGGTCGCTTACCTGAATATCGATGAGGTGATCGAGATCATCCGCTACGAGGACAAGCCCAAGGACGAGCTGATGGCCCGGTTCGGGCTCTCACCGGAGCAGGCTGAAGCCATTCTCGAGCTGAAACTGCGGCATTTGGCCAAACTGGAAGAAATGAAGATCCGGGGCGAGCAGGACGAACTGTCCGCCGAGCGGGACGAGCTGCAGGCCATCCTGGGCTCCGAGGATCGGCTGCGGGAACTGATCAAGACCGAACTGCAACAGGACGCAGAGGCCTTCGGGGATGACCGTCGCTCGCCGATCGTGGAGCGCGAGGAGGCCCGGGCCTTCAGCGAAGTGGACCTGGTCTCCAACGATCCGGTGACGGTGGTGCTCTCCGAGAAAGGCTGGGTACGAGCGGCCAAGGGTCATGACATCGAGCCTGAAGGCCTGAGCTACAAGGCCGGTGACCGCTTTGCCCTGGCCGCCCGCGGTCGCAACAACCAGCAGGCAATTTTCCTGGACTCCACCGGCCGGGCTTATGCCCTGATGGCACACTCGCTGCCCTCGGCCAGGGGGCAGGGCGAACCGTTGACGGGCCGGATCAATCCGCCTTCCGGGGCATCTTTTGCCGGGCTGCTGATGGGGGAACCGGCCAGCAAGGCCCTGCTGGTGACCGATGGCGGCTATGGTTTTGTGACCTCGCTCCAGGACATGATCAGCAAGAACCGCAATGGCAAGGCCGTGGTGTCAGTGCCCAAGGGCGCGAAAATCATGCCGCCGGTGATGGTGCCCAGGGCCGACAGGACCCTCTACCTCGCCGCCGTTTCCAATGAGGGGCGGATGCTGGTCTTCCCGTTGAGCGAGTTACCGGAACTGGCCAAGGGCAAGGGCAACAAGATCATCAGTATTCCTTCGGCCCGGGTTCAGAACCGGGAGGAGTTCGTGGTGGCGGTAGCGGTATTTGCCGAGGATGACCAGCTCGAGATCCGGGCTGGCAAGCGCAAGATGGGATTACAGTTCAATGACCTGGAGCATTACCTGGGCGAGCGTGGCCGCCGCGGCCACAAGTTGCCCCGGGGCTTGCAGCGGGTCGATGGCATTGATGTGATCCCTTCGGCCGCAAGGGCCGGACAAGAGGAGAGCCCCGACAGTGAGTGAACTGGTACTGATTAACGTCTCCGGGCGTGACAAGCCGGGGCTGACGTCCGAAATTACCGGCATCATGGGCCGCTACAACGTGCGGATCCTGGATATCGGGCAGGCAGTGATCCACGATCATCTGACCTGGGGCATCCTGATCGAGATTCCGGACGAGTCCAAATCCTCGCCGGTAATCCGGGACCTGCTGTTCCGACTGCATGCCCTGGACCTGCAGGTCCACTTCGCGCCGATCACCGAGAAGGAGTATCAGGCCTGGGCTGCAGGCCGGAACCGGGCCTGCTACATCGTTACCCTGCTGTCACGGGATATCAAGGCGGAACAGATTGCCCGGGTGTCTGCGATCACCGCACGGCACGGACTGAACATCGACAACATCAGCCGGCTGTCGGGCCGGCCGTCGCTGAACCCTTCGGAAAACCGGATAGCCTGCGTGGAGTTCTCGGTACGCGGCACACCATCGGACCTTGAGCAGTTGCGAGCGGATTTCCTGCAGATCGCCGGCGAACTGAATGTGGATATTGCCTTCCAGGAGGACTCCATCTTCCGGCGTAACCGCCGCCTGGTGGTCTTTGACATGGATTCCACCCTGATTGAGGCCGAGGTGATCGACGAACTGGCACTGGAGGCCGGCGTGGGGCCCCAGGTGGCGGAAATCACCGAGCGGGCCATGCAGGGGGAGCTGGATTTCAGTCAAAGCTTTGCGGAGCGCCTGGCGCTGCTCAAAGGGCTGGATGAGTCAGTGCTCGAGGGCATCGCTGCCCGGCTGCGCATGACCGAAGGTGCCGAGCACCTGATCCGCAGCCTCAAGGCCCTGGGATACCGTACGGCTATCCTGTCCGGCGGCTTCACCTATTTTGCGCGGCATCTCCAGCGCAAGCTGGGCATCGACTACATCTACGCCAACGAGCTTGAGATTCAGGATGGCAAAGTGACTGGCCGTGTCGCCGGGCAGATCGTGGATGGCAAGCGCAAGGCGGAGCTGTTGCTGGAGATTGCCGAGAAAGAGCACATTTCACGGGAGCAGGTAATTGCCGTCGGGGATGGCGCCAACGACCTGCCGATGTTGAGTCAGGCGGGGCTAGGGGTCGCGTTCCGGGCCAAGCCGCTGGTGAAGGAGTCTGCCCGTCACTCGATCTCGACCCTGGGTCTGGATGCCATTCTGTACCTGATTGGCTTCCGGGAGCGGGAAACCACTCAGACCCTTCAGGAGTCGGAATTCTGAGGGCAGGTTAGCTGTAATGAACAAGGGCGCCATCTGGCGCCCTTGTCGGTTTTCAGCCCTCGCTGAAATCGTAATTCATTTCCGGGGCAGGGGCCTGCAGGTAGTAGCCCTGTATGTAATTAACGCCGGCCTGCCAGAGTGTGGCCAGGATGCTGGCGTTCTCCACCAGTGGAATGATGGAGAGCTTGCCGGAATTCTGGAGGGTCTTGATCATTTCCGTCACCTGGGCTTTGGCGTCGTCACTCTTCTGGATTTCCTCGGTGAAGGAGCCGTCCAGCTTCACAAAGTCCGCATTCACATGCTTGAAGGTATTGAAGGGATTCAGGGCGCAGCCGAACTGGGAAATGGACACCTTGCAGTGCAACTCGTGAACTGCCCTGGTAAATTCCTTGGCCTGCTTCATGTAGTTGTTGGCATCGCCCTCGCGAACCTGAAGTATCAGGACATCGCCGGGCAGCCTTGCCGCCTTCAGAGCTACGCTCAGCCAGGGAGAGAAAGTCTTGTCCTGCAGGGTCTCTGCGGTCACATTGACGAACAGGCGGGTGTCATGGCCGTGGGAGCGGTGATTGGCCAGCTGTTTTATGGTGTTCAGGATCACCCAGCGATCGATCTTGATCGCGGTCTCGTTCGGTCCTACGGGAGGCAGGAAGTCATAGGGCGAGACTTCCTCGCCGTCCTTGTCGAGCATGCGCACGAAGGCTTCATAATGCTCTTCGCCCTCGCCCCGCAGGTTGATGATCGGCTGGAACAGGAGGCGGAAACTGTTCTCTTCCAGGGCTTTCTGGATCGCCTCCACGGAGTTGCTGGAATCGAGATTCTCATAGTCTGCCGGGTTGTAGACCAGCACGCCATTGCCCTCGGAGTGACCATCCTGCTTTTTGACATCGGAAGAGGCAGTGTGGGCCCGGCCAAGCAGTTCTTCGGCCTTGGGCGAGTTCTCGGTAATCGCCGCCACGCCGATACTGACCGTCATCGGAACGGTTCTGCCATTGATATCGAACAGGTTGTCCTCGATGGCCTTGCGAACCCGCTCCGCCCGCTCCGCCATGGCTTTCTCGTCACATGGCAGGCACATCATGCAGAAGGCATCGTCACTCAGTCGAGCCAGGGTTGCGTCCTCTCCGGCGGTTTCCTTCAGCAGTGCCGCCAGGTCGCCGAGCAGCAGATCGGCCCCCGCAATGCCCACCTGGCCTTTCATGGTGATGAAGTTATCGAGCGCGATGTAGGCCAGAGCCCCGGTCTGGTTGTTCTTGCCGGCCCGGGCGATGGTTTCTGAAAGGGACTCCATCAGGTACTGCCGGTTATAGAGGCCGGTGAGCAGATCCTGGCTGCTGATTTGCCGGAGC
>JAAZVL010000125.1 GCA_018623515.1 Marinobacter sp.
CTGGATCTGAACCGGGCGAAGACGGCGAAGGAGCGGCTGAAGATTCTGGGTCGGTTCCGGCCGGGGCATCTGGTGCCGGAGATTCCGGAGAACGGCGAACCTCGCACCGGGATGTCCATGGGAGAGCATTGTCAGGTGACGGCCAAGGAGTGGGACATTGCCCGGGAAGATCAGGATGTCCTGGCCTGGGAGAGTCATCAGAAACTGGCGAAGGCTTATGAGGAAGGTTTTTTCAGTGATCTGATGACCCCGCTGGCGGGGTTGGAGAAGGACAATATTCTGCGTCCGGATACCACCCTGGAGAAACTGGCGACGCTGAAGCCGGTGTTTGATCGGGAGAACGGCACCATGACCGCTGCCAATAGTACCGCGCTCACCGATGGTGCCTCCTGCGTGCTGTTAGCCAGTGAAGAGTGGGCGAAGGAGAACAATCTTGAGGTGAAAGCCTGGCTGACGTTCTCGGAAGTCGCTGCCGTGGACTTTGTCGACAAGAAGGAAGGCCTCCTGATGGCGCCGGCCTACGCGGTACCGCGGATGCTGGAGAAAGCCGGGCTGACCCTCCAGGATTTCGATTTCTATGAGATCCATGAGGCGTTTGCCGCGCAGGTTCTGTCCACGCTCAAAGCCTGGGAAGATCCGGCCTTCTGCAAGGAGCGTCTGGGTCTGGATAAGCCGCTGGGCAGTATCGACAGGGACAAGCTCAACGTGAAGGGCAGCAGTCTCGCCACGGGCCATCCGTTCGCCGCCACCGGAGGCCGGATTGTGGCTACCCTGGCAAAACTGCTGGAGGAAAAGGGCACCGGCCGTGGCCTGATTTCCATCTGCGCCGCCGGCGGACAGGGGGTTACGGCGATCCTTGAGCGATAAGTTAGGGGATAGCCGTAATATCCTTTGACAGGATCCATTCCAGACCGTATCATGCGCGCCACGTTGATCGGGGTTACCCCGAAAGACAACCAGTTTTGATGCGGGGTGGAGCAGTCTGGTAGCTCGTCGGGCTCCCAATCCCGCAAGAGCCGAAGGGAGTCTCGACCTTCGGCTTATGAGCCCGACCCATCGGCGGACTCAGCAGTTAAATTGAGATGAAAAGTTTGATGCGGGGTGGAGCAGTCTGGTAGCTCGTCGGGCTCATAACCCGAAGGTCGTTGGTTCGAATCCAGCCCCCGCTACCAATTTGAAAAAAGCCGGTCCTTGACCGGCTTTTTTCGTTTTCGGTGAGGCTTTCGAGTCAGCGCTTTTCAGTGGTTTCCCTATACCCCCACCAAGCCTTCATCCCACCCGCCAACTGATACGCCTCAAACCCCATCCCCCGCAACTGACGCACCGCGGGAATGCTTCGATGGGCAGAAAGGCAAATGGCCACCACCGGTTTTTGTGGATCCAGCCCAAGGTCCTCCACGGCATGCTTGGAAAAGTGCGTGATCGGCAGATTTACAGCACCTTCGATATGATCGCCCTCGAACTCCTTTGCTGTGCGGACATCCACGATCTGAATGGATGACTTTTGCGTATCCAGGCGTTCGGCAGTCATCTCGGGAACCTTGCCAAAAGGAAGCCAACGTAGAAAACTCATAGTGTGTGCCTTAATCCAGCTCTGCTTGCACCCTCTGAATCTACAGGAGTGATTCATGTTCTATCGTCTACCCAAGGATACCAGTCCTGACTGGGCCCCGACCTATTTTCTTGCGGCCCTCGGCGCCGGGGGACTGGCGGTTACATTTTTCATGTGGCTGATGTTCTGGCTGCCGCACCCGAATGCGCCGGTGCCGCTCTTTGAGGACGCGATGGCCGCTTTGGGTGGAGACGGCTTGATGCCCAAGCTTGCGGTAGTCGGGGCCTGGGCCGGTATTGCATTCTTTTCGGTGCTTCACATCTATCTGCTTGTCTGGAATCTCAGTCAGTATGGCCGCTTCCGCAAGACACCGACTTATCAGGAACTGCGCAACAGCAACTCCGAGACTCAGTTGCTGGCCGGACCGCTGACCGTCGCCATGTCCATCAATGTCGGTTTCATTCTCGGGCTGACCTTTGTGCCGGGTTTGTGGTCGGTGGTGGAGTGGTTGTTTCCGTTAGCGCTTCTGGCTTTCGTATTGGTGGGTGCCTGGGCCCTGGCTCTGCTCAGGGATTTCTGGGGGCGAGTGCTGGTCGGGGGTGGCTTTGATTGTGTAAAGAACAACAATCTGGGGCAGTTGCTGCCCGCCTTTGCTTCGGCAATGATTGCCGTGGGCCTCGCCGCGCCGGCTGCCATGAGCCAGAGCACGGTAACCGTGGCATTCAGCCTGGTGCTTTCCAGTTTCTTCATGGTGACGGCGTTTCTGATCGGCGCTATCCAGGTGGTTCTCGGCTTCCGGGCCATGCTTGAGCAGGGTTCCGATCCCTCCACCGCGCCAACTCTGTGGATCGTATTGCCCATCCTGACCACCTTGACCATCACGCTCCTGCGCCAGACCCACGGCTTCCATGTCCATTTCGAGTCCGGAGCAGGCGGTGTGGATGTCCTGGGAATGCTGACCTATTTCCTGTGTGCCCAGCTGGTGTTCGGGCTCCTGGGTTGGGTTGTGCTGGCCCGGTATGGCTATTTCGCAAGGTTCGTGACCGGTAATGAAAAATCTGCGGGTGCCTATGCGCTGGTCTGCCCCGGCGTGGGTCTGGCCGTCATGATCCATTTCTTCACCAACGTGGGCCTCGTGGGCTTCGGGGCACTGGAGCGTTTCAGTGTGGCTTACTGGTGCCTGACGGGGGTTGCGCTGATTTTCCAGTTCCTGACTGTCTGGCTCGTGTACCGACTGAATCGTCTGCACTTTGGCACTTCTTGAGTGGGGGCGGGATTTCAGCCTAACGAGGGAGGTAGAAACCCCGCCAACCCTCTCTCCTCCAACAACTCCCCGAACCGAATCGTCGTCAGATCCATCCCCGGCGCCCCAATCACCTGCACGTTAAAGGGCAGCCCGTCCTTCGTGCGGCCGACCGGCACCGAGGTGGCCGGTAACCCCAGCAAGGTCGCCAGGGCAATCCAGCAAAACTGGTCCATGTAGGCCCGGGGTTTGCCTGCCACGGTGATGCGCCGCTTGAACACCGGCTGGCTGTGGTCGTGGTGGATGGCGGCCGTGGGTGTGACAGGGGTGAGCAGCACATCGAAGTCCCTGAACAGGGTTTCTATTTCCGCCCGCATCTTTTCGCGTACCTCGCTCCACTGCATCCACTCGTAGATCCGCTGGTTCACGCCCCGGGCGTATTCGCCGATGTAGGGTGTCATCGGGCCGAGCAGGTGCAGCCAGCGTTCGAGCAGGGCGATCCATTTCATCTGGCGACGCTGGGCCGGTTTCAGGGAGGTGCCGATCAGGCTGCCCAGCAGGTTGAAGTAGACCGGCAGGATGTGTTCCAGGCTGAGCAGGGGGTGATCGGCCTCGGCCACCAGGGCGCCCCGGTCTTCCAGGTTCTTGCCCAGGGTCCGGTAGCCTTCCACCAGTTCGTCCTCCACCGGGCAGAGGGGATCGTTCAACCACAGCGCTACCCGGGCCTGATCGAGCCTCTCTAACCGGGTCGGTTCCATGGTCAGGGTCCAGCTGCGGCCCTCGGCCGGGCGCGGGCCGGCGATCACTTCCAGCAGCAATGCCAGATCCCGCGCATTCCGGGCCATGGGGCCGCCTTCGGCCAGGTCCGGTTGCGATTCGGTGCCTGGAGGCCCCGGGATGTGGCCCCGGAAAGACACCAGCGAGCGGCTGGGTTTGTGGCCGAAGACGCCGCAGAAATGCGCGGGTATGCGGATAGAGCCGGCCAGGTCGCTGCCCACTTCCAGCGGCGTAAAACCGGCCGCCAGTGCCGCGGCCGCGCCGCCGGAGGAACCGCCGGGGGTGCGGCTCGGGTCATAGGGGTTGTTGGTGACGCCGAACAGCTTGTTGTAACTCTGCAAATCCGTGGCGTAGACCGGGATGTTGGTTTTACCCAGGATGATGGCACCGGCGTCTTCCAGGCGCCGGACCACATCCGCATGACGTTCCGGCCGGTGATTCTTCAGGGCCGGCGCGCCGGCGGTGCAGGTCATGCCCGCCACTTCCCAGGTGTCCTTGAGGGTCAGCGGCAGCCCGTGCAGAGGGCCCAGTCCCCGGTTGCCGGCACGCTGCCGATCCGCCTCCCGTGCCTGCTCCAGTACGCTCTGTTCATCCAGCGTGACCACTGCGTTGATGGCAGGGTTCTGTTCCCGGATGCGGGCCAGCAGGGCCTGGGTGAGTTGTTCACTGGTCAGTGTCCCGTTCTCGAGTTGGCGCAGGAGTTCGTGGGCCGGTTGGTAATGCAGGGCGTCCATGGGTAATCTCTTTCTGTTTTGGGCGTCTTTCTTATACGTTACGGCAGCTGGGCACGCCAGTGCTTGACCTTAACCTGGCCTTTTATGGCATCCAGGATCTCGATGATCAGGTCGATGAGTGCCTGGTTCTGGGTCTCGTCGGCGGCCACCTGGTCCGGGCTGGGCAGGAAGACGTTTACGATGTCCTCGATGAACGCATGGTTCGAGCTGGAGGCCAGGTCTTCCAGGATCTGGTGAATCACGTTGGCAACGATGTCACCGACGGCATCTTCCAGGGTTTCCTGGATCGTGGGTCCGACTACCGGCAGGTATTTCAGTCGCGACAGCTCCAGGTTCTGTTTCAGGGCATGATCCACCCGGCCTTCCAGGTAATTGCGCAGGGCACCCCGATTGGGCACGTAGCCCTCCTGGGCCGCTTCGGCAACCCGCTGGGAAATCCAGTCAGAGAGCATGTCCCGGCGCGGGTACAGGATGTCTTTCTGGATCCGGTCGAACAGGGGAGAGCCCCGGCGGACCTCGTCCTGGACGCCAGTGAGCACCTTGAGAACGATCCGGTCCGACAGCTCCTCCATGAACGCTTCATAATAGAAGTTCACGAACCGATAGATTTTCGTGCTGGTGATGTCGATGATCCGGTACTGGTGCAACCGGTAGATGATGGAGATCACCCGCAGGATCCGGAGGAAGCGCAGGCTGCCCACCGGGATACAGCCCACCAGATCGTACCAGTGGATGAACGGATAGAAGTACCACCGGTCATAGACACTGGCCTTGATGGCGTACCCCCAGCGCACGAAGAACTCCGTGAGGAAGATGGTCACGAAAATCATGTCGTAGAAAATGAAGCGCTCGTGGATGGGGTGGTAGGCGGATTGCAGCGCCGGGGTATGCTCTTTCAGCAGGTTCTGGATGGCGACAAAGTTGTAGATGGAGTCCCAGATGATGAAGGCCAGGTTCAGGATGAGCAGGCCGAGCATCAGGAAATCGATGATGAACCAGATGAGCTGGTGGCTGGACTTCAGGTTTTCCCGGTTTATATGCAGCATGCGATGGCCACTTATCCGATCTGGAGGCTGTGTAAGTCCCTGACAGGTTAGCGTATTTGTACCCCAAGCACGACAGGCTCCTCAACTTGACCGCCTGACGTTAAACTTCCAATCTTTAATGAAACGTATACCACCCCTACGGAAAGAACATCACAAGCTGGAGCCTGTCTATTAACCCGATCCCGAGAATTTACCCGTTCTGCCTGCTGTTGGTGCTGGTGTGGCTATGGCCGGCTGCGGGGTTTGCCCGGCAGGTTGAGGTTCGGGTTAATGGCGATTTTCCGGAACTGGAAGCCAACGCGGAGGCGTATATCGGTGAGGTGGAAGGCCGCAGTGAAGCCAGCCTGCGCCGATATGCCTCCACGGCCGTTCGCCAGGCCAGTGAGGCGCTGCGGGCCCTGGGCTATTACAACCCGCAAATCGACTGGCGTGTGGAAGCGGGGGATGACGAAGACCTGGCCCTGCTCATTCTGGAGATCGAACCGGGCGATCCGGTGAAAGTTACTTCACGGAACGTGGATATTCGTGGCCCCGCCGGGGAGGATCCCGAGTTCATGAGTGGCCTGCCCGAAACACCGGCGGTGGGCGATGTGCTGGACCACGGGGAGTATTCCAGCCTGCGCAGTGCCATCCAGACCCGGGCCCGGCAACGCGGCTACTTTGGTGGTCAGTTCGTGACCCGGACGTTGCGGGTCAATCCGGAAGAAAACACTGCCGAGATCATTCTGGTCTTCGAGTCCGGCGAGCGGTATCGGCTGGGAGAGGTCACCTTTGAGGAGGGGCACTGGTTTGAAACCTCGTTGCTGGAGGATTTTGTTACCTTCGAGCCGGGTACCCCTTACCACACGGACATCATCGCCCAGCTGAACCGGGATCTCTCCAGCAGTGGTTATTTTTCCGGCGTGGACGTGGATGCCGTGCCGGACAATGCGGTGGACGGGGTGATTCCCGTGAGCATCGCCGTCACCCGCCGTGATCGGCGGTCGGTGGCTGCGGGCGTGGGCTTCTCCACCGACGTCGGCCCCCGCTTCCGGGGCACCTGGCGGGAGCACTGGATCAATCCCATGGGCCATAAGCGCGGTGCCGAAACCGAGATTTCCCAGCCCCGGCAGAACCTCAGTACCTGGTACGAGTTGCCTCTGGACCCGCCGATGACGGACCTGATCCGCCTGACTGCCGGCTACCAGCGGGAGGACATCGAGAACGTGGAATCGGAACTGCTGACCCTGGGGCAGCAGTGGCAACACCAGCTGGATAATGGCTGGTTGCAGGTGCTGTCCATCCGGTGGGAGGGAGAGCGCTTCAACATCGGCAACGATGAGAAGGGCACCAGTAGCCTGCTGCTGCCGGGCGTCGGCTATTCAAAACTCCGCCAGGACTCGCCCCTGGACCCTTCGAAGGGGTATCGCTTACAGCTGGATGTAACCGGCTCCCACAGGGCGGTGTTGTCCAAGGTGGATATCCTGCACGTATATGCCCAGGCCAAGGGGCTGTATACCCTGTTCGACAATCACCGTTTTCTGGGCCGGTTCCAGATCGGCGCGGTTGGCACCAACCGGTTCGAGGATGTTCCGCCGTCACTGCGCTTCTTTGCCGGCGGTGACCAGAGTGTCCGGGGTTACGGCTATGAAACCCTGTCCCCGGAAAACGACAATGGCGTGCCGGTGGGTGGCCGTTACCTGATGGCCGGCAGTGCCGAGTACCAGTACGAGTTTACCGAGCGCTGGCGCGCTGCGGTGTTTGTGGATCATGGCAATGCCATCAACGACCTGCTTGATCCCCTGGCCACCGGCGCGGGTATTGGCCTGCGCTGGGTCAGCCCGGTGGGGCCGTTGCGGCTGGATATTGCCAAGGGGCTGGATCCGGAGTTCGGCGGAGGCTGGCGAATTCACTTTTCCATGGGGCCAGAGCTGTGACGGACGAAAAGCAGGCAACGGAAACGGCCGGCGAGCCGCCCCGCCGCAAGCGGCACCCGTTGCGCTGGCTGGCGGTGATGCTTGTGGTCATCATTCTGGTGCCGATACTGCTGGTTGGTGCGGCCCTGCTGCTGTTGCGCTCGGAGACCGGGACGGCCTGGATCATTGACCGGATTCCGGGCCTGACGGTGGACGCCGGGCAGGGCACCCTGCTGGGGCAGTGGCAGGCTTCACGGCTCCAGTGGCAGGGGTACGGCATAAACCTGGAATTGCAGCAGCCGATGCTGGACTGGTCACCCTCCTGCCTGTTCCAGAAGCGGTTGTGCATCGAGACACTGCACGCAAAGGCTATGGACCTGCAGACCGCGCCCTCATCCGATGGCACGGAATCCGCTTCCGGCTTCACCTTGCCCGTGATCGACATTCCATTGTCCCTGGAACTATCGGACGTCCGTCTGGGACCATTCACGGTCAATGGAAACTCTGCCTGGGACCGCTTCGAGCTGGATGCCGGCGGATCCGGTGCCAGCTGGCAGCTGGAGCGTGTGCATTATCGGCTGGACGATTACGCCGTCACCGCCCGGGGCCGGGTGGAAACCCGCGGGGACTGGCCGGTTGATCTTGAGGTCATGGCATCGCTGCCGCCACCCAGGGGGGATCAGTGGGAGATCTCTGTGAACCTGGCAGGCAGTGTCGAGGAATTGCGTTTGGATGGTACCAGTCGTGGCTATCTGGATGCCCGGCTGTCGGGTCAGGTTGCGCCTCTGGATGCGGCTTTACCGGCCCGGCTGCGGGTGGTCTCGGACCAGTTCATGGCACTGGATACCCTGCCCGAAACGCTCACGTTCCGGGATCTTGTCGTGGAGGCCAATGGGTCGCTTGAGCAGGGTTTCCGCACCAAGGGCAGGGCCACGCTGCCAGGTACCAGCGGACCGGTAGCATTGA
>JAAZVL010000126.1 GCA_018623515.1 Marinobacter sp.
GGTAGAATTCCTCGATTACTTCCGCCATCGCTTCCGGGCAGTAGGGCCGTAACCCACTCAGCACCAGTCGTTTGGTCACATCGCCCACGGGCTTGCCATCGGCCTTGAGCAGGTACTCCAGCGTCACGTTACCCCGTTTGCCAGCGGCTTCCAGTTCGGCGTTGCTCAGCTCCAGTTCCGGGGAGGAGGCATCCACCGTGTCCAGGGCCAGGCTCATGCTCTCGTACATCACCATGGGGCGATCCGGATTGAACATGACACCGTTCGATTCCATCAGCGGTTTCAGGGTGTGCGGAAAGTTCTTGCCCGAGGCCGCCACGTAACAGCGGGTGAAATCCTCGATGAACTGCTGATCCCGGGTAAGCCCGCCGCTGCGGGTGACCTCAAGGTAGACCTTGCCATTGTCGTCACAGACTTCGATGCTGTCGTCGCCGTTTTCCCGGAACAGCAGCTCAACACCATCACCGACCAGACTGCGGAACCGGAACGTCATTCTCTGGGACAGCCCGAAACGGGACAGAACCACAGCAAACAAGAGATCCCCCGGTACGCAGAAGCGGCGGGCATCGGGATCATGGATCGGGTTGAAGTCCCCGGCCACTTCCTTGGCGAACTGGCTGGCCTGGAGCGCGGAAATGGTGACACGTCCGTCCTGGACAGAGTGGAAACGTTCTAGAAACATGGTTCGCCTTTTACGGGTCGCGGAGCTGATAATGGGAGAATGACTCTTTGTCTTCTTATGATAGTTGAGCCGCATCAATAGCAAAATGCGCTATTTGTCCTACTGTGGAGAGGATACAGGGAAAGTCACGGGGGAACAGGTCATGGGCATCACGGCAATCCCGGTAGACCAGCGGGTGATCGATATCGATTCCCGTCGCTTTGCATCGGTGGAAAAGGCGTTGGTGGAGCTGATCACCAACAGCGATGACAGTTACGCGAGGCTGGAGCGAACCGGCGTTGACGTTACCGGCGGTATTACCATTCAGTATGAGCGGCACCAGAACGGCGCCATGCTGGTGGTCGCGGACCAGGCGGAGGGTATGACCTGGCAACAGGCTCTCGCCAGCCTGACCTACGGCGGTGCCCATAGCCCCCTTGCCAGGGGTGAAGCCACCGGCCGAGGCTTTTTTGGTCGGGGCCTGAAACAGGCAATTTACGGCCTCGGCTATGGCTGGCTGGAAACCCTTCACAATGGCCGCTATACCCGCGTTGACCTGTTCCGTGGCGAAGACGGCGGCTACCTCTACGACGACGGCGAGGGCGATCGCGAGGCAAAGGACACCGACTATGAACGCCTGGGGACCGATGCCAACGGTACCCGGGTTGCCATCGTGATCGACAATCCGCTGGTGCACATCTCCCAGTACCGCTCGGTTTTGCACGCCCTGTCTCACAACATCTACCTGCGGGAGATCCTCGGGCGTCGGCGGTTGGAACTGGTGCACCGCCAGGCCGGAAGGGAAGTGGAGCGGACGGCGCCGGTGCATTACCTGGAGCCGGAATCCAGAGTGTTGCTCGGGCCGCAGCAGCCGTGCAGTTTCATTTACGAGCAGGTGACCTATCCGTTCACACTGACCCTGAAACGGGCGCTCAATGCCGAATTGACCCTGCACGGTGACGAGCGGACCAACGGGGTGCTCGTGCTATCGGGTAATGCCGTGCTTGATTGCCAGTTGTTCGAGTTCGAGAACCAGGTAGGTACCGAATACCTGTTCGGCGAGGTGAATTGCCCCGCACTGACCGAGAAGCTGGGCCAGGGCCTGGCGATCATCAGTGATGAGCGTGAGGGACTGAATCTCAAGGACCCCTTTGTCGCCGCGTTCGGGCGGGCGGTCAGCAAGTTTCTCCGCCCGGCGGTACAGGAAGAGCGGGAACACCTGCGTCATCTGGAGCATGCGACCGCCTCTGGCAGGACCGACCACATGATCGAGCATCTGCTGGAGCGGATGAACCGGGCGGCCATCCAGGATCTGAAAATCGCCTTGCCGCCAGCCGGCGATTCTGCGGTGGCGCCCGGGCCGGAGCCTGGAGAGCCGGCCCTGCGCTTCAGCACGCCCTTCTATTACCGGGAGGCGGGTCACCCGTTCCGAGTCACCTTGCTGGTGAATCCGGCCAGCTTTGCCCCGGATGAGGTGTTGCACCTGAACTATCGCTTCCCGGATTCCGTTGAGCTGGATACCCGGCCTACCGAGCTGCCGGTCTCGCAGCTGAGCGACCGGCACCGCGTTGAGTGGGTCATTTCCAGTGATTCGGTCGGGGACCGGGGAGAGATTACCGTTCGCAGCCAGCACTACTGGGCCTGGTGTGAGGTGGTGATCGCGGACCATGGCGCCCATCACAGCCATCATCGGCCCAGGCATCATCTCAGGCACAATCACAGGGCCGTATCCCGTGACCATGGGGAGGCGATGTTCATCGGCTATGAGTTCCGAGCCCTGCACAACGAGCTGGAGCGGGCGGTATACAGCCCGAAGGAACGCAAGATCCTGATTAATACCGAGGCGCCGACCGTGCAGCTCTACGTGGACGGCCGCGGCCGCTTCCGGGATTCCGCACGTCTGCTGCTGGCGGAACTGTTCATGGACGTGATCTCCGATGAACTGGCCCGCCACCAGCTGGCACGGTCGAAGGAGCCGGAAAGCGTGGCCGCATTCCATGCCGCCAAGATGGATATTATCCGGCGCTACGGCAGCGACATTCACCGTTCTTTCATTAACGTCTGACAGCCTGCCAGGGGGTGGCTGCCTATGGCAGCATTCTGCTTTATAGGGCGGCCCTATCAAACAATTTGGGGCAATTAATTTGAGGCTTAGCGCCCGAATCCTTATCTTACCCGCAACTTCAGTTATTGATTCATTTTGAATTCAGACACTTAGCTTTACGACATATCAAGGGGAAAAACCTACATGTTGGATGCCAATATCAAGCAACAGCTCCAGGCCTACATGGAAAAACTGCAGCAGCCGATCGAGCTGGTGGCGGCCTATGACGACAGCAAGAAGTCCCAGGAGCTGAAGCAGTTGCTGGAAGATATCGAGCCGATGTCCTCGAAAATCAGCCTGCGTACCGAGGAAGATCCGGACGTGCGTCGTCCGTCCTTTGCGATCAACCGGGTGGGTACCGACATTGGCGTCCGGTTTGCCGGCATTCCCATGGGGCACGAGTTCACCTCCCTGGTACTGGCCCTGCTGCAGGTGGGTGGTCACCCGTCCAAGGAATCCCGGGAGCTGATCGAGCAGATCAAGGACCTGGAAGGGAGTTTCGAGTTTGAAACCTACTTCTCCCTGTCCTGCCAGAACTGCCCGGACGTGGTCCAGGCCCTGAACCTGATGGCGGTTCTGAACCCGAACATCAAGCACACCTCCATTGACGGTGCTCTGTTCCAGGACGAAGTGGAAGAGCGCGAAGTGATGGCGGTGCCCAGCGTGTTCATGAACGGCGAGTCCTGGGGCCAGGGCCGGATGACCCTGGAAGAGATCGTGGCGCGGCTGGACACCAGTTCCGCCGAGAAGGAAGCCGAGAAGCTCAACCAGAAGGATCCGTTCGAGGTACTGGTCATCGGTGGTGGCCCGGCCGGCTCTGCTGCCGCCATCTACGCTGCCCGTAAAGGTATCTCCACGGCTATCGCGGCCGAGCGTTTTGGCGGCCAGGTAGCTGACACCATGGGCATCGAGAACCTGATCTCCGTGCCTTACACCGAGGGCCCGAAGCTGGTCTCGGCCATGGAGCAGCACGTCAAGGAATATGACGTGGACATCATGAACATGCAGCGCGCCGAGAAGCTGATCCCGGCCGCCAAGACCGGTGGCCTGCACGAGGTGCGCCTGGCCAATGGCGCCACCCTGAAATCCCGTACCGTGGTGCTCTCCACCGGTGCCCGTTGGCGCCAGCTGGGTGTACCGGGTGAGGAAGAGTACCGCAACAAGGGCGTGGCTTACTGTCCGCACTGTGATGGCCCGCTGTTCAAGGGCAAGCGCGTGGCGGTCATCGGCGGTGGTAACTCCGGCGTGGAAGCGGCCATCGACCTGGCCGGTATCGTCGGCCATGTGACCCTGATCGAATTCGGTGCTGAAATGCGGGCTGATGAAGTTCTGCAGAAGAAGCTGCGCAGTCTGGCCAATGTGAAGATCGTGACCTCTGCCCAGACCACTGAGATTGTTGGTGAAAATGGCAAGGTCAGCGGCCTGAACTACACCGACCGCAACACCAGCGAAGAACACCACGTGGAGCTGGAAGGCGTGTTCGTCCAGATCGGCCTGGTGCCGAACACCGAGTGGCTCAAGGGCGACATCGAGCTGAGCCAGCACGGCGAGGTGATCGTGAACGACCGCAACGAGACCTCCATCCCGGGTGTCTTCGCGGCCGGCGATGCCACCACTGTGCCCTACAAGCAGATCGTGATTTCTATGGGTGAGGGGTCCAAGGCGGCGCTGAGTGCCTTTGATTTCCTGATCCGGAACTCTGTCGAGGACTGAGATCCGCGTGAAAATGGGGTCAGATGAACAAGTTCATCAGACCCCGACCAGCACCCTAATCCGGGGTCAGAAGAAAGCCTTCTTCTGACCCCTTTTTCATCCCCAAGTCACCGCCCGGACATATCCTTCTCCAGGCTTCCGTCTGCCGCCACACTCTCCCCATCCTCCGGAAACAAATGCCCATACGCCGCCCGCACCCCATCCACAATGAACCGGTGCGGCACATCCTCAAACACCCCATGGTCATTGATGTACTCCATGTGCGCCTGACCATCCTCGGTAAATTCCTGGAACACCGAGTCGTTCACCCCATCGAACTCCAGCGGCTCGACTTTCATCAGCTCACATAGCTGCCGGTTGAACGCGGGCGTCGCCTTCACCCACCGGCCATTCAGATACAGCTCGATGAACCCATGCATCCGGAAAATGTCCGAGCGCAGCCATTCGATCAGTTTCGGGCTGGAGAGGTGGTTGCGGACATCCGCCAGGCCCAGTCGGCTGGGGATGCCGATGGCCCGGGCGGCGGCGCCGAGCAGGACGGCCTTGGGGATGCAGTAGGTCTCGCCACTGGTCAGGGCATAGCTGGCAGACAGGGTAGTGGGGTCGGTACGGAACACGTAGGGGTTGTAGTTGATGCTGTCCCGGACTGCCAGGTACAGGACCTTGATTTGCTCCACGGGATCGTCGGAAACACCCTCAAGCTGCCGGGCGATCCAGGCCTTGAGTTCGGGCTTGTCGTAATCGAAGAAGGCGGTGGGTTGAAGGTAGCGTTCCATAGGGGGTCATCCAGAATTCGGGCATCAAAGCCCGATCCTCTCTGATTAGCAACCTACGGGCAATGGCCATTTCCGCCAATGCCATTGCCCGCTTTGCTCATTCCTTGCCTTCGAAGCCCTGCATGACATTGACGGCATTCACGCCGATGGCGTCCACGTCGTAACCCCCTTCCATGGTGAACACTGTGGGCAGGCCCAACTGCTCCAGGCGCTTGCCCAGCTTCAGGTAGTCGCCGGAGGTGAGTTTGAAGAAGGAAATCGGATCCTCTTCGAAAGTATCCACCCCCAGCGCCACCACCAGGGCATCCGGTGCGAATGCCTTGATACGTTCGCAGGCGGTTTCCAGGCCCTGGCTCCAGACGCTATACGGCGTATTGGGCGGGTACACGATGTTCAGGTTGTAGCCCTCGCCATCGCCCTCTCCGGTCTCATCCTCGAATCCGAGAAAGTGCGGGAATACCAGGTCCGGGTCGCCGTGCAGGCTGATGGTGAGCACATCGCTGCGATCGTAGAAAATCGATTGGGTGCCGTTGCCGTGGTGAAAGTCCACATCGAGCACCGCGACCTTGCGATAGCCCTGGTCCCGGAAGGCCTGGGCAACAATGGCGGCATTATTGAAGAAACAGTAGCCTCCGAACACGTCGGCATGG
The DNA here is from genome assembly GCA_018623515.1 of Marinobacter sp. GTDB lineage: Bacteria > Pseudomonadota > Gammaproteobacteria > Pseudomonadales > Oleiphilaceae > Marinobacter. The sequence goes on from JAAZVL010000126.1 coordinate 5,905, forward strand.
GCGTGATGCCCCGGCGGCCGGCACAGGGCAAAGGCGGCGCGTTCACCTCCGGCCACCAGCTTCTGGGCGGTGAGGGCGACATTGGCCGATGCCCGGGCCGCCTCCCAGGTGCCATCGGAGATCGACGTATCGGCGCCGAGACTGTAATAGCCAAGGCGACCGTCAATATCCTTCGGCAGCCGGGCCCGCATGCCCCGGCCGACCCAGAAGGTGGGGATGGCTTCGCCGGGCTTACCGGCCGCCACCCACTCGTCCCAGCAGGTTTCCAGGAAGCTCACATAATCGGCCGTGTGTATCCGTTTGATCGGTTCGAGTCCGAATTCTTCCGGCTCAAGAATCTCCCCGAGTGCCTGGTCCTTCACCCGCGCCAGGATGGTTTCGGCCCGGGAGGGCTTTTCGTGGGGCTCGATCAGCAGGCCTCCGTCCAGTTCGGTTTTGACATGGCGGCGGCTATGCAGGGGGGAGAACACGGTTTTCATGGCGGCGGACATTCCTCGCTGAACGGATCGGATCACTGTGGCACACGGGGGATCGTGGCTCAAATGCGGCAATTGTGGCAGGCTGGAGCCCTTTTCAGGGAGAGGGGATTACCGCTATGACGCCTTGTGCAGCCCCGGAGAACCAATGACTGACCTGATTGCGGACATGTCTCTCGCGGAAGGGCTCGGCCAGCTTTGTGGCCTGATCGCCCTGGCATTCTGCATTGCCGGCTTCGCCAACAAGAACGACGACCGGCTGATGGTTCTGCTGATCTCCGCCAACGTCGCCTTCGCCCTGATGTTCGCTTTCTTCGAGAGCTGGACGGCGTCGGCGCTGACTGTGCTGGTGATTGTCCGCATCACGCTCGCGCGCAAATACCAGGGAAACTGGCGGATCATGGCGGTAATGCTGGCGGTGAATCTGGTGGTTGCCTGGGTGACCTGGAAAGCCCTGACCGATGTCTTCCCGCTCGTGGCGGCAGTGCTGGGCACCGTGGGCATGTTCATGCTCCGGGGCATCGCGCTCAGAATCGTTCTGGGCCTAGCCGCATTGTCCTGGATGCTCAACAACATCGTCATCGGCTCGGTGGGTGGCACCCTGGCCGAGGGTATGGTTCTGGTCACCAACATCATCACCATCATCCGGTTGTATCGATTGCAGAAGAAATATCCGGAATTTCGGCCCGGTGACTGACGAGGCGGGGCAAGCTCACCTTTTCCCATGGAGAATTCTGGACTATTGTCAGAGAAGCTTTGCCAGGCAAACTCACTGAATCTACTCGATAAAGGGAACAGACTATGGCCAACGAAAGCTACCATGAACCCGTGGAAGAGCTGTCCGACGAGACTCGGGACATGCACCGGGCAATCAGCTCGCTGATGGAGGAGTTCGAGGCCGTCGACTGGTACAACCAGCGCGCGTCCTCCTGCAAGGATTCCGAACTGAAGGCGATTCTCGAGCACAACCGGGATGAGGAAAAAGAACACGCCGCTATGGTGCTGGAGTGGATCCGCCGGAAAGATCCCACCATGGACAAGTACCTGCGGGAGTTCCTGTTCAAGGACGGCCCGATTGGCCATCACGACTGACCCTCCGAACAGGCCTGTTACGCGACATGGGCCAATTTTTGCCGACGCGGAACTCGTTACCGTTGAATCATGACCCGGGCCTGCTGTCTCACAGCAAGGGCCCGGAATGCGTTCATCTGTTTGCGAGGCCGCACCCATGAGCCAACACCATTTTGACGTCCTGATCATCGGCGCCGGCGTTTCCGGCATTGGCATGGCGTGTCACCTGAAGCGCGAGTGTCCGGGAAAGTCCTTTGCCATCCTGGAGCGCCGTCAATCGCTTGGCGGTACCTGGGATCTGTTCCGTTATCCCGGTATCCGCTCCGACTCCGACATGTTCACCTTCGGCTACAACTTCCGCCCGTGGACCGGCGGTAAGGTGCTGGCGGACGGCGCCTCGATCAAGAATTACGTGCGTGAGACCGCCCGGGAGAATGATGTCGAGCGGCACATCCGCTACGGTCTGGCGGTAAAAACCGCGGACTGGTCCGGTGTCGACAAGTGCTGGAAGCTCACCGCGCTGAATGAAACGACCGGTGAAACCGAACACTATACCGCCAGTTTCCTGGTGGGCTGCACCGGGTACTATAACTATGACCAGGGCTACAAACCGGACTTCCCGGGGGAGAGTGACTTCGAAGGCCGGATCGTACACCCGCAGCACTGGCCCGAAGACCTGGACTATGCCGGCAAGAAGGTGGTGGTGATCGGCAGTGGCGCCACCGCCATAACC
>JAAZVL010000127.1 GCA_018623515.1 Marinobacter sp.
ACGCCTCAGGCGTTCTTCAGCATCTCCCGCACCACGTAGTGCAGGATACCACCATGCTTGAAGTACACCGCCTCGTTCGCGGTATCAATCCGTGACTTGAGCTCACAGCTGTCGGTGGAGCCATCCTTGTACTTCACAGTCATCTTCAGGGTCTGGCCCGGTTTGATGTCGCCGGACAGGCCTTCGATGGAGATGGTCTCCTCTCCGGTCAGTTTCAGGCTCTTGCGGTCGACGCCTTCCTGGAACTGCAGCGGCATCACGCCCATGCCGATCAGGTTGGAGCGGTGGATGCGCTCATAGGATTCCGCCACCACGGCTTTAACGCCGAGCAAACGGGTACCTTTCGCCGCCCAGTCCCGGCTGGAACCGGTGCCGTACTCCTTGCCGGCAATGACCACCAGCGGTGTGCCGCTTTCCTGGTATTTCATGGCGGCATCGTAGATGGCCATCTGCTCCCCGGTGGGCACGAATTTGGTGAAGCCGCCTTCGACGCCATCGAGCATCTCGTTCCTGATGCGCACGTTGGCGAAGGTGCCCCGCATCATCACCTCATGGTTACCCCGGCGGGAACCGTAGGAGTTGAAGTCTTTCGGCTCCACACCATGCTCCTGCAGGTACTTGCCTGCCGGTGTATCGGGCTTGAAGGAACCGGCCGGCGAGATGTGGTCGGTGGTCACCGAGTCACCCAGCAGGGCAAGGATGTTGGCATCCTTGATGTCGTCGATGGCGTCCGGCTCTTCACGCAGGCCTTCGAAGAACGGCGGATGCTGGATGTAGGTGGACTTGTCGGACCACTCGTAGACCTTGCTCTCCGGCACCTTGATGGACTTCCAGGTCTCATCGCCCTCGAACACCTCGCCGTATTCCTTGCGGAACATGTCGGTCCTGACCTGTTCCACCGCCTCGGCGATTTCCTTCTGGCTCGGCCAGAGGTCTTTCAGATAGACCGGATTGCCGTCCTTGTCGGCCCCCAGGGGATCCTTGGTCAGATCCACCCGGACGTTGCCGGCCAGGGCGTAGGCGACCACCAACGGCGGCGATGCCAGCCAGTTGGTCTTCACCAGCGGATGCACCCGGCCCTCAAAGTTACGGTTACCGGACAGCACCGAGGCGACGGTCAGGTCACCATCGGTTACGGCCTTCTCCACCGCTTCCGGCAGCGGACCGGAGTTGCCGATACAGGTGGTGCAACCGTAGCCCACCAGGTTGAAGCCCAGCTTGTCCAGATCGTCCTGCAGGCCAGCCACTGCCAGGTAGTCGGTCACCACCTTGGACCCCGGCGCCAACGAAGTCTTCACCCAGGGCTTGGTGCTCAGGCCCTTCTCCACCGCTTTCTTCGCGATCAGGCCGGCGGCCATCATCACGCTCGGGTTGGAGGTGTTGGTACAGGAGGTAATGGCGGCAATCACCACGGCACCCGGATCCAGACGGCACTTCTCCCCGTTCATGTGCAGCGGCTGGCTGGCCGGATGCTCGAAGTAAGCATCCTGAGCACCGACGGCGGTGCCGCCACCCTCGGATTCCAGGTTGGCTTTCCGGTTTTCCGCCGGGCCCTCGGCGGTTTCCATCAACAGCTCGAAGGAGGCTTTCATGTTCTTCAGGGCCACCCGGTCCTGAGGACGCTTGGGGCCGGCCAGGCTGGCTTCGACATCCCCCATGTCCAGTTCCAGGTTGTCGGTATAGACTGGCTCATGGCCCGGCTCCCGCCACAGTCCCTGGGCCTTGGCGTAGGCTTCCACCAGCTCCAGCTGGGCCTCATCGCGACCGGTCAGGCGCATGTAGGTGAGGGTCTGCTCGTCCACCGGGAAGAAGCCACAGGTGGCGCCGTATTCCGGGGCCATGTTGGCGATGGTGGCCCGGTCCGCAACCGGCATGTCTTTCAGGCCGTCACCGTAGAATTCGACGAACTTGCCCACCACGCCCTTCTTGCGCAGCATTTCAGTGACGGTCAGCACCAGGTCCGTGGCGGTGATGCCTTCCCGCAACTTGCCGGTGATCTTGAAGCCGATCACCTCGGGAATCAGCATGGACACCGGCTGACCAAGCATGGCCGCCTCGGCCTCAATACCGCCAACACCCCAGCCCAGGATACCCAGGCCGTTGATCATGGTGGTGTGGGAATCGGTGCCCACCAGGGTGTCCGGATAGGCAATGGTCTTGCCGTCCACGTCTTTCTGCCACACGGTCTTGCCCAGGTACTCCAGGTTCACCTGGTGACAGATACCGGTGCCCGGCGGCACCACCCGGAAATTGTCGAAGGCCTGCTGGCCCCAGCGCAGGAACTCGTAGCGTTCCTGGTTCCGCTCCATCTCTATGGCTACGTTGTCCTTGAAGGCAGCGGGCGTGCCATATTCATCCACCATCACCGAGTGGTCGATCACCAGGTCAACCGGCGACAACGGGTTGATCAAAGCCGGATCCTTGCCGGCCTTTTTGACCGCCTCGCGCATGGCCGCCAGATCTACCACGCCCGGCACCCCGGTGAAGTCCTGCATCAGGACCCGGGCCGGGCGGTACTGGATCTCGGTATCGGACTTGCGGTCCTTCAGCCACTGCACCATGGCATCGATGTGCGAGCGGTCCACGGTGGTACCGTCCTCATTGCGCAGCAGGTTCTCCATCAACACCTTGAGGGAGAACGGCAGGCGGTTCAGATCGCCAAGGGTTCTGGCTGCCTCGGGCAGGCTGTAGTAGTGGTAGGTCTTGCCACCCGCATCCAGGGCGGAAAGGGTATTCAGGCTGTCTTTTCCAAGACTATCATTCGACATGTGGTGCCTCCTTTTCGTCGTTATCCGAACATAGTGGAAGGCTTCTCGGGAGCCTTTTCATCACGCTGCTCGTAAGGCGCGCTCCGCGACAGGTCAAACAGCTTGATGAAAAGGCACAGCACTGTGAAGTCACCTTTAACTATTGCAGCTATTGTCAGGACTTCAACCGATGTCTGGTGAATGTTCGGGATCACTTCCGTGAATATCAGACCAAGGTCGAGGCGGGAAGTTTCGGGCATGGGCGCGACCAAAGCGTCGCGCGAATGTCAGGTCTGCCGCTCGCCGTAGAGCTGGGCATAGATACCCTCCCGGGCAATCAGTTCCTCGTGCCGGCCTTCCTCGATGATCCGTCCATCCTCGAACACACACGCCCGGTCCGCCTGTTTAACGGCGCTCAGGCGATGGGCGATAATCAGCGTGGTCCGCTGCCTGAGGAAGTCTTCCAGATCCCGGTGCAGCTGGTACTCGGTTTCCGCATCCAGTGCCGAGGTGGCCTCGTCGAGAATCACCAGCGACGGATCGGAAAGCACCATGCGGGCAATGGCCAGGCGCTGGCGCTGCCCTCCTGACAAACGGACACCCTGCCGGCCGATCACGGTATCCAGCTGCTCCGGCATGGCCGCCACCATGGTGTCGAGCTGGGCAATGCGCAACGCCTCCCACAACTCGGCATCCGGCTTGTCCCGACCGAGGGTGAGATTCTGGCGCACGGTGTCATTGAACAGGGCCGGATGCTGCAGCACGGTCGCCACATGTTCCCGCAACCTCGGCAGCCCGATCCGCTGTACCGGGACATCGTTGATCAACACCTCGCCCTGCTGGGGCGTGTACATGCCCAGGATGATCTGTACCAGGGTGGATTTGCCGCCGCCGCTGGCGCCGACCACCGCCACTTTTTCACCGGGTTCCAGATGCAGATTAATACCCCGCAAAATCTCCTCGTCGCCATAGCCGAAATGAATATCCCGCAGGGTCAGGCTTACGGTGTGGTGGCCGCGGAAAGGATCTTCCAGCGCCGGATAGCGCGGTTCCTCCTTCAGCTCCAGCAAACGATTGATGCGCCCCAGCGCGGCATTGGCGGCGAACCAGGCGTACTGCATGTTCAGCATTTCCTGCACCGGGGTCAGCATGAACCACAGGTAGCCGAAAATGGCGAACATCATGCCGATACTCAGGTCACTGAGCAGAACCGTGACCATGGCGGCCGCCCGGAACACATCCACCCCGAACTGGAACAGGGCAAAGCTGGCCCGGCTGGCGGCATCACTGCGCCATTGGAAGCGGATGGCATGGTCCCGGACCACCCGCGCACGATCAATCAGCAGGCGCAGGTAGTGTTTCTCCCGGTTCGCCGCCCGCAGCTGGTGAATGGCGTCGAGGGTTTCGGTCAGATCCCCCTGGAACTCCTCATAGGCGCTGTTCTCCCGCCGCTTCAGCTCCTTGACCTGCTTGCCGATCAGGATGGTGGCGAAGATCACCAGCGGATTGAACAGCAGGATCAGCAGGGCCAGCTGCCAATGCACCCATAACAGCACCGCTGCGGTACCGATAACGGTCAGGCTGGCCACGAGGAACCGGCTGATGGAGGTACCGAGAAACTGGTCCATGGTGTCCAGGTCGGTAATGAAATGACTGCTGATGGCCCCGGACCCACGGGTTTCATACTCCGACATGGCCACACGCTGGAGCCGGCCCAGCAGCCGGGAGCGCATGCGAAACACCACGTCCTTGGACACCTTGGAGAATTCCCGGGACTGCAGGACATTGAAGAACAGGGCCGCAGAGCGGAGCAACAACGCCGCCAGAACCATCAGGCCGATGTAGACCACCGGTTCCTGCCACCCGGAGGGCAACATGGCATCCATGGCCGGAAGCACCGGCCCGGCTTCATCCAGCAAGACTTCATCCACCAGCACCGGCAGCAGCAGGGGCACGGGCACGGCCATGACCGTGGCCAGGATGGCCAGCAGGTTGGCGCGCACCAGCCGCGGTTTGTGCTTGAGCGCGAGCAGGAAGATATCGCGCCAGCGGTAGGGCTGGTACGCCACGGCGAAATCAGCCGACTGTTGCCGTTCGTTCTGTTGCAAGACTCCTCCGGACACGGAAACCTAGTCCATCAATACGGACACACTTTGTCTTCAGTCTACCTGTTAACCAGGTAGCTGCGCGGCCCTTCCAGTTCTGTCATCATGATCCGCCTGACTCTGACGGACCAGGAACGCGACCCGCTGTGAAACACGATTGTCACTACCACCCCGGCGACCCCGCCAAATGGCATTGCGGCGAATGCCAGATCCACTACTGCAGCCGCTGCATGCCCGATGCCGACACCCGCCACCGCAAGGCGCTCTGCCCCCATTGCAGCAAGGCCATGCGTTACCTCGGCGCAGCCACCGAAGCGGTCCCGTTCTGGAACCGGATCGGTGCTTTCTTCCGGTACCCGTTCCACAGCGACCCGCTGATTGTCATCGCCATCTGCACCCTGGTCCCGCTGATCGCCCCGGCCAACCTGATCGGCATCCTGATCTGGATTGTGCTGGCGCTGGCCCTGTTCAAGTATACCTACGCGGTGATCAACCACACCGCCGAAGGGCACCTGAAACCGCCCCCTGTGGCGGTGGCCTTTACCGGCAGCGGTTTCGATATCGTGATTCTGCAATTACTGGTCTTTTTGGTCATGGGCGGCCTGGTGGCCGCCGCAGCCATGGTGGGCGGGCCCTTGCTGGGGATGCTGGCCATCGCCTTTGTGGTACTGGCCCTGCCCGCCAGCATAATGGTGTTGGCCATGGAGCGCTCGGTGGGGGCGGCGGTCAACCCCATGAACCTGGCCCAGATCATCGCCCGCATCGGGACACCCTATTTCCTGCTCTACGGTTACCTGATTCTGCTCACCCTGGCCTCCGGCGTCGCCCAGGACTTCGCCCTCAACCACTTCCCCTTGTGGTTCTCCCAGCCCCTGGCCGGCTTCCTGAACAGTACCTTCACCCTGATCCTGTTCCACATGCTGGGCTACCTGCTATTCCAGTACCAGGAAGAGCTGGGTTTTGCAGCGGATGTGCAGGATGGTGAGGCCTTTGCCCAGACCCGGAACCGAGACCGCAGCGCCCGGTTCGATGCCGATATCGACATGAACCTGAAGGACGGCAATTACGATCGCGTGCAGTCCATGTTGAAGGAAGCCCTGAAGCGGGACCCGGACAATGCCCTGAGAATTGGCCAGTTGTTCAAATTGCTGATGGCCCGGCGAGACGTGCCCGAACTGCAGCGGCACCATGGCCGGATCCTCAACTGGCTGGCAAACTTTAACGACGGCGAAGCCATCGCCGAACTGGTCACCCTCCTGCAGGAATCCGAACCCACCTTCCGACTGGAAGACCCGGAACTGAGTGTCCGCTGTGCCAGTGCCATGTATCACCGTGGCCGATTCAAGCCGGCCCTGCGCCTGCTCCAGGACTTCCACAAGCGTTTCCCGGACAGCGACCAGCTGGCGCCGGCGTATCTGCTGGTGGCGCAGATCCTTGCCAACGGACTGCAACAATGGGAGAAGGCCACCGCCTTCCTGACATTCATTCAGAAGAAATGCCCGAACCACCCGCTGCACGGGCAGATCGGCACGTATCTGGCGCAGGCGGAGAACCGGGAACCGTTGAAGGGGCCGAAGGCGAGCTTTGCGGTGGCGGAGTGAAGTGTGAAGGTGGGGTCAGAAGAACGCTTTCTTCTGCCCCCGTTTTCACCGTCAACCCCCGAATTCAGACCAGCAGCTGCCGATAATGCCGCGCCTTGGGTTCCATCTGCCGCTTCTCGAACTCACTCACCAGCAGCCGACAGGCTTCCGAGGTCAACACCTCATCCCCGGTGGCCCGCAACCGCTCAAACGCTTTCTCGGCGGTCTTGAAATTCTGCTGCTTCAGACTGGCAAACAGCACCCGATTGTGGTCCTCGGCAGCCAACGGCTGGTGATGCTCCCCCTTGCTGAGGTATTCCTCCCAGACCGCAACCATCTGTTCCGGTTGGCGCCGGCTGAGGGCGTCCTCCATGAGCTCCCGGCTACGGTCCCGGTATTCCGGCAAATCCGGCCTCAGTTTGGCCAGCTGATACAGGTGTTCCAGCAGGATCGGCCGGTCCGGGTAATGCTGGCGCAGGGCCTCGAACTGCCGACGGGCCAGGTCGAATTCCATTCGGCCCAGGCTTGCCATGGCCTGGGCGTAACTGGTGGTAAAACGGGCATCCTCTTCGGCCTCTTCTGGCTCGAAGAATTCCTCCCGCACCTGCAGCCAGCTGCGCCCGAACAGCCAGACCAGGCCAGCCCCGGCCACCAGGCCGCCGGCGTGGGCCATGTAGGCAATGCCAGTGGCGCCGGCGAACCAGTAATCATAGATCTCCTTGCCCAGCCAGACCGGCAGCATGGCCAGCGCCGGCGCCCGGAAATAATTGAAGTACACCCCCAGGAAAAAGAAGAACCGGATCTTCTGCAAACCGTAGATGGCCACGTACATGCCCATCAGGCCCGAGATGGACCCCGAAGCGCCCACGAGCGGAAGCGGGCTGCCGGCGGAAAAGGCGGTAAACACCAGGCCGGAAATGGCTCCGCACAACAGGTAGGCCAGCAGGAAACGACCCGGCCCCAGCGCCTTCTCCACCGTAAAGCCGAGCAGGAAGAGGAACAGCAGGTTACCGATGATGTGGCCCCAGCCCCCGTGCAGGAACTGGTAGGTGATCAAGGTATAGGGTTTGAGATCGGCCGGCACCAGCCCCAGTTGCTGGGCACTGAGCTGGCTGATGAAGTCCTGCTCGATGGCGGCCCGCTGGTCCAGCCAATAGGCCCGCTCTGCCGGTGCCCAGAGAATGTCGCGGTTCTCCAGCAGGTAGTGGTAGAACTCACGATCCATCATCAGGGTGATGGCAATCCAGAAGCCGGCGTTCTCCTCACGCAGCTGCTGGAATTCCTGCAGGTCATAGACCCGCTCTTCCTCGCCCCGGAACTGGATCTGCCGTTGCAGGTAATCCTCGTAGGCGGGGGCTTCCAGCTCCTGGAGATCGTGGGCGAGATACTGCTCAACCGCCTGCTCGATCTTGCGGCTGTCTCCGCCCTGGTAGAACAGGAAGACCAGCAGGCAGACGAACATCAGCCCCAGGGTGATCCAGGGCGGGCGTTTCCAGTTAACGGCGTTCTCGGCGGGGATAATCAGCATGGGCGGTCACAATTCATCATATTCTGTCCCTGAAAACCTGCTTTTTTACCACAGCCCTGCCCGCATTTCCCGGTGTAATAGGTCTTGTGGCGACGGTTACAACGGCTTAACCCGAGAAATGTGGACAGCCCCACAGATAGCGGTGCCGGTGCGAGACACTGTCACACCGCAGTCATATAAATGACATTAAATCGGTGGCAGCCAGACGACGCAC
>JAAZVL010000128.1 GCA_018623515.1 Marinobacter sp.
CGGGTGGCGGAGCACCGGTTCCGGGCCACGGAAACCGCCATCCTCGAGCCGGGCTGGAAACATCTCGAACTGAAACTCCGGGAACAGCGCCAGGAACCCCAGAAAGCTCCACTGCCCAGGCTGGAGAAGAACGAACCGGTGCACTGTGATGCGGCGACCGTAACCGAGCGCAAAACTCAACCGCCGCAGCACTTCACTGACGCCACCCTGCTCTCGGCGATGACCAACATCGCCAGATTCGTCAGCGATGCCGAGCTGCGCAAGACCCTGCGGGAAACCGATGGCCTTGGAACCGAAGCCACCCGTGCGGCTATCATCGAAACCCTGTTCAAGCGCGACTACCTGTTCCGGGAAGGCAGGCACATTCGGGCCACCGCCAAAGGCAAGACCCTGATCAAAGCGCTGCCGGAGTCGGTCAGCAAACCGGACCGGACGGCGGTCTGGGAAGCGACACTGGAGGGCATTCGCCGAGGCGAGGATGACCCGCGCACATTCCTCGACACCCTCAAGCAGGAAATCCGGGACCTGATGGACCGCCCGCAGGGCAAAGCCAGCCCGGGTGCGGAATCAGAAGAGGCCGGCCAGGCCATCCACTGCCCCAAATGCCGTGCGCCGATGGTAGAACGGGACGGCAAGTTTGGCCGTTTCCACGCCTGCACCCGCTACCCGGACTGCAGGGGAACCCGCCCCATTGAGGACAACGCCCCGGCCGATGGCACCGGCCAGAAGCCCATTCCCTGCCCCCACTGTTTTTCGCCCCTGGTGCGGCGCAAAGGCAAGAAAGGCTGGTTCTGGGGTTGCAGCAATTTCCCGGCATGCCGGCAAACGGTCGACGATGACAACGGTAAACCCGCATTGGGTTTACGCAATAATACATAACGATACTGAAATCGACCCTTGCTTTTTGCCATAATCGGTTGATATCGAAGGGAGAAGATCACCATGCGCATTGCTCTGCTTGAAGACGAACACGAACAGGCGCAAAACGTCCAGAACATCCTGGCCGAACGCGGGCACCACTGCGACAGCTTTCCGACCGGCCAGAACTTTCTGAGTGCTGTGTTGCACCGCAGTTATGACCTGCTGATCCTGGACTGGCAAATCCCAGACATGACGGGCATCGATGTACTGGAAAACATACGAGCACAACTGAATTGGCCAATCCCGGTCATCTTTCTCACCCAGCGCGACAGCGAATCCGACATCGTCCGGGCGCTGGACGCCGGTGCCGACGATTACCTGGCCAAACCGCCCCGTGCTGCGGAGCTGTCTGCGCGCATCAACGCGCTCGCCCGTCGTACCAACCCGGACAACGAAAAAGAAGTTCTGGTGTACGGCCCGTTCGAGATCAACACCCAGCAGCGCTCCATCTCCCTCCACGGTGAGGAACTCACCCTCACAGACAAGGACTTCGATCTGACCCTGTTCCTGTTCCAGAACCAGGGCCGCCTGCTGACCCGGGAAATGCTGCTCGAACGCGTCTGGGGCCTGGCCCGTGACATCAACACCCGCACGGTGGATACTCACATGAGCCGCCTGCGCCGGCGCCTGGGCCTGAACCCGGAGAACGGCTTCCGGATCAAGACCATTTACCAGCGGGGCTACCGGCTTGAAGCCATGAAAGCCCTGGACAACGACGAACTGGAAAGACCCCTCGCAGCCAATGAGTGACACCCTGCTCCGCCGCACCCTGACATTGCTCACCCTGACAGCTACGCTGGCAGGGGCAGCGACTCACAGCGCGGCGGAGACCACCCGGGTGTCCTACACCACTGGAAGCGTTCAGCTTCTCTCCAACGAGGCCGAACGTTCAGTGCCGCTCGATTGGGAGACGCCCATCAAGGCGGGCGACGAAATCGTGTCCGGCGCGGGCACCGCTACGATCCAGCTGAACGAAGATGTAGCACTGCGCCTGTTCCCCCGCACACGCCTGCAAATCATTGAGCTGGGAACCGAAACCGCGCCGCGGGTGCGGCTCATTGAGGGCAAGGTTCATGCCCGGGCGCAATCCGGCGACTGGAACCCCCTTCCCGTATACATCGAGACAGCCAACGCCGTTGCGCTGACCCAGCATTCGACGTTCACCGTTCAAGCGACTCTCGAAACAACACTGGTCCGCGTCACCGATGGCATGGTGGACTTTGGAGCCCCCGGCAAGGCCCAGCGCATTCCGGCCGGCTATCTGGCGAGTGTCGGAACCGAAGGGCACAGCGGCGTCACCATCCGGCAGCTGCCGGACGCGCCGGACATTAACCCTCTACCTGAGGTTGTCTCAACCCTCCCACTCGCGGTGACCTGGCAGGGCGAGGATACCGCCGCCTACCGGCTCGACATCTTCGAGGCCGCCAGCGGCGAATGGATCGGCAGCCGCGAAGTCACCGGCAACGGGTTCGACATTGGACTGCTGGACAACGGCGGATACCAAGTCCAGATAGCGGCCCTGGACGCCAGTGGCCTGGCAGGAATGCCGGCCACCATACCGATGGAAGTACGCCTGCAGGCGCAACCGGCCACGCTCTCCTACCCGGCGGCCGGAGCCAGCGCGAACGATGATATGCCCGAGTTCCGCTGGCAACTCAACGGCGAGAACGAAATCGCCAGAGTGGAGGTGGCCCGTGACAGTAACTTCCAGAATGTCATTGCCACCAGTGAGTGGGCGCCGGAAACCCAGGCACTGCCATCTACGCCCCTGGAGCCGGGGCTGTATTATTGGCGCGTGGTAACCGAAGCCGGCGGAAAATCCGTCGTCGCGACCGAGCCGCGTGCGCTCACCGTGTACCCCAATCGCATCGCCGCCCCGGACAAATCCGGCGATATGTCCGGCCAGCAGGTTACCTCGCTTCCCGACCGTGGCACTCGCGGCTAGAACAATACGACCCAAGCCTTGGAACTCGTCCCTGAAAACGGTATTTTGTCCGGCTGAGAGTTCTTTCTGGAACAATACCTTGAACGACCGACACCAACAGCAGGGCGCATGAGCCGGGACTTGCCAATCATCCGAACAACTCCCTGGAACCTGGGCCTGATCCTGCTCGCATTATTGCTGCTGATCCAACTGTCAGTACTGCCCAAAATTCTTGACCAGGGGCTCCTGGAGACTGCACTCTCCAGCAGCCAGCTCGCCTTCCCGGAACAAAGCAAAGCCCTGTTTATCCGGCAGGCTCCTGACTGGGCCGGCGCCATTCTGAGCCTGGTTGTACTGGTACTGGTGTCTGTATTGCTGCCCAGGACACGCCCGAGCCGTACTCTGTTCACGTGCGTCGCGATTGCGGGCTCGGTCTCCGCGGTGTCCCTGGTGGTGCTCTTCAGTGCCGGTGTCTGGATACCAGTGGCGAATGCCATTCTGATCCCTCTTGTCGCCTTTCCGGTTTCCAGCGGCCTTCGGCTGGCCACGGCGAATCGTTTCCTCAACCAGCAGCTGGACAGGCTCGTCACCAGCCCGAGGGTCAATCTGCAGGCGCCTTCCAGAAGTCATCCGACACAGTTGCTGAACTATTTTCGTGTGCTTTTCCAGCCGGAAGGCTGGCTGCTGACCGATAGCACAGAGATTCTCTCCGCCCGCAACCTCGCCATGGCGGATATCCCCGACTCCCTCACCAACGGGCAGTGGCTGCATCAGCCCCAGGTAAGCTGGATCCGGCTGGAACGGGGCGAAACCCGTTACACAATGGGCCTGACCATGCCCAACGATATAAGCCGGGAGGCCATCCAGCGCTACCTCCGGCGCCTGCACCTCGAGGAAACGCCCCACGTTGTTGATAACACAGAGATCCGGGAAAACATCTCGGCACGCATAGAACGCCTGCGCACCGCCACCGAGCGCATGAACCGGATGCAACAGTTCATCCGCCGCAGCTTCGAACACATGCCCGACGGCATCATCGTGACCGACGAACTCGGCGCTATCCGCTTCGCCAACGGCCACATCGAGGAATGGTTGGGCGACCCCATGCCCAGCCTGGACGGCATGCCCCTGGCCCGCCTACTGGAGGGCCACGACCCCCGGGAGATCCCGCCCTGGCATGAAACGATCTCGGAAACCCTGACGATGCAACAGAGCCGCACGGTGGATCTGCGCATCCGCGAAAAGGACTTCCTGATCCACTTTGCGCCCTTCGCCCTGCCGGATACGGACCAGCATGGCATCATCGCCAACATTTCGGACATCTCCGAACTGCGGGAACAGCAGCGCCAGCACCGGGAGGCCATCGACTTTATCTCCCACGACGTGCGTTCGCCGCTGGTGTCCCAGCTTGCCCTGATCGAGCAGCTGAAACGGGATCCCTCCAACATCGAGCCGGCGCAGCTGGAACAGCTGGGCAAGCTGGCCCGCCGCAGCTACAACCTGGCCGAGGAGTTCGTGCAGCTGGCCCGTGCCGAACAGCTGACCGAGACCCGGTTCTACGAATGTGAGTTCCTGGCGATTGCCGAGAACGCCCGGGACAGCGTCAGCGAACAGGCCTCCGAGAAGCACATCGAGTTCTCCCTGCAGGGCACCGAGGACCTCTGGCTGCGGGGCAACGCGGAATTGCTTGAAAGGGCCGTGATCAACCTGATGACCAATGCCGTGCAGTACAGCCCGCCCGGCTCCACCGTCAACGTGCAGGTATTCCGGGCCGGCCACCAGGCCTGCCTGACGGTCTCGGATGAGGGCAGCGGTATTGATGAGCAGGAACTGCCCTACCTGTTTGACCGGTTCATGCGCCAGAAAAGCAGTGAGCTGGCCGGCGTTCACGGCGCGGGGCTGGGGCTGTCATTCGTGAAAACAGTGGTGGAAAAACACCGGGGAGAGATTTCGGTCGCTTCGATTCCCGGAGAAGGAACCTCGTTTACCCTGAAACTTCCGATGGCCAACCCGCTGGCCTGAGACTGCACACTTCAGGCACGGGCGATACGGCCAGATCAGGACTGGATGGTCTTGCTGACAACCGCAGACGGAGCACTCATCAGGCCACTGGTGTCCTGAACCTGAATGGAAAAATACCAGGTACCCTGGCCCAGGCCACCGACGGTGTAGGACATGGAGGGTTCCTCGGCGGCATCACCGATGACCACTTTCTCGGTCAGATTATCGGCATCCTGGCCGTAACGAATGATATAGCTATCCAGCTCACCCATGGAGATGCCGTCACCGTTTACACGGGTGGAAGGCGCAGTCCAGCTCAGCAGAGCCTTGCTGCCATCAACGAATTTGCTACCACTATCACCGAAGGCACTCTGGGAAGAGGTTTCAGACGAGGAAGAACCACCACCACAGCCCGTGAGCAACGCGCCCAAAAAAGCTGCGGCCATTACTGACCCTGACGTTTTACTGACGCTTTTCATATATATCTCACACCACTTTATCGACGATTTGACAAAATTTAACAAAGGCGCGGCGATTATGGGTGTGAAGAATGTCACTCGACCAGTTACGAAATTGTCAATTTTTGGACAGGTTCGGGTAAGTAGAAATCGCAAGGTTACGGGGTGGCGGGAAGTTACGTTGGAAAGTTTGAGGGATTTGGGAGGGGTGAGCGGGCAATTTATTGCCAAATCGTAAGGAAACTGGCTTTCGCAAGTAGCGGGTAAAAATACGGGATCTTATTGTTAGACTGAAATTAACGGGATTCAGGCCCTCTGCATAAGGAACCTCAAGGAAAATGAACTCCAACTATCGCATTGCCCTGCTGATCGACTGCGACAACGTCAGCCACCAGGCCATTGAAGGCGTGCTCCAGGAACTGGCCAAGTATGGCGCCGTGAACATACGACACGCCCACGGCAACTGGAACGGCCCGCAGCTGGGTGGCTGGATTGAAAAACTCCACCCCAACGCCATTCGCCCCATCCAGCAGTTCGCCTACACCACCGGCAAGAACGCCACCGACGCCTCGATGATCATCGACGCCATGGACCTGCTTTACAGCGGAAACGTTGATGCCTTCGCCCTGATGACCAGTGACAGCGACTTCACGCCATTGGTCATGCGCATCCTGGAAGCGGGCCTGCCTGTATTCGGATTTGGCGAGCGCAAGACACCCCTGCCCTTCGTGAATGCCTGTTCCCAGTTCATCTACACCGAAAACCTCCGGGAAGAAGCCGACGAGGAAGAAGGGGAAAGTGGTGCTGAGCCGACCGCACGAGCCCAGAAAAAATGGGGACGCAATCAACTTCGGGGCGACTCCGTATTAGTCAGGACGCTGCGCACCGCCGTCGAGCAAACCGCCGACGACGATGGCTGGGCGCACCTTGGCAAGGTGGGCCAATACATTTCCAACAACAGCTCATTCTCCCCGGTGAACTACGGTTACAAGAAGCTGAGCGACCTGATCAAGGCCAGTGAGCTGTTCGAGATCCGGGTCGGGGAGAAAAATGTGGTTTACATAAAAAGCCCGGGCTAAACCCGTGTCAACAATAAGGAACAGAGAATGCGACGTAACATCCTGATCACCGGAGCCAGCAGCGGGCTGGGCATGGGCATGGCCCGGGCCTGGGCGGCCAAAGGCTGCAACCTGGCGCTGTGCGCCCGGCGCGTGGAGAACCTGGAAGCACTCCAGCACGAGCTGACAACGAGCTACCCGAACATTCGCGTGGTCATCCAGGCTCTGGACGTGTGCGATTACGAGCAGGTCCCCAAGGTGTTCCAGAGCTTCAAGGAGGAGCTGGGCAGCCTCGACCGGATCGTGGTTAACGCCGGCATGGCCAGCAGTCATGGGATTGGCCAGGGGCACTTCGAATCCAACCGCCAGGCGGCAGAGACCAACTTCGTTGCCGCGATTGCCCAGTGCGAGGCCGCCATGGAGATCTTCCGGGCTCAGAACTCGGGCCACCTTGTACTGATTTCCTCCGTCAGTGGGGTGCGCGGATTCCGTGGTTCCATGAACGTCTACGCCGCCACCAAAGCCGCCGTCGCCTCCCTGGCCGAAGGCCTGCAGCTGGACACCGAAGGCACGCCCATCCGGGTCACCAACATCATGCCCGGGTACATCCTCACCGACATCAACCGCAGCACCAAGAATGCGCCCTTCCGGGTGGATCTGGAGACTGGCGTGGCCGCTCTGGTCAGCGCCATCGACAAAGAAAAACGCCGTGCCTACGTGCCCTGGTGGCCGTGGACGCCGCTGAGCTATGTCATCAAGGCGTTGCCGTTCAAGGTGTTTGCGCGCGCTATGTAGCTAATAATCATTCCGCTGGCCAAGATTCGGCTTCAAACCATTTCTTTATCTTTGCGTTAGAGGGCCACCATGATGAACTCCAATCTGGCCGATTTCGATTTGGTCCAGAAGGGTGGAGTTCTTCATGCAGGATCCTGTTTCAGTTTGTTCAGTACAGACTCGAGCTTCTTGATCGCTTCAGAGTGTTTTCCTTCCGGCATTCGAGCGATGTTCTGCAACTTCCAGCGCACGGCGGGCAGCTCTTTTACACCGTGTAATGGAAATAACTCCCAGTTTGGGCGGCCAGACTTGAAAGACAGCAGAAAGTCCACGTCCTGATCGCTCATTTGTTTACCAATTACAGTCACCAGACGTTGCCTGGTGTGCTCCAGCTGCTCCAGAGGTAAGTCCTCCCGTAACATCCCGGCAAACTCACGCTGGTATTGTTCCCTCAAAGGCTTCCAGCGCGGAAACAGAACTTCGCTCAAAGGTCGGGGATGCCCCAGCAGATACACCAGAAACCCGAGAAACACACTACGATCAAACTCCCCGGCATCCAGCAATTGCATCACATCAAACCAGTCTCGTGGATGCTGACGATCCAGTGCCGCACATATCTTTCCACCGTAAAGATCTGGCAGAGAAACAACGGGCACCGAAACAAAACCAAAGGCGTCCTCTACCGCTTCTACCACATCCCGGATTTCCGGCGGATGTAGCGTGCCCCGCAACACAGGCGACACCTCAATTTTTATCTGGCTGCGGACACTACGCACAATCACCCGCAGTTCATCATCACGATTGCCCTGTTGCTGCGCGTCCACGCCCAATCGTTGCCGGATATTTTTGGCTAATCGGCCAAGTGCGGCAGCGCACTGGGCCAGGTCTTCAGAGCGATTCCCGGCAGGCAAGAAGGCCAGGTCGATATCAACAGACAATCGGGGCATATCACGAACAAACAAATTGATCGCTGTACCGCCTTTAAGTGCGAATACAGGTTCCTCCGCGACCAGGGGGAGCACCTGCC
>JAAZVL010000129.1 GCA_018623515.1 Marinobacter sp.
CCGATACCGTGATTGACGGCGGCGGGAAGGGGAATACCGTGAATATCACCGCCGAGGAGGTGACGTTTTCCGGTTGTACGGTGCGGAACTGGGGCAGCGATCTGAACGAGCTGGATGCGGGGATTTTTGTGGCTCGGGAGGCCCGGGGTTCGGTTGTCGAGAATAATCGGCTGCAGGGGCCGGCGTTCGGGGTTTGGCTGGATGCGACGCCGGATGTGACGGTGCGTGGGAATGTGATCCGGGGTGAGACGAGTCTGCGGTCGCAGGATCGGGGTAACGGGATTCACCTGTTCAACACCACGGGGGCGCTGATTGAGGGTAATGACATCCGTCAGACCCGGGATGCGATTTATATCGAGACGGCGAATAACAATACGATCCGGGGCAATGAAATGGCGGATCTGCGTTATGGCATTCATTACATGTACTCGATGAATAATCTGCTGGAGAACAATGTCACCCGCGGTACTCGGACCGGGTATGCGCTGATGCAGAGCAAGCGGCTGAGGGTGTTCAACAATCGGTCGGTGAATGATGAGAACTACGGGATTCTGATGAATTTCATTACCCAGTCGGAGCTGCGCGGGAATGTGGTGACCGGGGTGTCCCAGGGGCAGACCGGGGGTGTGGCGATTTCCGGGGCTGAGGGGAAGGCGGTGTTTATCTATAACTCGCTGTACAACACCTTCGAGGGTAACTATTTCGCGGATAGTAACATCGGGATTCATCTCACCGCCGGTTCCGAGGATAACCAGGTGTTCGGCAATGCCTTTGTGAACAACCAGCGCCAGGTGAAGTATGTGGCCACCCGGACCCAGGAGTGGTCGAAGGAGGGTGAGGGCAATTTCTGGAGTGATTACCTGGGCTGGGATCGGAATCAGGACGGGGTCGGGGATGTGCCCTATGAGCCCAATGACAATGTGGACCGGCTGCTGTGGAAGTATCCGGAGGCGAAGATTCTGATGTTCAGCCCGGCGGTGGATACCCTGCGCTGGGTGCAGGATGCGTTTCCGGTGGTGAAGGCCGCCGGGGTTGCCGATTCCCATCCACTGATGCGACTTCCCGCTGATCTTCAACCGGAGAGCTGATGAGCTGTTTTCGTCTTGAGAATGTGAGTTACCGGTACGATAAGAGCCCGGTGCTGCACGGCATTGATCTGCGCCTGGAGCCGGGGGAGATCCTGGGTCTGTTCGGCCACAACGGGGCGGGCAAGACCACCTCGATCAAGCTGATCCTGGGGCTGATGCAGCCGACCCAGGGGACGGTGTCTGTGCTCGGCGGCCAGGCCGGGGATCCGCAGGTGACCCAGTACATCGGGTACCTGCCGGAGAATGTGATGTTCTACCCGCAGCTGACCGGCCGGGAGATTCTGAGCCATTTTGCCCGGCTCAAGGGTGCGTCCCTGCGCCAGGTGCCGGAGTTACTGGAACAGGTGGGGCTGGGCGATGCCATGGACGCCCGTACCAAGACCTATTCCAAGGGGATGCGCCAGCGTCTGGGGCTGGCGCAGGCGCTGCTGGGCAAGCCGAAGCTGTTGATGCTGGATGAACCGACCGTGGGTCTGGATCCGGTGGCGACCGCAGACTTGTACCGGCTGCTGCGGGATCTGCGGGACGAGGGTACGGGCATTGTGCTGTGTTCCCATGTCCTGCCTGGCGTCGAGCCTTACATTGACCGTGCTGCCATTCTCACCGAGGGCTCGCTGAAGGCGGCCGGGGATCTGGCCGCGTTGAGGCGGCAGGCGAACATGCCGGTGACCCTGTCCCTGGATCCCGTCCACAGCGTTTCCGCTCTGGAAAAGTTAATCGACAGGGCCGGGACCAGCAGTGGCCTGATGATCAAGACCGATAGCGGTCGGCTGCGTGTGGATGTGCAACCGAGGGAGAAAATGGCCCTGCTGCAAACGGTGATGGCTTCGGGCGAGGTGGCGGATGTCAGTATCCACCAGCCCAGCCTGGAGGATATCTACGTGCACTTCATCGGCTCGGGTGGTCTGGCCCATCGGGGAGGTGGCCAATGAACAGTATCTGGACCATTGCCCGCAAGGAACTCAGTGACAGCCTGCGCAATCGCTGGCTCATGGCCATTTCCCTGGTGTTCGCCACCCTGGCCCTGGGGATTGCCTGGTTCGGTGCGGCCGCTTCAGGTCAGGTCGGTTATGCCTCCACCCCAGCCACCATCGCCAGTCTGGCCAGCCTCGGGATCTTCCTGATTCCGCTGATCGCCCTGCTGTTGGCGTATGATGCCATCGTCGGGGAAGAGGAGGGTGGCACCCTGCTGTTGCTGATGACCTACCCGCTCAGCCGCAGCCAACTATTGCTGGGCAAGTTCCTCGGCCACGGTCTGACCCTGGCGCTGGCCACCCTGATCGGCTTCGGTGTGGCTGGATTGGCCATTGCGCTGTTGGTGGAGGATGTCGCCATCATCAACCTGGCCATTGCCATGTTCCGCTTTATTGCCTCCACCGTGTTGCTGGGCTGGGGCTTCATCGCGCTGGCCTATGTGGTCAGTGTCCGCGTCGGCGAGAAACCGATTGCCGCCGGTCTGGCCCTGGCGATCTGGTTCTTCTTTGTGCTGATTTTCGACCTGATGCTGTTGGGAACCCTGGTCGCCAGTGAGGGCAAGTTCAACGCCGAGCTGCTGCCCTGGTTGCTGATGCTCAACCCGACCGACATCTACCGCCTGCTCAACATCGTTGCCTTTGGTGATACCGGCCAGCTCAGCGGAGTTCTGAGCCTTGGCGCTGACCTGCCCATCGGCGCCGCCGGCCTATGGATCGGCCTGGTGCTGTGGTTTGTCATCCCCCTGGCGAGCGCCCTGTTACTTTTCCGAAATCGTCGTATCTGAACGGAGTTATCATTGATGAACCGATCCAAACTGAACTGGCTCCTTGCCGCCCTGGCAGCCATAAGCCTCACTGCCTGCTCGGGCAATGAGGAACAGACCACGGCCAAACCTGACCCGGTACACTTCGAAAGCGGCGATGAATGCCACGTCTGCGGCATGGTGATCATCAACTTCCCGGGTCCGAAGGGGGAAGCCATCACCGAAAAAGACCAGCACGTTCGCAAGTTCTGCTCGACCAAGGACATGTTCGCCTGGATGCTCCAGCCGGAGAATGTGAATCGCGATCACACTCTCTACGTCCACGACATGGCCCAGACCGAGTGGGAGCACCCGGACGACACCGCCCTGATCGACGCCCGGGACGCCTTTTTCGTGGTTGGCTCCGACCGCACCGGCGCCATGGGGCCGACCCTGGCCTCCTTCGCCACAGAAGATGCCGCTCATGGCTTCATGATGGAGCACGGTGGGGAGGTTCTGAAATACAACGAGATCACCATGGAACACCTGAACACCGGTGCGGCCATGGACGAGATGAGCGGGATGCAAGAGATGGGGGAGATGGAGGCGGAAACGGCAGAGCACTCCATGTGAATGAAAATGGGGTCAGATGAAAGCTTTCATCTGACCCCTGCTTTTCCGTCTTTACCAGGACTATTGTTCAGCGCTTGGATGAGCCGGTGAGGGCCCCCTTCCAAAAATGTGCGGAGCCATGGATGGCGGAGCCCAAGCGCCACATGGATGTGCCGCAAGGAGCGTTTTTTGGAAGGGGGCCCTCATCGGCTCCACCTCCCAAACAAAAAGGCTGGGCGGCAAAAACGAAGAGGTCCGCTCAACCGCCGGTCATGTTCATAAACCGCAGAATCTGCACATCCCCATTGCTGGAGAAGTGGTGACGCTCCGGCTTCAGATCCATGGCGTTGATGATGGTCTCGCGCAGCTTGTCATCGGTCACCGGGTTGCCGCGCAGAACGCGGCGCAGGTCTACCGAGTGCTCGTTGCCCAGGCACAGCAGCAGCCGGCCTTCGACCGTTACCCGCACCCGGTTACAGGTGGAGCAGAAGTTATGGGAATGCGGTGAAATGAACCCGACTTTGATCGGGCTGTCCGGCATCCGGTAGTAACGGGCCGGGCCGCCGGAATCCTCGGTGGCCGGGACCAGCTCGTGGGTCTTCCTAATGATGTCCCGGACTTCCTCGCTGGTACACAGGGCCAGGCCCCGGTCATGCTCGGAAATCTCGCCCAGGGGCATTTCCTCGATGAAGCTGATATCCACCTGCTTTTTGCGGGCGAATTCGATCAGCTCCGGGATTTCCTCGTCATTGCGGCCCTTCATCACCACGGTATTGAGCTTGATGCCCCGGAACCCGGCTTCGCGCGCGGCATCGATGCCGTCCAGAACCTGGCTGAGCTTGCCGGTGCGGGTGATGTTGTGGAATTTCTCGGCATCCAGGGAGTCGAGGCTGATGTTCAGCCGGTGCATGCCGGCCTTGCGCAGGGGCTCCGCCATGGTGGACAGCTGACTGCCGTTGGTGGTCATCGCAAAGTCGCGCAGGCCGTAAGTGCCAATTTCCTTGACCAGTTCCAGGATATCCTTGCGTACCATCGGCTCGCCGCCGGTGAGGCGGATTTTTTCGGTACCCAGCGAGACAAAGTTGCGAGCGACCCGGGCGATCTCTTCCAGAGTGAGAACCTGCTGGCGCGGCAGGAAAGTCATGTCCTCGGCCATGCAGTACACACACCGGAAGTCACACCGGTCGGTGACGGACAGGCGCACGTAGTTGACGGTGCGGCCAAAACGGTCTGTCAGTTTGCTCTGGGGCATCGGGTTGATCCTGTTACCGCTTGTTTTTTGATCTGAGTATAGACCAAGTATTGCAGATTGGATCAACTAATCCGATACCCCTCGGGAGGTAAGCCTATGCGGACAGCCCGTCAATTCGGGCGAACAGAACGGTATTTTCCGTATCGATATGGTCCCGCAGGTCCTGCCGGAACTGGCCGATTTCTTCGTAGAGCCTGCGCCAGGTATTGCAGGCACCCTCTGGCAGGTTCAGCCCATTGGTCAGTTCGTCAAGGCGGGCCAGGGCGGTGGCATGATCCTCATGCTCGGAGCGCATGACCGAGATTGGTCCCCGCGCCATGCCCGAGATGCCGCGTGCAATCATCGGGAACAGGATCTGCTCTTCTTTGGCCATGTGGCTTTCCAGCTCAGCCCGCATCGTCTCCAGATGGGCACTGAGACCGGCTGGGCATTCCGGGTGTCCGCTGTGGACCCGTTCCACCCGCTGGGCCAGGCGGATCATCTCCGGCAACTGGTCCCGGTGGGTGTCGTGGTAGCGGTTCAGGATGTGTTCGATCAACTCTTCGTCGGAGGCTTCCTCAAGCCAGGTGCGGGTTCCCATCACTTTTCTCCTTTACATTTAAATAAAATAAATCTTTTTTGATAAAAATCAGTTGCTTCAGCTCGTTATCTCAGTTCTCTTGCTGATAACCCTGGGTGTGAGGGGTTGAAACTTCTGAAAAGAAGTCTATAGAATACATATTAAAGATGTATTTTGGAGGTTTCAAATGGAAAAGCTGCTATTCAGGGCAAACAGTGCGATGGCCTGGTCATTTCTGGGACTGCTGCTGACGGTGCTGGTGGCTTATCCGCTCGCCCGGTATTTTCCCATGGCCATCCAGATCCTGGCTCACGTTGGCACCCTGCTTTTCGCAGTGGGTATAAAGGTGGCCTATGTGGTGAGGCTGGTTTTCCTGAGCCGTTTGGGGAGACCCGTTCATTGAATGCAGGTAGAATAGATGCAGTTATGAATCATAGCGGGGGCCCCGTCATGGGCGAGCCTTCCGGGAAAACCGGATTTCGGATTCTGGCGTATATCTCAGCAGGCCTGGCGGTGGTGGGCGTGGTACTGCCGCTGCTGCCGACCACCCCTTTTGTCCTGTTGGCTGCTTTTTTTGCCAGTAAGGGGTCGCCGGCCTTTGCCCGGTGGCTGGATGGCCATCCCCGATTCGGGCCGGCGATTGAAAACTGGCGTCTCCGTCGGGCAGTGCCGGTCAGCGCCAAGGTTCTGGCCTGCAGCATGATGGCGTTGAGCTGGGGCCTGTTATTACTGATGGGAGCGTCGCTGATGGTATTGGGTATCGTGGGTGCCTGTTTGGCCGTGACGGCCTGCTACCTGCTGACGCGACCGTCCTGTTGAACGAATTTTTGAATACTGGAGCACTGAATGCACATCACCCGTTATACGGATTATTCACTCCGCGTGCTGATTTACCTGTCGGCGCAGGGTGATCGTCTGGCAACCATCCAGGAAATTGCCGACAGCTACGATATATCCAAGAACCACCTGATGAAGGTGGTGCACCAGCTCAACAAGAAGGGCTACATCGAGACCATTCGTGGCAAAAAGGGTGGCATGCGTTTGCACATGGCACCACAAGACATCAATATCGGCATTCTGGTCCGTGAGACTGAGCAGGATCTGAGTATTGTCGAGTGTTTCTCATCGAAAAATGCCTGCAAGATCACCCCGGTGTGTGGTCTCAAGTCCATGTTCAACGAAGCGC
This sequence comes from Marinobacter sp., assembly GCA_018623515.1. GTDB lineage: Bacteria > Pseudomonadota > Gammaproteobacteria > Pseudomonadales > Oleiphilaceae > Marinobacter. Next base: position 6,415 of record JAAZVL010000129.1, read on the forward strand.
TCAAGGCATTTCTTGAGGTTCTGGACCAGTACACTCTGGCCGATGTGATCCAGGATCAGCATCGGCCACAGTTGCTGCGCCTGCTTCAGATTGCCTGAGGGGCGCTTCCGCCTTCGAGCCGCGTGCGAACCCGGTCCGGCAGCGAATAGCGGGCGATCCGGGTGAGCACGGTACCGTACTGCTTTGCAAAACTGCCGGTATTGTAGGGAATGCCGTGCTTGTGACAGACCGCCTGTACCTTCTCGGAGATTTCCGGGTAACGGTGGGCAGGCAGGTCCGGGAACACGTGGTGTTCGATCTGGTAACTCAGGTGCCCGCTCAGGATATGCAGCCAGCGGCCGCCGGTAAAGTTGGACGATCCGGTAAGCTGGCGCAGGTACCAATGCCCCTTGCTTTCCCCTTCACACTCCGCCTCGGAGAAGGTTTCGGCGTCCTGGGTGAAGTGTCCGCAGAAAATCACCGTGGATGACCACAGATTACGGATCAGGTTCGCTCCGATGTTGCCTGCCAGCACAATGGGCGCAACCGGCAACGTCAGCAGCGGAAAGAACAGATAATCCTTGAATGCCTGCCGGCCGCCCTTGCGGGCGAAGTCCTTCAGGAACGGCAACTTGTCCTGCCAACGGATTTCCCGACGGCGCAGTTTCTCGCTTTCCAGCTCATGCAGGCCCACCCCCCACTGGAACAGCACACTCAACAGGATGTAGTTGATGAACTGCAGGCTGTGCCGGGGCTTCCACTTTTCCTCGTCGCTCAGGCGCAGTACCGCGTAACCGTAATCCCGGTCCTTGCCGATGACGTTGGTGTAGGTGTGATGCTCGTAGTTGTGGGTGCGGCGCCAGGAATCGCTGGTGCAGACGGTGTCCCACTCGTAGGTCTGCGAGTGCAGGTCCGGGTCATTCATCCAGTCATACTGGCCATGCATGATGTTGTGGCCGATTTCCATATTCTCGAGGATCTTGGCAACCCCCAGTGACGCGGTCGCCGCCACGAAGACCGGCGGAATGAAGCCGAAGGGCATCATCACCCGGCCACCGATTTCCAGGGTCCTGTGCAGGCGGATGATACGGCGGATGTACCGGGCATCGCGTTCGCCCAGGTCCGCCAGTACCTCTTCGCGGATGGCGTTGAGATCCTGTTCCAGTTCCTGCAGTTGGGTTTCGTTCAGTTTTTTCATGGCAAACTCCTTGCAGCCATTGAAAGAAGATAGAGGCTGCGTTGATTCGGATAACAGGGATTAAACGTCGACGGTGACCGGGCCCCGGGGCACGGAAATGCAAAGCTGGACGTTTTCCTCGCCGGGCCCGGAAACCTGGCCGGTCAATCGGTTGATTACGGTGCCGCTGGTCTTGCGGCAGCTGCACTGGTGGCAAATGCCCATGCGACAGCCGTGTTGCGGCTTGAGGCCTGCGGCCTCGGCAATTTCGAGCAGGTTGGCATCGCCTTCGGAACCGACCTGCACATCACTTTGTGCAAACGTCACCTCGCCGCCAAGCTCGTCGCCTTCCAGTCGCGCCGGTGCAGGGGGCGCAAAGAAGGTGCTGTGGATCCGGTCGCCGGTGATGCCGCGCTGATGCAGCAGATTACTGGCCAGGTCCATCAAGCCCTTGGGGCCGCACAGGTATATCTCTCGGCTCTTCAAATTGGCGATCGCATCGAGATCGTCGCCCTTGAGAAAGCGCGGCTCTTCGCTTTCATTGGTGGCGATGACCTCGACCGTCAGCGCCGGACAACGGGACGCC